>CACZUS010000001.1 GCA_902784425.1 uncultured Bacteroidales bacterium
AAATACCAATAGCTGCTCTTCTGGAATTTTATTTAATAAGTCCATCGATTGTTCTGATTTTAACAAATTTCTTATGTTATGTGGCGCTACGTATCGGTGGTAGATACTTAAAGGACATTTTTAGCTTTTAGCATAAAGACAATAATAGTACTTAAACAAAATGACATCAAAAGGAAAAAAGATATCGAGTAAGAACATCGAGACATTTATTATTTTTGTAATAACGTTCGTACTGATATATAAAACAAATTGAGATGAAAGCAAAACTTATTTCAATATTAAAAATACCTTTATACATTTGCTATTTACTCGTCTTATTTGTAGGCTTGGGACTGGCTTATGAAAAATTTTTGCGTACACCATCATCATCTCAGATAGAAAGATATTTGGATGAAACAGATTTTGAAATTTCTGGTAAAATAGAATGTGTGGAATGTTGTGATCAGAGTAAGCAAATATATAAAATGAGTTATGATGAAGTATGTATAAAAAATAAAGTTCACGATGACGAGTGTTATTGGGGGGTATTAGACACAATAGAAAAAAACATATATTTTTGTTCTTACGAGCTTAAATTAGATTCTGTTTACATAAACTCTAAGGAAAGAAGGATATCTTGCAGTGTAAACGACACTTCAAAAATCGTCCAATTTAGGGTTTTTGATTTGTATATCAGAAGGTTAGAAAAATATGCTAAAGAAGGCACGAAAAAGTTTTAAATGTTATTTGGCTTTAACGAGCATTTGGGTTTCTAAAGTTTTTTATTCACGTGTTCATTTATTATTATCTTTGTCATATTCTATGTCATAATGAGGAATATATGAAGAGAAGTGCAGTTTTATTGTTTCTGCTGATGCTTTCTTACTTCGCGATGGGTGCGGAGGAGGTTAGTGAGCCCGTCAATATCCCTGATGAGTATTCGGGAGATGTTGATGCGATGGCGGCGTATATCAAAAGAAACTGCAAGGATACGCGCCAGATGCTTTGGACACTGCAGAATTGGTTGTCGGAGAATGTCGTGTATGATTTCTCCGCGTTGGATGCCCAGAGTAAGTTTCAGGATGAGGACCTGGCCAATTGGACTTTGCGCAACAGAAAGGGTGTGTGCGCTAACTACGCGAGCCTTTTTTCCAAGGTCTCCAACAGGATGGGCATCCCAATGTTCGTCATTAGGGGCTATGATTCGAAGAATAATTTCAAGAGAATAAGTGGTGCCCATGCGTGGTGTGCCTGCATCATCGACAGCGTCCCTTATATGTTCGATCCAACATGGAGTAGCGGATATGTCAATGAGGATGCCAGTGAATACTATAAACGTCTTGACTCCAAATACTTTATGGCCTTTCCTGATAGTTTTAAGGAGCGCCATATCCCGTACGACCCGTTGATGCGTCTCGGTGCGAAGGTGTCGTCAGACCAAACTTCGGGGGATACGATTAACCTACCTACCATGAATGAGATGGGGTGGTTGGACTCGCTGACGGCTTATTTCCAGTTGGATCCCATCGAACAGAAAAAGGCTATCTACGATAGGATGATTCGTAATGGGGACAAGAATAAGTATGCGGTAGAGTATGCCGCGTATGTGAAGTCCTTCATTGATAATCACACGTTGGAAGAACAACAAGATAGGTGTAGGCGGATGATTGATCAAATCAGTAATCTACAAAACCATCTTGAGGAGCTCAACTTCGTGAGTCCGGGTGCGGATCGTTCAATGCACCGTGCAATAGAGGAGTTTAGGAGTGAACTGGACGATGCTTTGTCGCAAACGGAGACAGTCACAACCCCTGATCTTTCCAAATTTCTCAAGGATGTCCGCCAAAATATCCAAATGCTCAACAAGAGGGTGGATAAGTGCGAATCCATGTTGAAAAAGAAAAAGAGGTAATTTGCAATCAACATAAATCATAAAATATGATGACAACGCACAAAATCATTTGGTGGTTCCCGTTATTTATTATCATCATACTTTTGTCGTCCTGTGGAAGTTCAAATCAGGAAAATGTTCAGAGTACTGATGATGAGATCGATACAATTGTACAAGAACCCAACGGGGAATACGAAGAAAATTTGGATGATGAATATAATATGAACCTGGAGTTTGTCATGGATTCAGAATGTAATCTTACCGATAAGTATTTCGATTTTGACTATTCTGATCAATCAGAGGATGAGTTAGAGGAGGATGAGAATATATATCTTTTATCCATAAAAAGTGGACACCATCCGACTCGTGACTTGACTATCAAGAAAATTTCTCATCAATACTGCTATTGGGGGTATCCTAGTTCTTCAGATATAGAATGTGTATTTGAAAAGGGCAAGTTAGTATGGATTAATGCTGTTTGTGACAGTCTGTTTGACTATTACATGGATTCTATGTCGAATTGTGCCAAGTATCAGTATCGTTATTGTTTTGATAAGAATGGTGATCTGGTAGAGTGCCACAAAAAGGAGGTTCATGGAACTGTCGGCAAGGAGGATTCTCTTCTTGCGGTTTTCAAAAAACAGAAGTTATCCCCATGTGAGTGCAGGGAGGAAAATGATGAATTCCTATTGTTGATCAGGAATATACTTGATTTTTTGGAAAAGAATAAATGATGGTGGTTCTTAGCCTGAAAGACTACAACAGATATAGCCCAACGGCAACGCCTTGGGTGAAAGGGTGGGGTGAGTTCCCTTACAAATCTTTACAAATCCAACAAATATGAACTGCTTTAAAAGCGATTTGTTAGATTTGAACAGATTTGCAGGATTTCTCGCGAAGCGACTCATCGTAATCTTAAACAACACCGTTATGGATTATGCCGTCATGTTTTATGTTTTAGTTTGGATTTACCCTTTTTTTGTTCTATATTTCGTGAAAAATGAAGAGACGAGTATGAAAAGGTTAATTAAAAAGTATTACGATATGAGAAAAATATTCACATTATTATTGTTGCTATTCTTGTGTGGCTTTGCTCATGCACAGACGACAATCAGTAAGTCAGATTGTAGTGTAACCGTAAAGGGCAAGACCTTCCCTCTTTCGGGCAAAGTGAAGATAGTGGAAAGTTTTCCTGACATCAAGGTTCAGATAGTGGAGAGTTTCCCCGATGTAGAGATAAAACTCACGGATAGTTCGTGGCCAAAGTGTTGTGAGTGGAAGATGGTGGAGTCGTTTCCTGATGTGAAAATTCAGATCGTCAATTCGTTTCCAGATATTAAAGTTAAGTTTGTCAACTCCTTCCCTAAAGTTGTGAAGGAAAAGAAATGATGATTTTTTTCGTTTGCATTATTTGAAAATACGCTTAATTGTTGTATGTTTGTTGTAAGAGAAATATCGTGATGGCTATATTATCCAATGTTCGCTATATTACATATTGCCAGTTTGATATTTAGGACGCTGTATAGTGAAAATAAAAGATAAAACAATAATTTAACAAATAAAAAAGTATGAAGAAATTAAAACTTTTGATGATTGGGATAGGATTCCTTTCCTTCCTTTCGTGTACACAAACCAGTCAGTATGTTGTTGAAAAATATGTAGATGGTGAGAATGCAAAACTGCCCATGGTAGTATCTGAGGTGATGACGTACGATAGTATAAAATGTAACAAGGATGAAAACAAAGTCATTTTGTACTTCGCTGTCTCTAATGATTTGGTAGTGAAAGCACTGAAGCAAATGGACATTGAGTCGTCTAAAAAAATGATGATAGATATGTTGCATAAAGAATCCGAAACGAAGGCTCTTTTGAATGTGGTGAAGCAAGCCGAGTATTCCATCGTTATAAGTTATCTGACAAAAGAGAGTGATAAGATACTGGAAATCACGCTTACTCCAGAAGAATATGGACAGGAAGTGGATGCTTCACAAATGGAAAATAATATAAGGGATAAAATCAATGCAGATCTTAAAACGCTTAAATCGATATGTCCACAAGAAGTTGATCAGGTTACTATTCTGAAAGATGTAGAAATGGATTGGGACAATATGAAGTTTACCTATATTTATCAGTTGCATGATATTGTGATTGAGGATAAGGAAATGGCAAAAGAGAGTCTGAGGGAACAGTTGACACCGACCGTGATGGGCCCTGCAATGGTTATGTTCAGACAATCTAATATTACCATCGTTTATCAATACGAATTGGAAGATGATACGTTGAGAGTGATGTTTACTCCTGAGGATTATGGAAATAATTAATACAGAAGAAACAAAAGGAAAGAGGATGCGTTCATCGGGCGCATCCTCTTTCTTTTGAGCGGTAAACGGGACTCGAACCCGCGACCCCCAGCTTGGGAAGCTAGTGCTCTACCAACTGAGCTATTGCCGCAAGTTTATTAGTATTCTTTGGGCTTATTGTATTGCAAAGGTAATCTTTTTTCGGATTTGAAGTATCAGGTAGGGAATAAAAATTGTGATTACATATAATAAAAAATAGGAAGAATGTGGATATTCACACACATCCTTCCTTCTGTTTTTTGTGGGGTGGATTATTTGCTTAGAACGACGGATTTGTTGTAGAAATCATCGTATGCATTGAAAATCTCCAATAAACTGTTCCAATCCTGAGCAGGGTATTCTACGTCGTTGATATCCCATTCGACAGAGAGAATCAATTTGTCGTTTTCAACTTTTGCTGTGGATTTGAATAATCCGCATTTGTTCGTGACAGCGCTTTCAAGAGTTGACAAGTTCTCCACTTTGTAGCCGTTGGGTATATTAAGACTTATTTTATAGATAACTTGTGAGGTGCTGTTAAAGACAATATTTGATTTCCGTTCTTTCCTTAATGCGGAAATGCCTAAATTTTTGAGCAGGTATCCTACACTGACGATTTTGCTGTTGGGAGAAGTCCGCACCATTTCTCCCACTTTGGTCGAGGAGGTGTATGTGAATAGAGGTTGGTCGGCGAATAATCCGTAGGATTTTATGCTGTATTGCTGCAATTTTTTTACGGGATTATTGAAATATTCCTCTGCTTCACATTCAAATGCTTTTTCTTGGAAGTAGGGTTCTAACTCGAAGTAGGATGTGAATCGGTCGATTAACGTTTGGTCCATTCCATTTTCCTTTGCACTCTCTTCGTATGTTTGAGTAATATTAAAGTGTTTGCGCATAATGGAATCCCATTGGAGAAAAGTTCCTAAATCTTTACGGATGTCAATTTTATTAGTCCCGAGAATTGAAACTGTTCGATCTACGTTAAGAGCGTTGAGGTCTGTGTCGTCCAATGTTACATTGATAACATATTCAGATCGGTTTTTGTTGGCGGGTGTAATGTCGATTTTCTTTCGCGTAAGTTTGTTGTAATCGGTACCGTATTTGTATTTCAATGGTTTGTTAGCTGCATCAATCATAATAGCTTCCATGCCTTCATAAATAGAAGGTTGGTCTATGGCACATGGAAGACTGTAGTCGCAAGGGTAGTAACAAGTGCCATCTTTTAATTTTATGACTGAATTATAAGTATCTTCGAAGAGTCGGTTTTCCCAATTTCCAACATATCTGTTGTTTACTATTCCGTATGTACGTGTTATGCCTAATTTGGTAATTATGACAGAGAAGAAAGTCCAGAAGTCGTCAGGCGCGATAGAAATATTATTTCCGTTTCGAGCAAAACATAGATAATTGTAAACCTCGTCGGCTATTTGTTTCTCGGACAAGGTTGGATGTTGAGCCAAGTATTTTTTCAAATAGCTGAAAGTTCTGTTGTAGAATTTTTTGTATTCTTTCAAGGTGGTTGCATGAATCTTGGAATAATAATATGCGTAATTTTCCATTATCCCGTTGATTTTGTTTCCTTCTGTTTGCTTTGTCATGCGGTTTATTCTGTCGAATTTCTTGATTAGAGGTGCATTAGAACAACCTGATACGAATTTGTTATACCATATTTTCAAACGAGGTTCATCTCTATATGGAGCATTGAATACTTCTTGGGGTTGTTTGTCGATGTCCGTAAGTTCAAAATCTAAATGTGTTTTGTCTTTGTCGTTTATCTCTTTTGCTTTTATATAACTAGGCAGCCAATACCAAGATGTCAGATTGAAATAAGGTGTTGTCATGTCTCCGTGAAAACGATATTTTTGAATTGGAGCAAAGTCGTTGAGCTGATATTCAAATTGCCTGCTGCTAAACATGTCTAATTCTTGATAAATGAAATAATCAACGATGTCTCCTTTTTGCAAATTAGGCACAGCAATTTTTGACACATTTCTTTTGGTATTCTTTCCTTTTAGGTTTGTGCCGACTTTGATATAATCATTGGGGTTTAATTCGACAAGAGTGCCATCCTGTTTGTGAATACGGATACCTACAACGCTTTTTTGTGTCTGTGAATAATTTTGGTATTCGATTTCTGAAATGGATTTAATCGCACGGTTGTCGTTTATCTTCACGAGATATCGAGATAGTTTCGTGATGGTTATCGGATATTCGTTGCCAGTAATGATGGCCCTCTTTAGGGCTATGAATTCATCATATTTTGCAAGAAATATGATGGGTTCGTTTTTGTATTTTTCTTTTACAGTGAAATCGTTGAATTCAGGCATGTCGGTACGAGCCCATATTTCATTAATCTTTTTTTCTTCATTGAGCGGTCTTCTTCTCGCCTGGGAAGGAAGAACGAGTAGTAGAGCTACTATAATTGCTATGTATTTTTTCATTATATATAAGAATTGTGGATGGGGTTATCAATATGATTTATTTCTCTAAGATGAGCATCTCTAGATATGCGGATTTCAATTTCGCAAGATCCTTATTCCACTCACTCAGCTGCTCTAAAGGAATTGTTTGTTCCTTGAGCGTAATAGACCTTTTGTAGAGGATTTTATTTCCTGTTAGTTCGTATTTTATTTCAAATTTGTACTTCTGCTTATCTATTTTCAGATCGGCCGGTTTGTAGGTCACCTTGTAGCCGGAAGGTATTGTCAGTTCAGAAGTGCAGGCATCTACTGCTTTATAGCTGAAGTATAGGTTGGTCTTCTTTTTGTCTTCGTCTGTTTCTAACGATAAAAATCTGTGGGTGATGTCCATGGATATATAATATTTGTTATCTGATTTGACAACTGGCTTTTCCATGATGTAAGGATATTCCACGACCACTTCCGAATCCGCTGCTGTTACACCAGATAGTTCTACCTGCTCATTGTTAGGTGGAAGTCCTTGGAATCCTCTCCTTTGCAGTGATTTCAAAATGTCGGAGAAGTCGTCGTTGAAATAGTAGAGGAACTTGATTTTATCCTCACCTCTTTGAATGTTTTTGTATTTACCCTCTAATCCTTTATCTGTTATTGACATGGATATATATGTGCTATCCAAATTGTCGTGAGGATGATTGTCGGGTACGTGGGTGAGAATACAGTTGTTCCCGTTCTCCATCATTACAGGACGACCGGCGATAGAACTAGGATATTCTTTCATGGCAGCATATTCACAAGTGGCATCAAGATATATGGTGTCTTTCCCTATGATAGCGGCGCAGATGGCGTGATTGTCCACTGCCAGTGAAGGGGTGGAGTAGTCATAAGGGAGAGTGTTAGTTCCTAACCAGACCATTCTGCTATCGATACCTTCACATCTTAGCATGTTACGAAGAAGATTAGCCATGCCTTTACAATCACCATATTTATCGTCCAATACTTTGCTGGCAAGTTGAGGCTTGAAGCCTGCAATACCATTTTCGAAAGCTATGTAACGGATATTTTTTTGAACCCATTGATAAAGAGAGGAGACTTTCTCGTAGTCGTCCTTGCTGTGGGCTACAATCTTATGGGTTTCCTTGCATATACTATCGGTGTTTTCGATGATTTGTGCCATTAGTTGATTGTACCATTGGTATTGGTCTTGTGCAGTGGAAAACAATGTCATTTCTTTGTCGTTGGATAAAGTTGCAGATTTATAGACAAATAGTAGACTTGGGAAAGTGTATAAAGGCGGTTGTGTGTGACTTTCCTCACGAAGAGGTTTCACGTTTTCCATTGTGTATGTGTACGTGTTTTTTTTGTCGTCAGGTTTTGTTGTTTTGGTCACCTTCCCGTTGAAGTTGAATTCCTTGATTTCCATGTTTAGCCAAGAAGGTACTTCCACGATGATAGTGTGCTTGCCGATAAATTCTGATTCTGCGAAAACGGCTTTTGATAGATATAAAGCATTGTTGTAGTTTTGGTCGTATGCGAAATTCGCTTTCCCTCCAGCATCTTTCAGATTGGTTTCGCAGTTGCATATGTTCAAGCCATCAAAAAAGATGCCATTGTTATCTAAGTTAGATGAGAAGAAATAGGAGACATGTTCTGACTTGATGTTAGTTAGTTTGGAATCCTCTTGATTATAATAAATTTGGAATTCGTGGTTGGCTCCATACCTACGGTTCATGTATTGGGCTTTTACAGAGCGTGTGGCGGAAATGCCCGATGAGTTTCGAGAGTAGGAGATGGTTTCTACTTTTTCCGTGATAATGATGTCGTCTTCAGGTTCGAGGAAACTTTCGTATTGAGCTAATTCATTGTTCGTTGCATAAATAGAGGCATGTATGCCTAATCCGAGAAAGAATAGCGATGTGATAAATTTCAATTTTTTCTTCATGGTGTGTTTTTTTGCAAATATAGAATATAAAAAAGTAAAACACGAAAAATGAATATGAGATGACTGAAAATCTGTTGTCCTTTTGAGAATCCCTAAATCTTTAAATGCTAATAAATATATAAAAAAAAGACTCTGAATCGAATGAATGTCTGAAATCGGATGTTGTTGTGGTTATTTTATATTGCGTATCTCACACAAGTATTCGTATGCCTCTTTGATATTACGAAACTGTTCCACTGACGTTTCCTTTTCTTTTTCTGAGATAGAAGAGGGTAGCATGTCAGGATGACATTCCTTTGCTAAAGATCGAAATTGCTCTTTGATTTGCATATCAGAACAATCGGAAGATAATTCCAACATTTTATATGCATTCTCCAACTTGTATTGGTAAATATTTTTGTTGTCGAAGGCTTGTCGTTTCTTTTCTTGCTGATTGCTTTTGCATTCGAACTTGTATTCAAGCGAGACAAGATCCCAATTCTGTATAAGAAGGTATTTGGCGATGTTTTGCAAAAGTTCCAGTTCCGTGTCATCCACGCCATCACTTTTATAGGCGATTTCAAATAAGGAGTATAATAAATTAAGTCGTTCGTCATATTTAACGCTAGACTCCAACAGGGTGAGACATGAAATTCGGTAATCGGTTCTCCATTTTGAGTCCTTGCCTGAGCTAATATTGGTAACCGTATATTCGAGATTAGAAATGGCATCCCTCAGTCTTTGCTTTTCCCTCTTTTTCTCCTCTTCCTCCCAACATTTATAAATGATATAGAAGAGATAGCCGAAAAGACTTAAAAGACCGATTATTGAGATTATAATGTCCATTTTAAAATCATCTGTCTGACAAACATTAGGGGTAAAAAAAATAACCTGCTGAAAAATTAGCAGGTTACTTTGTTAGAAGTTGTCTCACGAGGATTCGAACCTCGACAGACAGTACCAAAAACTGTAGTGCTACCATTACACCATGAGACAATCCTTAGTTGCTTTCTTTTCGAAAGCGTTGCAAAGGTATAACCTTTTTTCTTAACTCCAAAATTTCGAAACGCTTTTTTTGCTTGTTTGAAGACTGAAAAAATAGGGCGTTTCTATTCTTGTTTGAAATTCAGTTATTTAGCAATAATTAAATAGTAGTTCTTTTTTCCTCGTTGAACAAGGATATATTTGTTGTTAAGCAAAGAACTGCTATTGATGATGCCATCAGCCTCAGCGATTTTCTCTTTGTTGATAGAAACTCCGCCGCCTTGTACGAGTTTTCTCATTTCACCTTTGGAAGAGAAGATGGCAGCTTTCTCTGTCATAAGATCAGCCGCTTTCACGCCAGCTTCGATGTCAGACAATGCAACTTCAAATTGGGGTACACCTTCAAATACAGATAGAAGAGTCTCTTCATCCAATTTTTTCAGTGCGTCGGATGTGGCATTTCCGAATAAGATATTAGAAGCCTCTACTGCTGCGTCGTAGTCTTCTTGAGAATGCACCATGATGGTAATCTCTTTGGCCAATCTTTTTTGAAGCGGACGTAAGTGAGGAGCCTCTTTTTGTTCCTGTATGAGGGCGTCTATTTCGTCATGAGGAAGGCTGGTGAAGATTTTGATGTATTTCTCAGCATCTTCATCGGAGACGTTCAGCCAGAATTGATAGAATTTGTAAGGAGAAGTGTATTTCTTATCCAACCAAACGTTACCCGATTCTGTTTTACCGAATTTCTTTCCGTCGGCTTTGGTGATAAGAGGGCAGGTGAGGGCGAAGGCTTCGTTGCCGGTTACCTTTCTGATCATCTCCGTACCCGTTGTGATGTTACCCCATTGATCCGCGCCACCCAATTGCAATTTGCAGTTTTTGTGACTATTGAGGTATACGAAGTCATATCCTTGAAGAAGTTGGTATGAAAACTCCGTGAATGACATACCATCAGCTCCGTTTTCACCAGTGAAGCGGCGTTTAACAGAGTCTTTAGACATCATATAATTGACGGTGATTAGTTTACCTACGTTTCTGATGAAGTCGAGGAAGGTAAAGTCTTTCATCCAGTCATAGTTGTTGACCAATTCAGCAGCATTCTCTGCGTTGCTGTTGAAGTCGAGGAATTTCTCGAGTTGTTTTTTGATGCACTCTTGGTTGTGACGTAGTCTAGGTTCGTCGATGAGCACGCGTTCTTGAGATTTGCCAGAAGGGTCACCGATCATACCGGTTGCACCACCGATAAGGGCGATGGGTTTGTGACCGCTACGTTGAAAATGACGGAGCATCATTACGCCGACAAGGTGACCAATATGTAGGGAGTCTGCAGTTGGATCAATACCTAGGTAGGCAGTGGTCATCTCTTTTTTTAATTGTTCTTCAGTACCAGGCGTCATGTCTTGAATCATGCCACGCCATTTGAGTTCTTCAACAAAATTCATCGTATATATAATTCTTTTCGTTATAATTTCGATATTAGTTTACCCTGTTATTTGATGAGTGAACAAGAGTAAAAATTGCGGTGCAAAGATAAAGAATCTTTCTGTTATTCTTTTAATATTTAGGTGAATTCTAAACATAACATGCTGATGAATGAAACTTTTTATGACGTTACTATTTTGAAATTTACAGAATTACACTAACTTTGCAGTTTGAAAATGAAATTGATAATTTATTAATAAAGAAAGCGATTTAATATGATTAATGCACAAGACATTAAGAATGGTACTTGCATTCGAATGGATGGCAAGCTCTATTTTTGTATTGAATTCCTGCATGTAAAGCCAGGAAAAGGAAATACATTTATGCGTACAAAGTTGAAAAATGTTGTCAACGGACTTGTAGTTGAGAAACGTTTCAACATTGGTGAGAAATTGGAAGATGTTCGTGTTGAGCGTCGTGAGCACCAATATTTGTACAAAGAGGGAGATGATTACATCTTTATGAACAATGAGACATACGAGCAAGTCCCTATCGCTCACGATTTAATTACAGGTGTTGATTTCATGAAGGAGGGTGATGTTGTTGAAGTTGTGTTCGATGCATCTACAGAGACGGTCCTTTTCGCTGAAATGCCAGTTAAGACTCCGTTGAAGATTACTTACACAGAGCCAGGATTGAAGGGTGATACAGCAACTAACACATTGAAGCCAGCTACTGTTGAGACTGGTGCTACTGTAAGAGTTCCATTGTTTATCAACGAAGGTGAGACTATCTTAGTTGACACTCGCGATGGATCTTACATTGAGCGTGTTAAGGAATAATTTTACACAAGATAAGATGAAAATCGGAGGGGACTGTGTAAATGTCCCCTCTAATTTTTTTTAGCTATGCATTGTTTTTGGCAATATATTAAGTATATTTTTCAATTATTGACCGACAAACAAAACAAGAGGAGGAATTGTTTTTGGCAATATATTAAGTATATTTTTCGATCTAAACATTGGAGAGGATATGGAGTTCATTCCCCGTATATGTTTTATTTGGTGACGATGATTATAGAGGATAAGAATTCCTTTTATCGTTTTAGCCAAATAGAGAATATGCGTAGTGTATTAAAGAAGACGAGCAAGAAGATAAAAATAGAGGAAGGTGGAGTAGAGAAGGAGGTGAAGATATCCTCCTTATTAAAGTATGGAGTTATTTCGCCGACCTATGATCAATTACTGTTTCGACTGACAAAGTTTTTCCATCCTAAGAACATATTAGAGGTGGGCACTTCCGTAGGAGTGACGACTATGTATATGGCGGCACCCTATTCAGACACAAAAGTGTGTACGGTGGAGAATCAGAAGGAGGTGGCCAAGTTGGCAAGGTTGAGTTTTCAGAGAGCGGAATTCCATAATATAGAGGTGTACAATCCGAAGGAGGATGAATCTCGGTATGACAAGAAGATAAAGGAGACTGACTTTGATTTATATTATTTCGGAAGAGAAAGTACGGTTGCGGAGATAAAAGAGGTTTTGAATCGACATTCCAGTAAGTTTTCTGGTGATACCGTTATTATTATGTCTGATATCTATAAAAGTGAAGAAAAGGAGTTGATGTGGGGAGAGATGAAGCAGATGCAAGGAGTGAGGGTAAGTTTAGAGCTCTTTTTTTATGGCATATTAATATTTAATGAAGATTTACGACCCGAGTCATACAATTTGTTCTTTGTTCCTGCGTTATTTAGGTAGCGAAAATAAAAAATCACGGTTGTTCACTAATTTTTTTTAAAAATTGTTGTTGGCACGAAAAAAAATTATATTTTTGCAAACCTCTACGGAAACGTAGGGGGAAATAAAGTTGTAACAAAAACTGATTGCGATGTATTGGACGTTAGAATTAGCTTCGAAATTGGAAGATGCACCATGGCCAGCAACGAAAGATGAGTTGGTCGATTTCGCAGTGAGATCAGGTGCTCCTCTAGAGGTGATAGAGAATCTCCAAGAGATGGAAGATGAAGGTGATATATACGAGAGTATCGAGGATATATGGCCAGATTATCCAAGTAAAGAAGATTTTTTCTTTAACGAGGAGGAATACTAAAGGACTGAAAATGAGGGTTGTTGAAAAAAAATAAGTAAAAATTACTTAATTTTTCGCTCTCTATTTGTAAATTATTGTAAAAAATACTAATATTGTAGTTGTTTTTAATTGTGACTAAGTTGCGAAATATGAAGAGGATTATAGAGATCCTGATAGCGGTGAGTATTTCGATTGTTAATGCTTATGCGCAGAAAAGCCCGCAGTTTAGTCAATACATGGAATATCAATCAGCAATTAACCCAGCGGCGGTTGCGGCGGATGAGATGATGAGTGTTGGAGGTGTGTATAGGTTGCAATGGGTTGGATTTGACGATGCACCAAAGAATTTGTTATTCTCTTTGGACTATCCGTTCAGAATAGGAGATACAAGGCATGGTGTTGGTTTGATTTTTTCGAGTGATGATATAGGTTTGTTTAAAAACCAGAGCGTTCTTTTACAATATTCATATAAATTCGCGCTACCGAAAGGTGGGATGAGTTTAGGATTGAATGTGGGGTTTGTAAACCAGAAGTTTGATAAAGATGGAGTTGATTTGACGGGAGGTGATGGAGAGTTGATGGATGGAGATGAATATCATCAGACGACAGATCCGTTTATACAAGGTTTTACGTCGGAAGATATTAGTGATGTTACTTTTGATGCTTCTTTTGGTTGTATGTACAGAACTGACTTTTATTATGTTGGATTATCGGTGTTGCATATAATGGCGCCGAAGATAGACTTAGGGTCAGAGAAGTATACAATGTATATTCCTCGTTCTTATCATTTAATGGGGGGGTATACATTCAACACAAACAATCCAGAGTTGACTATAACGCCATCAGCGTACGTAAAGACGGATTTGTCGACGTGGCAGGTGGATGTTACAGGGCTTTTTGAATATTCTAAAAGAATTAGAGGTGGAATTTCTTATAGGTTCGGAGATGCTTTCGTATTCCTGTTTGGAATCGATATAATACAAGGTCTTCGTTTAGGTTATTCTTATGATTTGCCAACTTCGAAAATGATAAGGTCGGGGGGAAGTCATGAAGTCTCTTTGCATTATTATTTCAAACCACAATTTGCTAAAAAAAATAAATATAAGAGTGATCGAATTTTATAGTGTAAATAACAAAAAATGATAAAGATAAAAGTAGTGTATATCATGAAAAAGCTGTTAATTATTTCATTAGTCGCCGTCCTTCTCGCTGGATGTAGTGGAGAAAATGGAGAATTGGTGGGAGTTTACAACAAGTCTTGGAAGGAGCCAGTTCCGTATGGAATGCTTTACATTAAGAGAGGTTCCTTTACAATGGGTCAAAATGACCAAGACGCAAACTGGGCGATGACTTCGCAATCGCGTACGGTGTCAGTTGATGCATTCTGGATGGATGAGACTGAGATCACCAATGGTGAGTACAAACAATTCGTTGAGTGGGTGAGAGACTCAGTTGCTCGCGAGCAATTGTCTGATGTTGACGAAACCTACAAAATTTTCCAAGACAAGAATGGAAATGAGTTGGAGAAACCAGTTTTGAACTACAAGAAAAAAATTCCTTGGGATAAGCCAACAGAGGATCAAAAGATGGCTTTGGATAGTTTGTACTATCATGGAGAGGATAAGATTGACTTCGCAGCTGAGTTTAATTCAACGGTTTTGATGTATAAGTATTCTTGGGTTGACTATATTCAGGCAGCTAAGAAGGAGAATAAATTTGATCCATTGTTGGGCCGTTATAACCGTAGCATTGCAGGTTTGGGCAAAACAAAGGATAGTGCAGATGTAATGGTTAGAAAAGATACAACAATCTACAATGAAAAAGGTGAAATTGAAAACATCACTGTTTATCGTGAGTTGAAACACAGATCTGATTTCGTATCTCAAAAGCGTGTTAATATTTATCCTGATACATTGTGTTGGATACGTGATTACACCTATGCATACAATGAACCATACATGAAGTTGTATTTCTCACATCCAGGTTATGGAGAATATCCTGTAGTAGGTGTTTCTTGGGAACAAGCTCAAGCATTCTGCCACTGGAGAACATTCTTGTTCAACTCTTATCAAATTGCTCATAAGGGTGTTCGTGTACAAGACTTCCGTCTTCCAACTGAGGCTGAGTGGGAATATGCTGCTCGTGGTGGTAAAGATTTGTCTATGTATCCTTGGGGTGGTAATTACATCCGTACAGCTAAAGGTTGTTTCTTGGCTAACTTCAAACCTCAAAGAGGTAACTATACAGACGATGGTTATTTGATTTCTGCAAAAGTTGCTTCTTACCCACCAAATGATTTTGGTTTGTATGATATGGCAGGTAACGTTTCAGAGTGGACATCTTCTGCATATCATGAGTCTAATTATTCATTCGTTCATGACTTGAACCCAAGTTATGAGTACAATGCAAAAAGTTCTGATAAGGACGTGATGAGAAGAAAAGTAATTCGTGGTGGTTCTTGGAAAGATGTTGGAATTTTCTTACAGTGTGGTGTACGTACTTATGAATATCAGAATGAAAACAGATCTTTCTTAGGATTTAGATGTGTACGTACTTATATCGGAGAATAATTAAAGAAACAAATTAACAATATTATTAACTTTTAATACAGTATTAAAATGGCAGAAAAGAAAGCATTTCAAGACAATCCAGGTTATCAGAAGTTTACTGGATTAGCTTATGGTTTGGGTGCATCAGTCGTAATTATTGGTGCGTTGTTTAAAATTATGCACTGGCCAGGTGCAGGTATCGTGTTGACAATTGGTATGTGTACTGAAGCATTCCTTTTCGCATTGTCTGCATTCGATAAACCTCATAAAGAGTGGAATTGGTCTTTAGTTTATCCTGAATTGGCATCTGAAGATGAAGCAATCTCTGGTGGAAAGAAAAAAGACGGTTTAGCAAAAGTTGAGGAAGATAATACATTGCCTCAAATTCAAGAAGTTCGTAAGTTGGTGAACGAAGAAATGTCTAAGTTGACTGGCGGTATCCAAAAATTGAACGAAACAGCTGGACAATTGAATTCATTGTCTTCTGCTGCTGCAGTTTCTGAGGATTATACTAAGAATTTGGCTATGGCTTCTTCTGCTGCTGGTGCATTTGCTGCATCTCAGAAAAATTTGAAGGACTCTTCTGATTCTTTGGTTTCTTCTTATCAAAATATCGCTGCTAGCATCGGTTCTGCTTCTCAAGGTTCTAAGAACTTCGCTGACCAAATCGATGGTATCAACAAGAACATTTCAACAATTAATTCAGTATTCGAACTTCAAGTTAAGTCTGTTAACGAGCAAAATGAAGCTATGAAGACTTTGGCTTCTGCTGTTAAGACTATCGAAGCTTCTTTGAATGGTTCAGCTGCTGAGGCAGAAGAATACAAGAAACAAGTTGCTATCTTGGCTTCTCAATTGAAGAGCTTGAACTCAGTATATGGAAATATGCTTAATGCAATGACCCTTAGAAACTAATTCTTTGGTGAGTTAATTGTTTAGTGTTTAATTAATTTAAAAGAATAGTTTACTATGGGTGGTGCAAAAAATTGTCCGGAGACCCCGAGACAGAAGATGATATCCATGATGTACTTGGTGTTGACAGCAATGCTTGCATTGAACGTGTCTGCCCAAATCTTGAATGGATACCAATTGGTAAATGAATCCATGCAGAAGAGTATTAAGATTAGCGACAGTAAGTTGGCTAACTTGTCTGGAGAGTTTGGTTCTCTTTTGCACTCAGATTCTATCAAGGCTAATTTGATGAAACCAAAAGTAGATAGCGTGATTGCACAATCAGATGCATTCTGCGAATACATTTCTGGTTTGGAGAATAAGATCATCACTACTATCATGGGTGACCCTAACGCTACAGAGTTGGATGAGTCTATGAACGGTGATTTGAACGTTGCTAGTCAAATTGGTTTGGTTGACAAAGTTGATGGTAAAACAAACGGAAAGATTTTGGCTGAGAAAATGGAAGAGTACCGTGAATTCATGGCTTCTATTGATACTTCCAAAGCTGAGTCTATCAGAAACACATTTGGTACAGAACCTCTTAAATCTAAAGATGGTGATAAGAGAAACTGGGAGAATGGTGTGTTCGAGGATATGCCTGCTATCGCTACTCTTGCCGTTTTGAACAAAATCAAGAATGATGTTAAGATGACTGAAGCTGAAGCTCTTTCTTATTTGATTGGTGCTATGGATGCTGGTGACTTCCGTGTTAACAAAATCCAAGCATTGGCAATTCCAAACTCCAGCTACATTATGCGTGGTAACAAATACTCCGCTAAAATCATCTTGGCTGCAACCGACTCTACTAAAGAGCCTGAGATTATCATTGGTGGTAAACCATTGCCTGCAGGTAAAGATCGTTACGAGTTCGTTTGTAACTCTGTAGGTAACCAAAAATATTCTGGTAAGATGGTTTTGACCAAGAAAGGTAGTGATGAGAAAATTGAATATCCATTCACTAGTGAGTATACTGTAGGTGAGCCTACTGCTACTGTATCTGCTGATTTGATGAACGTTCTTTACGCTGGATTTGATAACCCTGTCAGTGTATCCGTACCAGGATGTGCTCAGTCTGATATCAGTATCAGTGTATCTAACAGTAGATCACATTCTAAGACAAGTAAGGGATGGAGCATCAAACCTCAAACAGTTGGTCAACCTTGTATTATCTCTGTAAATGCAATCGTAGATGGTAAATCTACTTTCATTGCAAAGAAAGAGTTCCGTGTAAAGAAGTTGCCAGATCCATTAGCAATGCTTGAAGTTACTAAGGAAAATGGTTCTAAGGATTACTATGATGGTAAGAAGACAATCAACAAGAAACTTTTGCTTACTGCAAAGAAACTTGTTGCAAGATTACCAGATGCTGACTTGGATGTTAAATACAAAGTATTAGACTTCTGTTTGTATTACACAGACTCAATGGGTAATATCATCGTTGAAAAGTCAAATAGTGACCACTTAACCGATCGTCAGCTTGATGTCTTCAAGAAGATGGTAAGAGGTAAGAATGTGTTCGTTACTAACACCAATTGTATCGGTCAAGATAATATAAAACGTATCTTGCCAGTAATGGAGGTTAAGATTCCATAATGTTATTGCATGATTTGACTAAAAAGTTTAAAGTTATGAGTAAGTTTTTTAGATTTTTGTTTGTTGGATTTGTTGCATTTTCTGTTAATTCAGTTTTTGCGCAAGTAGAGGAAGATGCTTTTTTTGACGACTTAGGGGAGGTGTCAACTGAAGTTGCCTCTAATATGCCAACGAGTGGTCCAAAAGAAGGTCTTGAGCCAATTGAAATGCCAAATCCGCGTGCGGATGATATTTTCTGGCAAAAGGTAGTCTATAGGACTGTCGATTTACGTGAGAAAATGAATTTCCCTTTGTATTATCCTGAAGAAGCACAAGACAATAGACAAAGTTTCTTTACTCTTATTTTTAGACTTGTTCAGGAGGGTAAGATTAATGTGTATAGATATCTTGATACTCGTGAAATCTTCACAGATGAAAACATCGTTTCATTTAAAGAAATTATCGAGACTTTTGATATCATCCATACCATTAAAGCTGATTCTTTAACTAATGACTCTGTAATCGTAGTTGACGAATCTGATGTTCCTAACCGTGATATCGTTAAGTTTTATGTAAAAGAGGTTTGGTATTTTGATAAAATTACCTCTACATTCAACGCTAGAATCATTGCATTCTGCCCTATCATGCTTAAGAATACAGAAGATATGGGTCTTCAAAAATTCCCATTGTTCTGGGTTCCTTTCGAGACTTTGAGACCTTTCTTGGCTCAAACCGAAGTGTTGATCACAGACAAAAACAATGGTGCTAGACCTTCTTTCGATGATATTTTCATCAAGAGACGTTTCTCAAGCTACATCTACAAAGAGTCAAATATCCAAAACAGAAACTTGTTGGAATACAACACTAATGCTGCGGATATTAGACGTGATCAGCAAAAAGTTAAGACTCTTTTGTCTAACTTCGAAAATGACTTGTGGGAATATTAATCTTTCTATAGATTCCTTAAAAAGGAGACCTTTGTGGTCTCCTTTTTTTTTGTCCCTATTTGTCAATTCTATGAAAAACTATAACTTTGCAAAAAAAATATAATTCTGATGGAATATAATTTTGTTGAGATTGAAAAGAAATGGCGTCAATATTGGCAGTCAAACAAGGTTTATCAAGTTAACGTAGATAAAAACAAACCCAAATATTATGTTTTGGATATGTTCCCATATCCTTCTGGTGCTGGTTTACATGTGGGACATCCATTGGGCTATATAGCATCTGATATATTCAGCCGTTACAAACGCTTGTGCGGATTTAATGTCTTGCACCCTATGGGATATGATTCCTACGGACTGCCTGCTGAACAATATGCCATCCAGACAGGTCAGCATCCTGCTATTACTACAGAAAACAATATCAATCATTATAGAGAACAATTAGATAAAATCGGTTTTTCTTTTGATTGGGACAGAGAAGTTCGTACCTGTGATCCATCCTATTATAAATGGACTCAGTGGGCATTCATCCAGATGTTTCAGTCTTATTATGACAATGACAAACAAAAGGCTATGCCTATTGCTGATCTGATTGAACGCTTCTCTAAGCAAGGATCACAAGATTTGAACGTTGCTTGCTCGGAAGAAAAGTCTTTCTCTGCTGCTGAATGGAATTCCATGTCGGAAAAAGATCAACAAAATCTTTTGATGAATTACAGAATAGCATACCTATCCGATACGAAAGTGAATTTCTGTCCGGAATTAGGATGCGTATTGGCAAATGATGAAATTAGTGAAGGACTCTCTGTTCGTGGTGGCTTCCCTGTTGAACAACGTGTTATGAGACAATGGAGTTTGAGAGTTTCTGCGTATGCTCAACGTCTTTTGGATGGTTTGGAGACCATCGATTGGACAGACTCCTTGAAGGAAACACAAAGAAACTGGATAGGAAGAAGTGAAGGTACAGAGCTTCGTTTCCAAATCAAGGGATTGAATGAGAATTTCACTATCTTCACTACTCGTGTTGATACGATCTTTGGTGTAACCTTTATGGTATTGGCACCAGAGTCAGAATATGTTCAAAAAGTAACCACTCCATCTTGCCAAAAAGAGGTGCAGGATTATTTGGATATGGTGAAGAGAAGAACGGAAAGAGAGAGAATCTCTGATCGCAATGTTTCTGGTGTTTTCACTGGTTCATACGCGATTAATCCAATTACGGGAAAAGAAATTCCTATTTGGGTGAGTGACTATGTGCTTTCTGGATATGGTACGGGTGCAATCATGGCGGTTCCTGCTCATGATTCACGCGACTATGCTTTTGCTAAGAAGTTTAACTTGCCAATCATTCCTTTGATTGAGGGTTGTGATGTCAGCGAGTCAAGTTTTGATGCAAAAGAGGGTGTCCTAACCAATTCTGGCTTCTTGAATGGTTTGTCTGTAAAAGATGCCATAAAGAAGGCAAAGGAGTATGTGAAAGAGAACAACTTGGGACGTATAAAGGTTAACTACAGATTGCGTGACGCGATTTTCAGTCGTCAGAGATACTGGGGTGAGCCGTTCCCAATCTATTATAAGGATGGTATACCATATCCATTGTCTATAGATCAGTTGCCATTGGAGTTGCCTGATGTGAAGGACTTTAAACCAACAGAAAAGGGAGAACCTCCATTAGGACATGCAGAGAATTGGCATACGGCAGAAGGCTATCCGTATGAGTTGAACACAATGCCAGGTTTTGCAGGATCGTCTGCTTACTATTTGCGATATATGGATCCGCATAACAATAACGCATTGGTAGGCAAGGAGGAAAATGCATATTGGCAAAATGTAGATCTCTATTTGGGCGGATCTGAACATGCAACAGGCCATTTGATATACAGCAGATTCTGGAATAAATTCTTGTATGATTTGGGATGCGTAGTGAAAGATGAACCATTCCAAAAACTGATTAATCAGGGAATGATACAAGGACGATCTAACTTTGTTTATCGTTTGAAAGGTACTAATACATTTGTTTCTCTTGGACTGAAAGATCAATATGACACAACACCTATTCATGTGGATGTGAATATTGTTAGCAATGATATTCTTGACACAGAAGCATTTAAGAAGTGGAAACCAGAATATCAGACTGCAGACTTCATCCTTGAGGATGGAAAATATGTATGCGGATGGGCTGTTGAGAAGATGTCGAAGAGTATGTTCAATGTGGTTAATCCTGACGATATAGTTGAGCGTTATGGTGCAGACACGTTACGTTTGTATGAAATGTTCTTGGGGCCTATCGAGCAATCCAAACCATGGGATACGAATGGTATTGATGGCGTGCATAGATTCTTGAAAAAGTTCTGGGGACTCTTCTTTGAAGGTGATCAATGGGCTGTTGTAGACAAAGAAGCTACAAAAGATGAGTTGAAGTCGCTGCATAAATTAATCAAGAAGGTGACCTACGATATCGAACATTTCTCATATAATACATCGGTAGCTGCATTTATGATATGCGGTGGTGAGTTGTCTTCGTTGAAATGTCGGACCAAGAGCGTATTAGAACAAATGGTTGTTTTGATCGCTCCATTCGCTCCGCATATAGCAGAAGAGTTATATCATCGCATGGGACACGAAGAGTCGGTGTGTGATGCTAAATGGCCATCATATGATGAGTCGTATTTGAAAGAGGATGAGGTGAAATATCCGATATCCTTTAATGGTAAGGTTCGTTTCTCATTGATGTTACCTAGCACTATGACGAAGGAAGAGGTCGAGAAGGTGGCTTTGGCAAATGAGCAGACGGCTAAGTTCTTGGATGGCAAACCGTTAAAGAAGGTCATTGTTGTGCCAGGTAAGATTGTAAATATAGTTTTCTGAAAATCGAAGGAAACTTTTGGTGAAAAAGAAAATTAATTGTAATTTTGCAACGTTTTTGCGTAATCTCTTATGAAACGAAGGTGTTCGTAATATTGCGCTAAGTTTTATATAAATTAGGAACAAAGATGGATTTAATTAAAGTTGCAGAGCAAGCTTTTGCTTGTGGCAAGGAACTTCCAAAGTTCAAGAGTGGTGACACTGTTACAGTTGCATACAAGATTGTTGAAGGTAACAAGGAAAGAATTCAGCAATTCCGTGGAGATGTAATTCGTATTAGTGGTCACGAAGAGAAAAAACGTTTTACAGTACGTAAGATTTCAGGTGGAGTAGGAGTTGAGAGAATTTTCCCTATGAATTCACCATTTATTGAGTCTGTTACAGTAAATAAAATCGGAAAGGTTAGAAGAGCTAAGTTGTATTACTTACGCGAGCTTACTGGTAAGAAAGCAAGAATCAGAGAGAAAAAGTTCTGATTACGTTATAGAGGAGAGAGGTTTTTTAGCCTCTCTTTCTTTTTTACATACGTTTCGCTTAGAGTGAAACGTAATTTTTTTTATATTTGTACGTTGATATATAAGTGTGATCACTTTTTTAATTTATAGTATGATACGTAGATTTTTTTCAGTTTTGAGTTTTGCTTGTGCGTCGTTGGTTTCTTCAATGGCGCAGGATCCAGTGATAATGACAATAGCAGGTGAGGATGTGTATAAATCTGAGTTCGAGTATATTTATAACAAGAATAATTCGGTAGCCACATCTGATAAGAAATCGTTGGAAGAATATGTTGATCTGTTTGTAAATTATAAGTTGAAGGTGGCGGAAGCAAAGCGACAAGGATATGATACAAGGGATGAATACAAGAAGGAGTATGAGCAATACAGATTGCAACTGTCAGCTCCTTATTTGAAAGATGAGGAGACTGAAAATGAAATGATTGAAGAAGCATTCGAAAGATATAAAACGAGTGTGTTGGCAAGTCATATATTGGTGAAATTCTCTGGAGATTCGACTGAAGCATGGAAAAAAATTAACGATATATATAATAGACTGAAGCAAGGAGAGGATTTTGCAACTTTAGCGAAACAATATTCTGATTGTCCATCAAAAGAGAATGGAGGATCGTTGGGATATGTGAATGTGTTTGATATGGTGTATGATTTTGAAAATGTAGTCTATTCAACACCAATAGGAACGATTAGCAAACCATTCCGCACTGTTTTCGGTTATCATATTGTAAAGACATTTGGAAAAATCAGTAATTACAAAGATTGGAGAATCTCTCATATCATGATAAAAAATGAGGGAGAAAAGAGTGAGATTAAAGCTGATTCCATTTTCAATTTGGCAAAGAACGGTGCAGATTTTGAAAAGTTGGTTGCTAAATATTCAGAAGATCTTCCTACAGTAGGAAAAGGAGGAGATTTGGGATATGTATCTAAGGGTTATTTCCCACCACAAATCACTTCGCAGGTGAGATTGTTAAAGAATGTAGGTGATGTCGGTATGGCGGGTACTGCATTTGGATATCACATTATTAAAGTGACGGAGGTGGTACCGTTTACAACAATTGATGATTTGAAGCCGTACATTATGACTAAGTTGACGAAATCTGATAGAACGGAGGTTTCATCAACCAAGTATATGAAAAAATTACAGAGCAAGTATGGCGTTTCTGTTTATGAAAATTCTTTAACCATATTTGAAAAATTGGTGGATGAGAAAACATTCGACGGAATAGATAAACTTTATCGTTTAATGACGGAACCATTATATACTTTGTATGGAAATGTATATCCTCAGAGTGCGTTCTATCCATACATGAAGGAGCGATTGCCAATATTTGGAAAATCGGTGGATAAAAATAAAAAGATCGTTAATTTCATCGATACAAAACAAGAAGGCATGGTAGAGGGTGATGATGTCTACAGAGCATTTAATGCGTATATTTTGAATGAAATTATAGAGAAAGAACTTGAGTATATAAAAAATGTAAATTCAGATTACAGAAACTTGCTGAAAGAGTATAGTGATGGTTTGTTGTTGTTTGAAATAAGTTCTGATAAGGTATGGAATGTAGCATCGTCTAGTAAAAAGAAATTAGAGGAGTATTTCCAAGAGCACAAAGACAAGTATGTTTGGCCTGAACCTCGTTATAAAGGAATGGTTGTTTATTCTGCTAACCAAGAGGTATACAATCGTGTAGAGAAGTTACTTAAAACGAATACGGAAGAGGAAGCAGAGGAATTGATTCGAAAAGAATTTTTGAATAATAAGGTTTCTCTTGTAAAGATAGAAAAAGGAGTTTTCCCTAAAGGTAATAATGTAGCTGTAGATGACAAAATATATAAAACGGCGACCTATTCTAGTCCTGCTTTCCCATTTGTTTCCACACGTGGCGCTGTGATATCTGCTCCTCAAACATATTTGGATGTGAAAGGTCTTGTGACTGCTGATTATCAGACATATTTGGAAGACGAATGGGTGAAAAGTCTTCGCAAAAAATATGATGTGATTATTAATAAGGAGGTTCTTAAGACGATTAAATGATGATGCTGAAACAAGTTGCAAGTGGTTTGTTCTTGATGCTTTTCATCGTTTCCTGTTCATTGGATTCTTCTATTTTGAAAAGGAAATCGAATGAGGTGATTGCAGAAGTCGAAGGAGAAAAACTTTTACTCGAAGATTTAACAAGAAACTTAGACTTTAAGAATCTGAACGAATCTGATAGCCTGTTGGTGGTAGATTCATATATAAAAAATTGGGTTTCGGATCGTTTGATGTACATTAAGGCAAAGCAATCTATTGATAACCTTGACGAGGTGGATTCTTTGGTTGAAGTATATAAGCGTTCGTTGATTGTATACGAGTATGAGTCTCAGTTGGTGAATGAGCATCTTTCTGATCAAATGTCAGACGCACAGATGAGAATTTACTACAAGGAGAATTCTTCTTTGTTTACGTTGACAGAACCCTTGTTGAAGGGAATGCTTTTGGTGGCATACTCAGACGTTCCAGATTTGCAGGTGTTGGAGTCGTTGATGACCAATCCGACGGAAAACAATTTAGATTTAATCTCATCTGTGAGTGTGAAAAATGCTGCTAAATTTGAGTATTTCGTGGATAATTGGATGCCACTGTCGGAAGTGCAAAAAAATTCGCCAGTATCATTAAGAGATGGAGAATTAAGAGATGGACATTTGATGTCTGTCTCCGATTCTGTTCATACGGTTTTCTTATATGTTCAAGAAGTAAAAGAAGCTGGTGATTTACAGCCATTTGAATATACAAAATCTCGTATACGTTCCATTTTGACGGAGCAAAGTAAAAATGAATACTTGCGTAATTATCGAAAAGGGTTATATGAAATTGGTATTCAAAAAGGTGATGCAAAACGGTATAAATAATTATTGATCATGAAAAAAAAATATATAGGTTCCATCCTTCTTTCTTTGGTTTTGAATGTTGCGTATGCTCAAGATAATATTGTGGATGAGGTAGCTTGGGTGGTTGGTGATGAGGCTATTCTAAAATCAGATGTGGAAGAATATCGTCAAAGATTGAGGTATGAGGGAACGGAATTGGAGGGAGATCCCTATTGTGTGATACCAGAACAATTGGCCTTGCAAAAGTTGTATTTGGACCAGGCCAAAATAGACAGTATCTATGCTGACGAGAAGTCTGTCCATTCGCAAGTGGAAATGCGTATCAATTATATGATAGGTCAAATCGGTTCAAAAGAAAAATTAGAAGAGTATTTTGGACAAAAAATATCTGATTTGCGAGAAGACTTAATTGAGATGGTCTCTAACCAGCAGATCATTCAGCAGATGCAGAAAAAGATAGTTGGAAACGTCAAGATTACCCCTGCTGAGGTAGCTAAATTTTATAAGTCCGTACCTTCTGATAGTATTCCTACTATTCCAACACAGGTGGAGGTTCAAATTTTAACGGTGGAGCCAGTTGTCAGTTCCGAATCGAAAGATGCTGTAAAGGAAAGGTTAAGAGAATTGCAAGAGAGAATTGAATCGGGAGAATCTGAGTTCTCCACTATGGCTATTTTGTATTCTGAAGATACGGAATCGGCAAAACAAGGAGGAGAATTAGGCTATATGGGAAAAGCTCAGTTGGTGCCTGAGTTCGCAAATGTGGCATTCTCACTTAATGATCCTAAACGTGTATCTAAAATTGTGGAGTCTGAGTTTGGTTTCCATATCATACAATTGATAGATAAGCAAGGAGATAAGGTCAATTGCCGTCATATTCTTATGAAACCTAAAGTTACTCTTACGGAAAAGAATGCGGCTAAGAGTCGAATTGATAGTATAGAGTTGGCACTTAAAAACAAGGAATTGACATTTGAACAAGCAGTTCCTTTATATTCTGTTGACAAGAACACAAAAAATAGTCTTGGATTGATGACAAATCAGAAGAACGGATCGTCTAAGTTTGAGATGCAAGACTTGCCGCCAGAAGTAGCTCGTGCCGTATATGATTTGAAAGAGGGTGAGATGTCAAAGGTTTTTTCTATGATCGATTCAAAAGGAAAAGAAGTTTATGCCATTGCTAAAGTTAAATCTTTAACAAAGGCGCATAAGGCTACGGTTGAAACTGATTATATGTTGATAAAGGCAGCTTATCAAGGAAAAAAGAATCAGGAGATTTTGGAAGAGTGGATTCGTAAAAAACAGAAGGAAATTTATGTAAAGATTGACGAGAAGTGGCGTAGTTGTTCTTTCCAATATCCAGGCTGGGTTAAGTAATAGAAACGTATGAAGCGACATTTCTTATTGTTATATTTTTTTCTACTCCTTTCTTCTCTTGCATTTTCGCAAAAGAAGACGAACGTTATTTTGGAAGGATGTGAGGAGTTGACGTTCGATAAACAATCAGGTAGAGATTGTCAGGTGTTGAGAGGAAATGTTCGTTTCCGTCACGATGATGTCTTGATGTTTTGTGATAGTGCTTATTTTTATGATGGCTCAAACTCTTTTGACGCGTTCGGTCATGTTCGCGTGATTCAAAATGATGAGACGTCTATGTATTCTGATAGTATGTTCTACGATGGTACCACTACGTTGATGAGAGCTCGGGGTGCCGTTGAATTAAGGACAGGAAACTCTTCTCTGAAAACACATTTCTTGGATTTCTTCAGAAATCAAAATTATGGTTATTACTATGCTGGTGGTGAGGTGTATGATGCAGATTATCATATCACATCTCGTCAGGGGTATTATTATACAGAAAGTAAGTCATATTTGTTTAAGGATTCTGTTGTATTGACTCATCCTAATTACATCATAAATGGAGATTCTCTGAGATATAATCAATACAGTAGTTTGGCTACATTGTTAGGTCCATCTGTAATTTATGGTAATTCGTATAAAGTTCATACGACAAAAGGTTGGACATACACAAATTCCAGTATGGGAAGATTGTATAACTATTCTGTGATAGAATATAAGGGAGGTAGGCGGATGACGGCAGATTCCATTCATTTTGACGCTAACTTAGGGAAAGTCAAGGCTTTTCATAATGCAGAAGTTCATGACTCAACGCAGAAAGTGATTATTCGGAGTGAGTATATGGAGGGTGATAGTACGAAACCTGCGTATGTTTTGGCTCATGGTAATCCTTATTTGATTGATTATTCGGATGCGGATACTTTTTATATGCGAGCAGATACATTTCGTTATTGTGAAATAGACTCTACGCATGATGAGATAAGGGCATATAATGCGGTGAGATTCTATCGAAATGATCTGCAAGGAAAGTGTGATTCATTGGTCTATTATGTTCAAGACTCTATGGCAGTGATGTATACAGAGCCGGTGATATGGTCGGAAAGGAATCAGATGACAGGGGCTAAGAGAATAGATATATACATGAAAAATCAGGCTCCGGAGAAGATCCATATACCAGAGAAGGCGTTTATTATATCGGATGAGGGCGATGAACAGTACAACCAATTGTCTGGTAAAAAGGCGGATGCTTATATTGTTAATAATAAGTTGAGTCGCGTTGATTTGATGGGAGAGGCAACCTCTCTGTATTATTCAAAGGATGATCGAGATTTGTTGATTGGTGTGAATAAAGCGCGAGGAACGGAAATGTCAATCTATCTGACGAAAAGAAATAAATTGGATAAGATAATTATGACTCCTGATTCGGAAGGGGTTATGTATCCTCCAGATAGGGTTCCTGAAGAGGAAAGGTTATTAAAGAATTTCTCATGGAGAGAATCTGAACGTCCGAGATCCAAAGAGGATATAATAAAAAAATGAAATTTTAACAGGTTATGCGTAGATTGTTCATAGGGTTTGTTATGATGATTGTTGGAGGAATGCTGACTCAGGTGGTTGGACGTTCTTTCAAGATTCAGGGCAACGTGTATGATGAGTCGCATAAGCCTATGCAATATGTGCATGTCTTGGTAAAGCAGGTTGGACAGGGTACTGTGACGGATGAAAAGGGTAGGTTTTCATATGAATGTGATGTGAAGGGGGACACTGTAGATGTCACATTTTCGTATGTGGAGTTTGAATCGAAAGAATTACGATTCTTGCCGCATCAGAAATCGACGGATTTGGTGGTTGTCATGAAAGAAAAGAATATAGAGTTGAGCACCTTTGAACTTAACGTATTTAGAAAACAAACTTCTACGGTTGATTCAATAGACATTTCAAAAATTAATGTGATGCCAAGTGCTTCTGGTGGAGGAATCGAAACATTGATCTCTATGCAGGCGGGTGTTTCCATGAAAAACGAACTCAGTTCGCAATATTCTGTCAGAGGAGGAAATTATGATGAGAACAGTGTGTATGTAAATTCTATAGAGGTCTATCGCCCCATGTTAATACGTTCTGCAGAACAAGAGGGGTTGTCTTTTGTAAATCCTAATATGGTAAAATCAGTCTCCTTCTCATCCGGAGGATTTAGTGTGGAGTATGGAGATAAGATGTCGTCTGTGTTGGATATTCAATATAAGAAGCCTACCCATTTCGAGGGCTCGGCATCGATAAGTCTGTTAGGCGCGAATGCCTATGTGGGGCATTCAACTTCCAAATTTTCTCAGATGCATGGATTCCGCTACAAGACCTCTACCTATATGTTGGGGGCATTGAAGGATGCTCATGCGGTTTATGATCCCAATTTTATAGATTATCAAACATACCTGACGTGTGATTTCTCAAAAGAGTGGAAACTGTCATTCTTAGGTAATATATCTAGAAACGAATATCTGTATAGACCGGATTCCATTACTACTTGTTTTGGAACGTCGGATACTCCCAAAGAGATGAGAACCTATTTCGAAGGACAAGAGAAGGATTTGTTTTTAACATGTTTTGGCTCTTTGACTTTAACATATGAACCTTCATTGAAAACAAAATTAGAACTGAGCTCTTCTTCTTATAAGACTTCAGAAAAAATAGGTTATGATATTTCTGGCGATTATGAAATTGGAGATGTGACCATTTCTGATAATAAAAGAACTATTTCGAATATTGAGGGTTTTGGAAGTTATCACGAACATGCAAGAAACCAATTGGGAATGGCGGTGACAAATGTCTCGTTCTCAAGCACACATAAGTTGCCGTTTAATCAACTGAAGTGGAGAGTGACATATCAGCACGAGAAAATCGATGATGAAATGTCTGAGTGGAATCTTATCGACTCTGCCGGCTACTCGTTGCCTACCAATATCTCTCGATTGGTGATGAGTGACAACCTATCGTCGGATGTGGATTTGAATAGCAATAGATTGATGGCATATATCCAAGACACTTATTCAAAGAATTACTTGAGAGGTAAGTTGACACTGGTTGGAGGTGTTCGTTTTTCATATTGGGATTTTAATGACGAAATGTTGGTGAGTCCGCGATTCTCTTTAGCGTGGCTTCCTGAAAAATATCCTAATTGGGGAATTCGATTGGCAACAGGTATCTATTATCAATCTTTAATGTACAAAGAGTTTAGAGAAATTGTGACGGATGAATATGATAACAGTACAGTGACCTTAAACAATAAAGTGAAATCACCAAGATCATTCCAGTTGTTGTTGGCTTCCGATTATTATTTTAAGATTAAGAGACGTCCGTTTAAGTTCTCAACAGAATTGTATGGTAAGTATATAGACCGTATTATACCATATACTGTAGAAAATTCGCAAATCATATATAAAGGACGAAATTGTGCAGATGGTTTTGCTGTAGGTGCAGATTTTAAGTTGTTCGGAGAAATTGTACCAGGAACAGACTCTTGGGTTTCTCTCTCTTTGATGAAAACGAAAGAAAATATATATGGGGATGACGTCTCATATATAGACAGACCGACAGATCAGGTGTATAATATTTCTTTCTTTTACCAAGATTATTTCCCTGGGTATGACAAACTTAAATTTAATCTGAAATTTATTTGGGCTGATGGGTTCCCTTTTGGACCTCCTAATAATGACCAATATAAGTCATTTTTTAGAATGGAAGACTATCGACGTGTTGATATAGGTGCGGCATTCCAATTGAGACATGGAGTGGATAGAATAATGGATAAGAAATTTTTTTCGTGGATGAAAACATTATCACTAAATTTGGATGTGTTTAATCTGTTGGATATCGCCAACGTCAGTTCTTATTATTATGTGAAGGTTGTCTCTGGCGCACAATATGCAGCGCCGAATCGTTTGACTGGCCGACGCATTAATTTTAAAATACAAGTAGATTTTTAACGAGCGAAATTATTTATAATCTTTAGTTATGGAAGGAAACGATTCTAGAAAGTATTTGTTGTCGCTGGTATCTTTGACCACGTTGTTTTTTATGTGGGGTTTTATCACTTGTCTGAATGACATTCTGATTCCCTATTTGAAAGATGTATTTGCATTGAATTATAGAGAGTCCAATTTGGTGGTAATGGCCTTCTTCGTAGCCTATTTTGTTATCTCCTTTTTGTATTTTCTTGTGTCGGCATTATTCAAAGATCCAATATTGAAGATAGGGTATAAAAACACCATCGTGCTGGGTTTGATGATATCAGCCATTGCCTGCTTCTTGTTCTTTATTGAAGCTAGTTCTGATACGCCTACCTTCTCTTTCTTCTTGTTCTCATTGTTCTTGCTGGGTGCGGGATTCACATTCTTACAGATCGCGGCAAATCCATTGGTTGCCGTATTGGGTACGCCGGAAACATCTTCCAGCAGATTGAACCTTTCTCAGGCTTTCAACTCGTTGGGAACTACATTAGCCCCAATAATCGGAGGTTATGTTATTTTTAAATTGATGGCAGGTGATTCTGCTGATGAGGTGGCAAAAGATCCATCTGCCGTTCAGATACCTTATCTGTTTTTATCCAGTGTCTTATTAATTTTAGCAGGAGTTATCTTCTTTACGAATATTCCGAACGTTATGCCTGAGTCTAATAACCAAGAAGTGAGTCGTATAGGTGCTTTGAAATACCCACATTTGGTGTTTGGTATGTTGGCTATCTTCTTTTATGTGGGTGCAGAAGTGGCAATAGGTAGTAATCTGGTGAATTATATGCGTGGGTCATTGTCCATTTCCAGTCACATGGCAAGTGCTCTTCTCTCTTTTTATTGGGGTGGAGCTATGATAGGACGTTTTGTCGGCTCTATCTCCATGAGCCAGATGAATTTTTCGAAAAAATGCCTCTTGATGGCAATCACTGCAGTGGGCTCATTGTTGTTGATCTTCTTTGCTTTTTCAAAGTCGATGCACTTTGACATGAAGCAGATGAGTGAGTTTTTCGTTAGTGAAAATGTGCATTATTTCTTCTTCTCCGTGATTTTGAATTATGTGCTATTCTTGACTGCCAAATCGGCACCATCGAGAACGTTAGGTATTTTCGCATTTGCCAATATCGTATTGTTAATTGTGATGTTGTTGACTGATGGTAGTATATCTTTGTGGGCTGTTCTTTCTATTGGATTGTTCAACTCGATAATGTTTTCAAATGTATTTACGTTGGCAATTAGTAAATTAGGAAAGTATACGTCGCAAGGTTCCTCCTTGTTGGTTATGATGATATTGGGTGGCGCTATTATGCCAATATTACAAGGTATGTTAGCAGATACATATTCAATCCATACTTCGTTCATCCTGCCAATTCTCTGTTACGTCTATTTGGTATGGTACGGATTCTATGGATATAAAGTAAGAGAAGTAAAATAATTAAATATATTCAGATATATGAAAAGTGATTTGAAACCCAATGTAGTTGGTATCGATATTGGTGGTACCAATACTGTTTTTGGTATTGTTGACCAAAAAGGTAATGTGTTAGCTTCTAATTCCATCAAAACGCAAGTGTACAAGGAATTGGATGATTATATGAATGCATTGTGTGATGGTATCGCGCAATTGGTGAAGGACAATTGTGGCATGGATAAGATTCAGGGTATAGGTGTTGGTGCTCCTAACGCTAATTTCTATTCTGGTAATATTGAATATGCTGCAAACTTGCCATGGAAAGGTATCGTTCCTTTTGCTAAAATGATGTCTGAGAAATTGGGCGTTCCTGTTGCTCTTACTAACGATGCGAATGCGGCAGCTATTGGCGAAATGACTTATGGCGCAGCTCGTGGTGTTAAGGATTTTATCATGATCACCTTAGGTACGGGTGTTGGTAGCGGTGTGGTTGCCAATGGTCAGTTGATCTATGGTCATGATGGATTTGCAGGTGAGTTGGGACACGTGATCGTTCGTCGTGAAAACGGTCGTCCATGTGGATGCGGAAACAAGGGTTGCTTGGAAACTTATACATCCGCTACGGGTGTGGCTCGCACGGCTCGTGAGTTCTTGGAGAAACGTGCAAATGAGGATTCTTTGCTTCGTAAGATTCCAGCAGATCAGATCACTTCTAAGGATGTGTTCGATGCAGCTAAGGCTGGCGATCAGATTGCAAAAGATATCTTCGCTTTCACAGGTCAGATTTTAGGTGAGGCGTTGGCTGATTTTATTAAGTTCAGCAGTCCGAAGATCATCGTTCTTTTCGGTGGTTTGGCAAAATCAGGCGATTTGTTGATGGTTCCATTGAAAAAGGCAATGGAAGAAAACTTGATGCCTATCTTCAGAAATAAGGTGAATGTTGTATTCTCAGAAATGAAAGATGCAGATGCTGCGGTATTGGGTGCTTCTGCGTTGGGCTGGGATGCTAAATAAAAAAGGACGTAATGACCCCTGTAGAGACGCACGGCCGTGCGTCTCTACAATTGAAACCATGATGTCGTGTATTCGCATAGGGACGCACGTCCGTGCGTCTCTACGATAACCGACGGACAACCAATAGAGATTAAATTCGATCAATCCATAATTCATACAATTTATAGACCACACATAAATTCATCTCCTATGATTATTCGTTCCATCAAATTATATGTCACTCTTATTTTCTCTATGTTCTCCATGCTATGTGTGGCAGATGGAAGAAGGGATGACCTCATCCAAATAGATTTCGCAGATTCGATTAACCATGCATATTTGGATATTGATAATGAAGGAGATACCATATATGTTTGGCTGATGAAATCAACGTCTGAAATTGATGATGTTGTTGTTGACTCACTATGCCTTAATAATCAAGAATATGCTGATGATAGAGAAGGAATAGAATTTGTTGAATTAAGAGGACAATTAAATGACACCACAGAATTAGTTGAATTACAAAGTAAGTTTGATGGTACACATCATTATGATCATGGCTGGAAACGATATGCCATATTTCTTGTTGCGGTCAGTCCGCATAGAATGCAATTGATTAGTATTCATGACCTTTATGCTGAAGGTCGCTATGCTGAGAATGCAAATGCAAATTTATCGGATGAAGATTGGAATTGGAAATATGATTACGAAAACTATTCCTGTTCAATTAGCAATCGAAAAACCAACGGGTTTTATGAAATTGACGTAAAATATGTTACAGAGGAGGGCGATGATGATGGTAACAGGCACGTGACGTCAAGTAGCTCGTGGGTACTCTATTATGATGGAGAGAAATTTGTAAAGCGAGAGGTTGAAACGGTTGAATGACAATTTATCCAATAACAATTCACTAAAATCTTTATTTCTTATGATTGTTCGTTCCCTCAAAATATATGTCACACTTATCTTCTCTATGTTCTCCATGCTATGTGTGGCGGAAGAAAAGAATCCTGCAGTCATTCAAATAGAGCGAGATTCAATTATTTATGAACTCTCGCCTAAAACGCGCACAGCGAAATTGGTAGATAGGAGGAGAAATCAGAATAAGAGAGTGATAATTCCTAATACGATAAGGGAAAAGGGTAAAAAATATAAAGTAACAGAAATAGGAGATTATGCTTTTTCTCATAATTGGAATTTGAATTCAATTTCGATTGGAGACGAAGTGACTCGCATAGGGGAAGAAGCATTTTCTAGATGTGAAAATCTTGACTCCATTATTTTTTCCAAAAGGACAAAAATAGATACTATTTGTGAAGATGCTTTACATGGTTGTTATGCGTTGAAATATATGTCATTGCCCAAAGATTTTTATTCTATTGCACGCAATGACGCCAGCATTTTTCAAAAATTCTGGGCAACCAACCATAATAGTTTAAAACAAAAAAAATATCCTGATTGGTTTTGCCCAAATGAATATGTTCCGTTATTCGATGAGGATAAGGATGATTTAGATGCTGTATATTTAGATATTTACTATGTAGGAGATAGCTTATATGTTTGGCTGACGAGACCAAGGACAGAAATCGAGGATCTTGACTCATTAATACTTGATAATACGGTATCTGGTGATTTGGAAGGAAGAAATTATGATAATATGGGGCAATTAAATGACACTACAGAATTAGTTAGATTTCGAAATTACTATTCTGATCGAAATTATGTTAATATGTCGGAAGGATATACCATATCCCTTGTCGCGGTAAGCCCTCATAGAATGTGGTTGATTCAAGAGAATTTGAATATTTATACTGAATATTGCGACTCAGAGATTACGGACGAAGACGTGTATTGGAAATGTAACGACGAAGAATTTTCCGATTCAATTAGTAGTCGAAAAACTAATGGTTTTTATGAAATTGACGTAAAAATGGTTACAAGAGAGTACAATGATGATGATAATTGGCACGTGACGTCAAGTAGCTGGGTACTCTATTATGATGGAGAAAAATTTGTAAAACGAGAGGTTGAAACGGTTGAATGACAATTTATCCAATATCAATTCACTAAAATTATTATCTTCTATGATTATTCGTTCCATCAAAATATATGTCACTCTTATTTTCTCTATGTTCTCCATGCTATGTGTGGCGGATGGAATAAGTGACCTCATCCATATAGATTTTGCAGATTCGGTTAACCATACATGTTTGGGTATTGATGATGAAGGAGATACCATATATGTTTTTCTGATGAAATCAACGTCTGAATTCGAGATTATAGACTCTCTATGCCTTGATAAATCGAGCGAAGATATTGAACGTCCGGAAGGAAATGGTTATGGTTATGAAAAGTTAGGAGAGCTAAATGACACCACCGAATTAGTTCGATTACGTTCTGATTTTTCTGTTTCCGTTCCTAATATTGTTTCGTGGAATCGATGTAAGACGTTCTTTATTATTGTAACTCCACATAAAATGAAATTAATCGAGAAACATGATTATTACACAGAGAATTGGAGTAATGCTGATCCAGATGACCCCAAGAATGAGAAATGGGAAGTTGTTTACGAAAACTATTCCTGTTCAATTAGCGATCGGATAACCAACGGGTTTTATGAAATTGACGTAAAAAAGGTAACAGAGGAAGGTGATAATGATGATAATAGACACGTGACGTCAAGTAGCTCGTGGGTACTCTATTATGATGGAGAAGAGTTTGTGAGACGGGTTAAAACCAGCGAATAGTTATTCCATGCAATATCAATTGTAAGTCCGTTAAAAGGAGTGGAGACCCCTGTTTAACGGACATCACGTTACGGACCATTGTTATTATCTTCAATTGCCTTGCTTATCTGCCAACTGCCATTGAGCTAGTCGAATCTCATTGTACGAATATTCTTCCTTTAAATCATTATACATCGTTGTAATCTCTTTTAAATCGGGATGCGTATTGATGTAATCTTTTAACACATTCAATCTTTCTTGTGTCGTGAAGGTCTCTATTGGCAGTCGATTCGCTTGTATGAGTTTTAAAACATGTCCCTCTATGGTAGACTTTGCCAAACCTCTTCGTTCCACAATCTGGTCGATGGATAACCCTTCGCTTAATAATCGAAGTGTGATTTCGAAGGTACTTACCTTTCCTTTCTCTGTGCTCATTTTAGATTTCTCCCTTTTTTGTGGTTGAATGGAAGAGAAATCTGTTTTCTCATAATCATATTGGATGATACATGCATCAACGATTTGTAGAATATCCCTGCCATATTTTTCCGCAGTTTTTTCGCCTATACCAGAGATGAGTAGTAATTCTTTGTCATTGTTGGGTAGAAGGTTACTGATGTTGATCAACGCACTTTGAGATAAAACTGTATATGCAGGCATCTTTTGTTCGTCGGCTTTCTCCTTTCTCCATTGTCGAAGTTGATTGAACAACTCTATATGTTGGATGTCATCAGATACGGACTGCGCCTTTTTCTTCTCAGTTCTTTTCTTTGTGTTATATAGACTATCTATTTCCGCATTGTTTTTCGCTTTGAAATAGGCATTGATATTGAATCCATTTTCGCAGGTTGCTAGTGCGGAAAATTTCACTGTCACATCTGATTTCGTTTGGCTGAGTCTGTCTGCCAATCTTTTTGATGTCTCTTTGTTGTCACTTTCCACATTAGAACAACTTTCAAGAATAGGAAGGATCAGTTGCTCGCATTTCTCGGAAAAGTAGAGTCCGGCTTTGCGAACGCGCTCGTCAAGTGCAGACTGCTGTTCTGCCATTAATGTTTTTAACTGCGTTTGAAACTTCTTTGCAATTGAAATAACTTCTCGTTCAAAATTTCCTTTGAAAAGATCAATCTCTTCGATAAGTTTCGGATAGTCTTTTGATAGATATTCAATCAGGATTCTTTGAAAGAGTGATATGTCGTTAGCAATCTCATTGAAAGAAAATAGTTCGTTGAGAATTTCTAACTGATAATCCTTTTTTAATAGAGACAATTGATTCTTGTCGGGTATCAAATTCTCAGCCTGTGTGTTAAATGATTCGACACGGATGTCGTGTTTAATTGAAGTAAGAGAAAGAGGAGAACTTAATACCATACCCTCGAGGGTCTTGCACCGACTGAGTGCCACATAAACTTGTCCGTGAGAGAAAGAGTCCTTCGCATCGATGATTGCTTTCTCGAAGGTGAGTCCCTGACTTTTGTGAATGGTGATTGCCCAAGCTGTTTTGAGGGGAAATTGAGAGAAGGAACCATCTATTTCAGTGGTGATTTCATTGTTCTCCTGATTGATGGTGTAACGAACGTTTTCCCATATTTCGCGAGTGACGGATATCTCTTCCGTTTTATCTGTGATGATGATAGTGTCGTCGCTCAATGATTTAACCCATCCGATTTTTCCGTTGAAATATTTTTTTTCGGGTGAGGAATCGTTTTTTATGAACATGACCTGCGCCCCTTCTTTCAGATGAAGTTCAAAGTCGGTGGGGTAGTTGTTTTCTGGAAACGAGCCAGAGATCATTGCCGTATAAGTTTTCTCTTTGCTATGAAGTGCGGAGAGACGCTGATTGTTGATCCTCTGCGCAGAAAAGTTGTGTGTGGTCAACTGAATGTATCCCTCATCGTCTTTCGGTTGAAAATTAGGGCGGAAGTGCAAGTTGAGTTCATCGATGATTTGTTGATTGGCTGTGTTCTCCCGAATATGATTGAGTAGATTTATGAAATGTTGGTCTTCCTGACGGAAAATGGTTTTTAGTTCCACACAAGCATACTCTGTTTTTTTCAGTGCAGTGCTACTGAAAAAGTATGGGGTTTCGTAGGTGGATGAGAGAATAGCCCACTCGTCATCTTTTACGACTGGGGTTAACTGTTGAGTATCGCCGATCATTAGGAGCTGCACGCCACCGAAAGGTTTTGTGTTTCTTCTGATTCTTTGGAGTACATCGTTGATAGCGTCAAGCAGATCGGCTCTTACCATACTGATTTCATCGATGACAAGCAGGTCGAGTGTTCGGATGATTCCGATTTTCTCCTTTCTGATTTTTTGAAGTTCCAACGCTTTTTGTCCAGGCAGGTAAGGACCAAAGTTAATCTGAAAAAAAGAATGAATAGTCATTCCTCCCGCATTAATGGCAGCGACACCGGTAGGGGCGACGACCACCATCCTTTTGGAGGAGGTCTCCCGTATGTGCTTTAAAAATGTGGTTTTACCGGTACCTGCCTTTCCTGTAAGAAACAGGTGGCGATTCGTTTCTGAGATAATGGTCTCAGCCAATTCAAATTCTGGTGTTTTTTGTATCATGTTAAAGTTATTAATAGGTTATAAATGTTATCGTCTTAACTTTTTGTAAACTGTACTGCTACCCAATTGTTGTCCATTTCGTATGATTTTTTAATCAATCCATATTTATTACATTCTTCTTCAATCAAACAGATGTCAGATTCATAAAAACCACTTAGGATTAGTGAGCCGGGTGTATTTAGTACTTTGGCGTATTGATGGATATCGTTAAGTAGAATGTTTCGGTTGATGTTAGCTAAAATCACATCATAAGAGTTGGCGTTTAGTAATTCAGCCCCTCCGCATTGCACGTTGATTTGAGGTTCGTTGTTGAGGCGAATATTTTCAACTGCGTTGTTGTAGGCCCATTCATCGATGTCGATAGCAGTGATTGGAGAAGCCCCTCTTTTTGCGGCAAGGATGGCAAGGATGGCGGTTCCGCACCCCATATCGAGAAGAGATTTTCCCGTTAGGTTTGTGCTTAGGATGGCACGCACCATTAAAGAGGTGGTGGAGTGGTGGCCAGTTCCGAAAGCCATTTTAGGGTCTATGAGCAGGTCGTATTTTGCTTTAGGGTAGTCTTTGTGGAAAGTGCTGTGGATCACGCATTCATTTCCAATGATGATAGGTTGAAAGAAATTTTTCTCCCATTCTTCGTTCCAGTCTTTGTCTTCAGCCTCTTCGATGCGGAAGGTGATACCTTTATCGTATTCAAATTGGTCGATAAGGTTTTGTAATTCGGAAGGGTTGAAAGACTCTTTTTGAATGTAACCGATGAGTTCGTCAGCGTCGTCGACAAAACTTTCGAACCCGATTTCCGCCATTTGAGCGGTCAAAATATCCTTAACATAGGACTCTTTGGAGGGAATATTCAGGTGAACTTCTAAAAATTTCATGTCTATTTTGTTTGATTCGTCGATAAAAAACGAAGATTCGTATATTTTTTTTAGGACAATGTAGCACAAGTGCTATCTTTACCGCAAAGTTAAAAAAGATAATTAAGAAAAAATTTTTTTTCGTATCTTTGTATGCTTGCGAATAAAAAAATTTGTTCATCATAAATATTAGGAGGACTGCTTATGAAAATGGTAAATAAACTTCGAATCTTCATGATTCTAATCGCAGGATTAGTTTCAGTGAATTCCAGTTTCGCTTATGATGACATTTATGCATCAACGAAAAAGGGAGGAAAGGAGTATGCTCAAAAGGCAAAGAAACATTCTCAGGAAAAGGCAGATAGGAACGCAAAAAGGGAGGAGATAGAAAACCAAAGGGATATGATTATTATAAAATCTCCAAATGTTGAACGTTACGATTTGGTTTCGAATGAGTTTATTGCTGTTATTGATACGACTCTCAAGAATGGTGATGCGTACATGTTGGATACAATTCGTATCATGGACGAATTTGGTGATCTGGAGAAAACCTTGATGTTAAAGACAAAAGGAAAACAGAATGTCTATTTTGACAATGGCGCTATTGTCATCGAGGATTCTGCTTCTGTTGCCGCAGGAAAATATGTAACGGATACATTGATTTCTACGGGTAATGGAGATTATGAATATACAAAAAGGTTGAATAAATATCATGGCACAGATTATAATGTAGTATCTGTGGAGGATGATAACGTGGCAGAAACCAGTGTTACATCGTCTAACACGACAGTATATGTCGGAACGGGTTGGTATCCTTACCATCGTTACTATGGATGGTATGATTATCCATTCTATTCAGGCTTGTACTACGATCCATATTGGGGATATTACGATCCATATTGGGGTTATTATGGCTATTATCGTCCATATTATTACTCATATGGTTGTCACTACTATCATCCATATCATCACTATTATTGGAGTACTCCTGTTTATCATCATGGTCATGGTGGCAGATACAGTGCTTCGACAAATGGAACTTATGGAAGAAATGGCGTTCGAGTTTCTCGAGGAGAGTCATCTTCAAGAAGTGTTTCGGGAACAAGAAGAATCGAGAGATCTTCAAATGTTGCGACGACTACTTCTGGCAGAACGACAACCTTGACAAGATCAAGTGGAACATCCTCATCAAGAAGTTCTTCTACTAATACATTGAGAAGATCTTCAACTCCTACTAATTCTTCTACTTCTTCTTCAAGAGGTTCTTCATATGGCAGTCGTTCATATAGCAATGGAACTTCAATAAGAGGTAATTCTTCTAATAGTTCTAATAATTATAGAGGTTCTTCGTACTCGACACCTCGTTCTTCTTCATCTCCAAGTGCTGGAAGAAGTTCAGGCTCATCGTCTACTAGATCTTCATCTTATGGAGGATCTTCTTATGGAGGATCATCTAGAAGTGGTTCTTCTTCTGGAGGAAGTTACTCTTCAGGTTCTTCTCGCTCTGGAGGATATAGTTCAGGATCATCATCAAATAGCGGATCACGTTCATCTGGCGGTAGCTCATCTTCATCAAGAGGAGGAGGCCACTCAGGAGGAGGTCGCCGTTAGTGTAAAAATAAAAAAGGAGACTTTGAAAAAGGTCTCCTTTTCAAGGAGATAGTTAACGGGTTTATACCTATAATATAAATAGAAAAAGAAATCGAGTAGTATGAAAAAGTATATAATGACATTAGGAGCCATGGCACTCGCTGCTGCCAGCTTCTCACAAAGTGTATATGATGTATTAAACTATAATCAGGTGGACCCAGTAATGGGTACTGCAAGATACTCTTCTATGGCAGGAGCCTTTGGTGCTTTCGGAGGAAACCCTTCAGTGACTAAAGATAACCCTGCTGGTATAGGAGTGTATAAACGTTGTGATTTGACCTTTACTCCGAATGTATATTTGGACAATACAAAAGATGCTCATATATGTCTGAATAATTTCGCTATGATTATTAATTTCAGAGAGCATGAGAATGAACATGGGTATATTACTTCATCGTTGGGTATTACCTATAATCGTATGAGAAATTTTGCTCGTTATTCGTCAATTAGAAGCGCTAATTATTCAGGTCTCTCTTTGACTGACTATATGGGCAAAGATGCTAGTCCTGATTATATCTATAATCCAGCATTGGATATGGGATTGATTAATGATGCAGGTAATTCAGCCTTCAGCAGAAGAGATAATTTTGACAAGCAAACAAGATACTCGGAAAATGGTCACATCGGACAATGGGATATCTCATATGGTATGAACATCAGTAATCGTGTCTATTTAGGCGCTTCTATGGGACTTTCCATTTTGGAATACAACCAAAAAGCATTGTATGACGAAAATTCAGTTAATTCCCAGGTGGGTAACTACTATTTGGATAATTATTATGATGTTGATGCCTTCGGAGTTAATTTCAAATTGGGCGCAATCGTTAAACCAGTTGATTTCATGCGACTTGGATTTGCTATTCATACAAGAACATTGTATGATGTAAATGAATCTTATTCAGTGGAGTTTGATTATAACGAACAAAATCCTCTAGAACCAGAAGTTGATTATGGCGAGTGCATTTACAAACTTAAATCTCCGTTCAAAATGCAAGGTAGCTTGGGATTCGTCATTGCAGAAAGAGCATTACTCGGTCTAGAATATAACTACGATAACTATTCATCGATGAGAATGACTGACTATGATGCAGAAATGGTTGCTCAAAATGAACAAATGAAAAAAGAGTTCAATACAGTGCATACCTTCAAGTTAGGTGCTGAGTTTAAGGTTATTGATGAATTCTCATTGCGCGCAGGTTTTGCATTTATGACAAGCCCAATTGATTATAATAAAAATATGGGTGAAGAACAATATTTGTTCAGACCATTGTCTTTGCCAAAGCAAACACATTATATCACTGGTGGTGCTGGTTATGAGGGTGATAAATTTTATTGTGATCTAGCTTACGTTTTCAGAAATCAAAAAGCTGATTTCTATGGTATGTTGCCACAAGACGAGACGCCTGCTAGCTTGAATCTGAAAAACCATAATATTATTGCTACTTTAGGTTGGAGATTCTAATTTATTAAATGTTAAACTATAAAATCAGAGAGTAGTAACATGCTCTTACACAAAAAATGAAAAAGTATTTAGCAGAAATGTTTGGTACCATGGTGTTGGTACTTATGGGCTGTGGTACGGCAGTTAGCCTTAGTTGTGGCACAGATACTGCAAGTGTAGTGGGTACGGCTTTTGCTTTCGGCTTGGCTGTTGTTGCAATGGCTTATGCAATCGGCGGTATTAGTGGTTGCCATATTAACCCTGCAATTACCTTGGGTTGCCTTTTGACAAAACGTATCAGTGCGAAAGATGCTGGAATGTATATGCTTTTCCAAGTTATTGGAGCTTTTATCGGTTCAGTCCTTCTTTTCTTGTTGACAAAGAATACAGAATTGACTGGAACAGGTGCTAATGATTTACAACCTGGCGTTTCTCCTATCGGAGGATTTTTGGCAGAGATCATATTTACATGCATCTTCGTGTTTACAGTATTAGGTACGACAGACTCTAAAAAAGGCGCAGGAAACTTTGCAGGATTGGCTATCGGTCTTTGCTTGGTTTTGGTTCATTTGGCTTGCATCCGTTACACGGGAACTTCTGTAAACCCTGCACGTTCTATCGCCCCTGCTATTTTTCAGGGAGGTTCTGCTGTTGCTAATATTTGGATCTTTATTTTTGGCCCATTTATTGGTGCAGCTATCGCAGCTTTCGCATGGAAAGCTATTGCTGATGATAAATAATAAAATAAACTCCTTTATATATGGAAAAGGTGACTGGATTTTCTAGTCACCTTTTTTCGTTCCTGTTTTGATGTGTCTTCTATTGAGAATAATAGTGCTTTATCATCAATAAATTTAGATTGTCTGAAATGAGAGAACCCGTTTTGAAACGGTGATTATTCCTCCTTTTTTCCCCTTAGTCGTACAAGTAATTTCTGTATGGGATTTAATATAATAATATCAGCCAGATAACTCAAAATTATACTGCAGGTGAATGCCAATAACACGTTGATGAGGTAAAATAAGACAACGGGGAGTTCATTCCATTGCTCGGGGAAAATTCTGACAACACCTAATATGGCTATCATGTGGACAAGATATATGCCAAAGGATCGTTTGCCTAAAAAGTAGATGATCTTTTTTGCCTTCTCCGACCATGCATTTACATTGATTTCCTGAAGAAGAATGTATATCATGATACAGAAAAGTGTGAAGGATGGCATTAAGTCATGTAAATATTCCTTATAAGAGAAAAAGAGTGTTTTTAGTGTGACAATACATATTCCGATAACACCAAGTATGATTGCTATCTTTTTATCTCGTGGTGTGGTGATTATCTTATCAATGCAACCTCCGATGTAAAAGTAGATAGACCATTGAGCGAAAGGGAAAGTCCATATGTATTCAACGCCAGTAAAGTAAGGTGTGTAGGCAAAAATTGTATTATGCAATATTCCCAGTCCAACAAAAACAAGAGCCATGTTTTTGGAGAGTCCGTTAATCGCTTTTGCCATAAATGGAGCAATGAGGATATTCCCGACAAGTACGGTGACAAACCAAAAATGTGTCTTTACATGACCGTAAAGAATGTCTGAAATGATTGTTGAAGCAAGACCATCTATCGATACACCGTAGGTTTTGAAGTGTTTCAGTGTAGTTTGAAGAACCATATAGAAGACAATTGGTAATATAAGGTATATGGTCTTCTTGAAATAAAAGGTTTTGTATTCTTCGTCGGTATTTAATATTTTTCGCAAAGCAAATCTTCCACTTAGGAAGAAGAACAATGCGACACCTGTTTGAGATAAAAGTAATATGGGACTGAGATATTGATGGATGGGATTCTCCAACGGAATGATTCCAGATGTGTGGTTGCATACGATAAAGAAAATGCTGAGAACCCGAATCAATTCATATTTGCAGTCTCTTTGTTGAGAGATGGAATTCGTCATAATGTTTTTTTGCAAATCTAAAACTTTTTACATTTCATACAATGCAAAAGAAGAAAAAAAGACCCGCAGTTGGTACTACGGATCTTTTATGAAGTAGGTTAAATCTCGATTATTTCAATTTTGAGATGTTCTCCTTCAAAGTGGCAATCTTGCTTTCTGCATCAGCCTTTTTCTTTCTCTCGTTTTCAACAACTTCAGGTTTTGCATTAGCAACGAACTTTTCATTGCCCAATTTTTTGTTGACAGAAACAAGGAATCCTTCGAGGTATTTGATCTCCTCTTCCATCTTTTTGATTTCTTCTTCCACATTGACATTGTTGCCTAATGGAATAGAGATTTCAATGGTTCCAACCATAAAGGTTGCAGCAGATCCAGAAATGTTGCCTTTGTTCTCTGCAATCAGATTGATGTTGGCCAATTTTTGAATGATGGCATCGTTCTTGTCATCCCATTCACCTTTATAATATAGGTCGAATGCCTCACGAGGAGAGATACCTTTGTTGGCACGAATGTTTCTGATACCAGCAATAATCTGTTTTGTGCTCTCCATTCTGTTGATGTTCTTCTCGCAGAAATCTTCTGCTTTAGGAAGAAGACTCACCATGATACTATCTTTTACGTCACGCTCCTTTATGTTTTGATACAACTCTTCTGTGATGAATGGCATGAACGGATGCAAAAGTTTCAAAAGCGTTTCGAAGTAGGAGAGGGTAGCATCGTAGGTGGTTTTGTCTATCGGTTGTTGATATGCAGGTTTTACCATCTCGAGATACCAAGAAGAGAACTCGTCCCAGAATAATTTATAGACAGCCATGAGAGCTTCGCTGATACGGTATTTGTCGAAACAGTCGTTGATCTCAATGATTGTTTTGTTCAATTGTTGTTGGAACCATTTTACAGCTTTTTGTGCGGATGCAGGTTGTTCCATCTCTTTTACTTCCCAACCTTTTACCAAGCGGAACGCGTTCCAAATCTTGTTGTTGAAGTTACGACCTTGCTCGCATAATGCCTCATCAAACAAGATGTCATTACCTGCAGGCGCAGATAACATCATACCCATACGCACACCATCAGCACCAAATCTGTCGATGAGATCCAATGGGTCTGGTGAGTTACCCAATGATTTAGACATCTTTCTTCCTAGTTTGTCGCGAACGATACCAGTGAAGTATACGTTTTTGAAAGGCATGTCGCCTTCATATTCGTAACCCGCCATAATCATACGAGCCACCCAGAAGAAGATGATGTCCGGACCCGTTACCAAGTCGCTGGTTGGATAGTAGTATTTGATTTCTTCGTTGCCAGGATTGTTAATTCCGTCGAACAAAGAGATAGGCCAAAGCCATGAAGAGAACCATGTATCCAAACAATCCTCGTCTTGACGAAGATCGTTGATGGTCAGGTTGGCGTTGCCGCTTTTCTTTTTAGCCAATTCCAATGCTTTCTCTTCCGTTTCAGCAACTACATAACCACCTTCAGGAAGGAAGTAAGCTGGAATTCTGTGTCCCCACCACAACTGACGGCTGATGCACCAATCTTTGATGTTCTCTAACCAATTGCGGTATGTGTTTTTGTATTTAGCAGGATAGAATTTAAGTTCATCCTTCATGACAGGGTCTAAAGCTATCTTGGCAAGGTGCTCCATTTTAAGGAACCATTGCATAGAAAGTTTAGGTTCGATAACAACGTTAGTTCTTTCTGAGTAACCCACTTTGTTAGTGTAATCTTCTGTTTTTTCCAACAAGTTGGCTGCAGCTAAGTCTTTCTCGATTTGTTTTCTAACGTCGAAACGATCTTGTCCGATATACATGCCAGCAGCTTCGCTGATGCTACCGTTGTCATTAAAGATATCGATAGTTTGCAGGTTGTATTTTTCTCCTAGCATATAGTCGTTCACGTCGTGAGCAGGAGTGACTTTCAAGCAACCAGTACCGAATTCGATATCAACATATTCATCTTCGATAACAGGGATTACGCGGTTAACCAAAGGAACGATCACTTTTTTGCCGCTTAGCCATCTGTTCTTTGGATCTTTAGGGTTGATACACATAGCGGTATCACCCATGATAGTCTCGGGACGGGTGGTTGCAACGACTGCATATCGACCTTTCGCATCTTTGTGGATGACTTCTTGTTCAGAGCCAGTTGATCCAGACATGTCGTCATCAGCAACATAATATTTAAGGTAATACAGTTTGCTATGCTCTTCTTTATAGATAACCTCTTCGTCGGAAAGGGCGGTTAGAGCTTTAGGATCCCAGTTTACCATGCGTACGCCGCGGTAGATGAGACCTTTTTCGTAGAGGTCGCAAAATACTTTGATGACACTTTTGCTGCGTGTTTCATCCATTGTGAATCCTGTTCTGTCCCAGTCGCAGGATGCACCAAGTTTTTTCAATTGTTCGAGAATGATTCCGCCATGTTTGCGAGTCCATTCCCAAGCATGTTCCAAGAATTGTTCACGGGTGAGGTCTGTTTTTTTGATACCTTCCTGAGCCAGTTTGTTAACCACTTTTGCTTCGGTTGCGATGGAAGCGTGGTCGGTGCCAGGCACCCAACAAGCATTTTTCCCCAGCATACGAGCTCTACGGACGAGGATGTCTTGGATGGTATTGTTTAACATGTGGCCCATGTGAAGGACGCCCGTCACATTTGGGGGAGGAATAACAATTGTATAAGGTTCACGACCATCCGGCTTTGATTTGAAGAAGCCGTTATCCAACCAATATTGATACCACTTAGATTCGACGTCAGTGGGGTTGTACTTGTTAGCTAATTCTTGCATGAAAGTATAGTTAATTTTTATGTTTTATACCTTAATATATATAAATCGGGTGCAAAGGTAATAAAAATTTGGCAAATAAGATAGTAAAGGGAGTAATGAGAGGGGAGTAAGAATAAAAAGAAAGTGCAGAATGAGAATGAGTTAAGAAGGAGAAAAAAAATAAAAAAAAATTTGTGAGAGAGAAAAATAAGTTCTAATTTTGCGCCACAATTAGTATAGTGTCTAAATTTAAAGTTAAAATATTAAAAATTAAAAAACGAAATGCCTACAATTCAGCAATTAGTTAGAAAAGGAAGGACATCTCTAACAGACAAGAGTAAATCTCCAGCATTGGATTCTTGTCCACAGAGAAGAGGGGTATGTGTTCGTGTATACACTACCACTCCAAAGAAGCCTAACTCTGCAATGCGTAAAGTTGCCAGAGTACGTTTGACGAACCAAAAAGAGGTGAATGCATATATTCCTGGAGAAGGACATAACTTGCAAGAGCACTCAATCGTAATGGTACGTGGTGGACGTGTTAAGGACCTTCCAGGTGTACGTTATCACATTGTTCGCGGATCATTGGATACAGCAGGTGTGAATGGTCGTACACAACGTCGTTCTAAGTATGGAGCAAAAAGACCTAAACCAGGTCAAGCAGCACCAGCAAAAGGAAAGAAATAAGAACGAGAGTAAAAAAAATTAAGTAGAACAAGTTTTAGTTTTACTGGTGGCACTTCAAGGTTGAGTAAATGACTTAGCGAAGTCGTTGAAGCAACAAAGCAACCAAAACAAAAACGAAAAATTTTTGAGTTAAAATGAGAAAAGCAAAACCAAAGAAAAGGGTCATTTTACCAGATCCTGTCTTTAATGAAGTAATGGTTACAAGATTTGTTAACCACTTAATGTACGATGGAAAAAAGACTATCGCATACGATATATTTTATACAGCTTTGGATAATGTAAAGTCAAAACTTCCTAATGAGGATAAGACTCCGCTTGAAATTTGGAAGAAGGCTTTAGAGAACATCACACCACAAGTGGAAGTTAAGTCACGCCGTGTAGGTGGTGCTACTTTCCAAGTTCCTACCGAAATCCGCCCAGAAAGAAAAGAATCAATCTCAATGAAGAATTTGATATTGTTCTCTCGTAAGAGAAGTGGACACTCAATGGCTGAGAAATTGGCTGCTGAGATCGCTGATGCTTTCAACAATCAAGGTGGAGCATTTAAGAAGAAAGAAGATATGCACAAAATGGCTGAAGCAAACCGTGCTTTTGCTCATTTCAGATTTTAATCCCTTTAAAGAATTATTCAAATGGCTAAAGCAGATTTACATTATACAAGAAACATTGGTATCATGGCTCACATCGATGCTGGTAAGACAACTACGTCTGAGCGTATTTTGTTCTACACAGGTTTGACTCACAAGATTGGTGAGGTTCATGATGGTGCAGCTACGATGGACTGGATGGCACAGGAGCAAGAGAGAGGTATCACTATTACTTCTGCAGCTACCACTACATATTGGAAATATAACGATAAAAAATATAAGATCAACTTGATTGATACTCCGGGACACGTTGACTTCACTGTTGAGGTTGAGCGTTCTCTTCGTATCTTGGATGGTGCTGTTGCTACATTCTGTGCAGTTGGTGGTGTTGAGCCTCAATCTGAAACAGTGTGGAGACAAGCAGACAAGTACCACGTTCCTCGTATTTGTTACGTAAACAAGATGGACCGTTCTGGTGCTAACTTCTTTGACGTTGTAACACAGGTTAAGGAAGTTTTGGGTGCTAATCCATGTCCTATTCAAATTCCTATTGGAGCAGAAGATTCTTTCAAGGGAGTTGTTGATTTGATCAAAATGAAAGCTATTCTTTGGCATGATGAAACCATGGGTGCAGAATATTCAATTGAGGACATTCCTGCTAATTTGGTAGATGAAGCTAAAGAGTGGAGGGACAAAATGTTGGAGTCAGTTGCTGAGTGCGACGATGCTTTGATGGAGAAATTCTTCGATGATCCAAGTACTATTACAGAAGAGGAAATTAAAGTTGCTCTTAGAAAAGGTACTATCGCAATGAAGATTTATCCAATGATTTGTGGTTCTTCATTTAAGAACAAAGGTGTTCAAACTATGTTGGATGCAGTTTGTGCTTATTTGCCTAGCCCATTGGATACAGCAGACATCATTGGTACTGCAGTAGATGATCCTGAAAAACAAATTATTCGTCACCCAAGTGAGGACGAGCCTTTGTGTGCATTGGCATTTAAGATTGCAACAGACCCATTCGTAGGTCGTCTTTGCTACTTCCGTGTATACTCAGGTAAAATTGACGCAGGATCATATATCTTCAACACTCGTTCAGGAAAGAAAGAGCGTATCTCTCGTCTATTCCAAATGCACTCTAACCACCAAAATCCAGTTGACGTAATCTCTGCTGGTGATATCGGTGCAGGTGTAGGATTCAAGGATATTCGTACAGGTGATACATTGTGTGGTGAAGATGAGAAAGACCACATGGTATTGGAGTCAATCGACTTCCCAGATCCAGTGATTGGTATCGCTATCGAGCCTAAGTCTCAAGCAGATGTTGATAAATTGGGTAATGGTTTGGCTAAGTTGGCAGAAGAGGATCCAACCTTTACTGTTAGAACAGATGAGCAATCAGGTCAAACAGTTATCTCTGGTATGGGTGAGTTGCACTTGGATATCATTATCGACCGTTTGAAACGTGAGTTCAAAGTTGAATGTAATCAAGGTCGTCCTCAAGTTAACTATAAGGAGGCTATTACTAAGACTGTTGAGCACCGTGAGTTATATAAGAAACAATCCGGAGGTCGTGGTAAATATGCAGATATCGTTGTATCTGTTGGACCAGCAGACGAAGGATTCGAAGGCAGCTTGCAATTCGAAGATGTTGTTAAGGGTGGTAACATTCCAAAGGAATTTATCCCATCAATTCAAAAAGGATTCCAATCAGCAATGCGCAATGGTGTGTTAGCAGGATTCCCATTGGAGAAGATGAAAGTTGTCGTAATGGATGGTTCATATCACCCAGTAGACTCTGACCAGTTGTCATTTGAAATTTGTGCAAACTTGGCATTCAAGGCGGCATGTGCAAAGGCAAAACCAGTGTTGATGGAGCCAATTATGAAGTTGGAAGTTATCACACCAGAGGAGAACATGGGAGATGTAATCGGAGACTTGAACAAACGTCGTGGTCAAGTTGAAGGTATGGAAACTAGCCGTTCTGGTGCACGTATTGTAAAGGCTAAAGTACCTTTGGCAGAGATGTTTGGATATGTAACAGATTTGCGTACTATCACATCAGGTCGTGCAACTTCATCAATGGAGTTCTCTCATTATGCAGAAGTTTCTTCTTCTATTGCAAAAGCAGTAGTTGCAGAGGCTAAAGGTAAAGTAGAATTATTGTAATTAATTTATATAAGATTCAAAGAGATGAGTCAGAAAATTAGAATTAAATTAAAGTCATACGATCATAGCTTGGTTGACAAGTCAGCAGAAAAGATCGTTAAGACAGTTAAGAATACGGGTGCAGTTGTAAGTGGACCAATTCCATTACCAACACACAAACGTATCTTTACAGTTAACCGCTCTACATTCGTAAACAAGAAATCGAGAGAGCAATTCCAACTTTCATCTTATAAGAGATTGATCGATATCTATAGCTCAACCTCTAAGACGATTGATGCGTTGATGAAGTTAGAGTTGCCAAGTGGAGTAGAAGTAGAAATTGCATAGTAATTAATATTTATTGAAATGCCAGGATTATTAGGAAAAAAAATCGGAATGACATCCGTTTTCAGTGCCGAGGGAAAGAATATTCCATGCACTGTTGTCGAAGTAGGTCCTTGTGTGGTTACTCAAATTAAGACTATCGAGAAAGATGGTTATGAGGCAGTCCAAGTTGGTTTTGAAGAGAAGAAAGAAAAAAACACTTCAAAAGCAGAAATGGGACACTTCAAGAAAGCGTCAGTAGCCCCAATGAGACACTTGGCCGAGTTCAAGGGTTTTGAGACCGAGTACAAATTAGGAGATCAGATAACAGTAGATTTGTTCGCTGATTCTAAGTTTGTAGATGTAGTGGGAACCTCTAAAGGAAAAGGATTCCAAGGTGTAGTAAAACGTCACGGATTTGGAGGTGTGCAACAAAGCACACACGGTCAGCACAACCGTTTGAGAGCACCAGGATCAGTTGGAGCATGTTCTTACCCTGCAAAAGTATTCAAAGGAATGCGTATGGCAGGTCGCTTGGGTGGAGAGTCTGTTACAGTTCAGAATCTTCAAGTTTTAAAAGTTATTCCTGAAAATAATCTTTTGATATTGAAAGGTTCATTGCCAGGAGCTAAAGGTTCAATCGTAATTGTAAATAAGTAATGGAACTTAGTGTATATAATATAAAAGGCCAAGATACTGGAAGAAAGGTCTCTGTGAGCGATAGCATCTTTGGTATTGAACCAAATGAACATGTAATGTACTTAGATGTAAAGCAATACTTGGCAAACAAACGTCAAGGTACGCACAAATCTAAGGAGAGAAGTGAGTTGTCTGGTAGTACCAGAAAGTTAGGACGCCAAAAAGGAGGAGGAGGAGCACGTCGTGGTGATATCAACTCTCCAGTATTGGTTGGTGGTGCACGTGTATTTGGTCCTGTACCACGTGATTATAGCTTCAAGTTGAACAAAAAGACAAAGCAATTAGCACGTAAGTCGGCTTTGTCAGCAAAGGTCAAAGACAATGCAATCATCGTTATTGAGAACGTGTCATTTGATGCACCAAAAACGAAAGATTTTGTGTCAATGATGAAAGATTTCAACATTGCAGATAAGAAATCACTTTTAATTTTGTCAGAACCAAATAAAAACGTATATTTGTCCGCTCGAAATATTCAGAACGCTGGAGTTGTTTTGTCCTCAGACTTAAACACTTACAGAATTTTGGACGCTTCATGTTTGTTATTAACAGAGGGCGCATTGGCGAATATTGAGAATAATTTAAAAGATTAGGAGGTTGAAAGGATGGGAATCATAATTAAACCGATAATAACCGAGAAAGCAACAAACCTTGGCGAGAAGTATTCTCGCTATGGTTTTCGTGTTTCCCCAAAGGCTAACAAATTAGAGATAAAGAAGGCCATTGAGGAAATGTATAACGTACAGGTTGTTTCTGTAAACACAATGCAAGTTGAAGGAAAGGCAAAATGTCGTTATACAAAGACTGGTATCCTAAAGGGAAATGCACCTTCATACAAGAAGGCATATGTGACCTTGAAGGAAGGTGAAGTAATAGATTTTTATAGCAATATTTAATAAAAATGGCTGTTCGTAAATTTATGCCCACAACACCAGGGCAAAGACACAAAGTTATTGGAACATTTGAGACAATTACCTCAAGTGTGCCAGAGAAATCTCTTGTAAGAGGAATGACAAAGACTGGTGGACGTAATAACACAGGTAAGATGACCATGCGTTATATCGGAGGCGGTCACAAGAGAAAGTACAGAGTAATTGACTTCAAAAGAGACAAAGATGGTGTTCCAGCAGTAGTAAAAACGATCGAGTATGATCCAAACAGATCAGCTCGTATTGCATTGTTATTTTACGCTGATGGAGAGAAACGTTACATTCTTGCACCTAACGGATTGCAGGTAGGACAGGAGTTGATGTCAGGAAATGAGGCATCTCCTGAAGTAGGTAATGCATTACCACTGCAAAACATTCCATTAGGAACTGTAATTCACAATTTGGAATTGCGTCCGGGCCAAGGAGCTGCTTTGGTTCGTTCAGCAGGAACATTTGCGCAATTAACTTCGAGAGAAGGAAAGTATGCAATTGTAAAATTACCTTCTGGTGAAACTAGAATGATTCTTTGTACTTGTAAGGCAACAATTGGTACAGTAGGAAACTCTGATCATGCGTTGGAGCGTTCAGGAAAAGCAGGACGTTCACGTTGGTTAGGTCGTCGTCCTAGAAACCGTGCTGTAGTAATGAACCCAGTAGATCACCCAATGGGTGGTGGTGAAGGACGTCAGTCTGGAGGTCATCCAAGATCAAGAAAGGGTCTTTTGGCTAAGGGTTACAAGACAAGAGCACCAAAGAATACTTCTAATAAGTATATAGTTGAAAGAAGGAAAAAGTAATTTAAAAGGTAATTTTTATGAGTCGTTCATTAAAAAAAGGTCCATTTATAAGTGTAAAACTGGAGAAGAAGGTTTTGGCCATGAATGAGAGCGGAAAGAAGTCTGTTATAAAGACATGGTCACGCGCTTCAATGATTTCCCCAGACTTTGTGGGTCATACTATTGCAGTTCATAACGGAAATAAATTTATTCCTGTGTACGTTACCGAAAATATGGTAGGTCATAAACTTGGAGAATTTTCGTTGACTCGTACATTTAGAGGACACGGTGGAAACAAGAAAAAATAAACCGTGAAAAGAAAATTAAAAAAAAGTAAATAAAATGGGTGTAAGAAAGAAAAACTCGGCAACAGCATTAAAAGAAGCTCGTCAGTCGCTTTACTTCGCTAGATTAAACGATGTTCCTACATCACCACGCAAGATGCGTCTTGTCGCAGATATGATTAGAGGAATGGAAGCTTTCAAAGCACTTGGTGTTTTGAAGTATTCCAAGAAGGATGCTTCTAACCGCTTAGAGAAATTACTTCGTTCTGCTATTTCCAATTGGGAACAGAAAAATGAGAAGAAAGCTGATAGCGGGGAGTTGTATATTAGCAAAATTTTCGTAGACGAAGGAAAAACATTAAAGAGACTTCGTCCAGCTCCACAAGGTAGAGGTTACAGAATTCGTAAACGCTCTAACCATGTGACTATATTTGTAGATTCTATTAATTCAAATGCTAACCAAAATTAATTGTTAGATGGGACAGAAAGTAAATCCAATTAGTAACCGTTTAGGAATCATCAAAGGATGGGATTCCAATTGGTTCGGAGGAAAAAATTATGGCGATACTATCTTGGAAGATGCTAAGATTAGAAAGTATCTGAATGCCCGTCTTGCAAAGGCTAGCGTTTCAAAAATAGTTATCGAACGTACCTTGAAATTAGTTACCATTACCGTATGTACTGCTCGTCCAGGAATTATCATCGGTAAAGGTGGACAAGAGGTAGAGAAATTAAAAGAAGAGTTGAAAGGTGTAACTGATAAAGATGTACAAATCAACATCTTTGAGGTTAAGAAACCTGACTTAGACGCAATGATCGTAGCAAATAACATTGCTCGTCAGATAGAGGGAAAGATTGCATACCGTCGTGCAACCAAAATGGCTATCGCCTCTACTATGCGTATGGGTGCTGAGGGTATTAAGGTTCAAGTGTCTGGTCGTTTGAATGGTGCAGAAATGGCACGTTCAGAGATGTATAAAGAGGGAAGAACTCCACTTCATACATTCAGAGCAGATATTGACTACGCTCAGGCTGAAGCTTTGACTAAGGTTGGTTTAATTGGTATTAAAGTTTGGATTTGCCGTGGAGAAGTTTACGGTAAGAAAGATTTGGCACCTAATTTTGCTGCTACTAAAGAAGTAAACAGAGGCGGAAACGCACCTGCAGCAGGAAAACAACAAGGCTTCAAGAGAAAAAGAAAATAATTCTGTTAATTTGATTTAAGGAAAGATGTTACAACCTAAGAAAACAAAATTCAGAAGACAACAGAAAGGTCGTATGAAAGGTAACGCTCAACGCGGAAACCAATTAGCCTTTGGATCTTTCGGTATTAAAGTCTTGGAGTCAAAGTGGATTACAGGTCGCCAAATCGAGGCAGCTCGTGTTGCAGTAACACGTTATATGCAAAGACAAGGACAAATATGGATTAGAATATTTCCTGATAAACCTATCACTAAGAAACCAGCAGAGGTTCGTATGGGTAAAGGAAAAGGTAACCCAGAAGGATTTGTTGCACCAGTTACTCCAGGAAGAGTGGTAATAGAAGTAGAAGGTGTACCTTTTGAAGTAGCAAAAGAAGCATTGCGCTTGGCTGCTCAGAAGTTGCCAGTAACTACTAAGTTTATTGTTAGACGAGATTTTGATGCTCAAAACCAAAACGCGTGATAGATTATGAAAATGGCAGAAATTAAAGAGTTAACAACTCAAGAGTTAAAAGAAAGACTCGTATCAGAGGAGGAAGCTTTGGTTCGTTTAAAATTAAACCACGCAGTTTCTCCATTGGAGAACCCTTCTCAAATTAAAGCTATTCGTAAGAATATTGCTCGTATAAACACAGAGTTGAGTCTGAGAGATAATAAATAATTAATTGAGCTTGATCAAAATGAGAAACTTAAGAAAAGAAAGACAAGGTGTTGTTTCTAGTAACAAAATGGATAAAACCATTACCGTTACAATTAAATATAAGGAAATGCACCCTATTTATCAAAAGTTCGTCAACAAGACGAAAAAATATCACGCTCACGACGAGAAAAACGAGTGCAATGTTGGTGATACTGTAAGAATTATGGAAACTCGCCCATTGAGCAAAACTAAGAGATGGAGATTAGTAGAAATCATCGAAAGAGCTAAGTAATATGATACAACAAGAGTCAAGATTAGTCGTAGCTGATAACAGTGGAGCAAGAGAGGCGTTATGTATTCGCGTTCTTGGTGGTACTGGTAAACGTTATGCTACTGTAGGGGATATTATCGTGGTAGCGGTAAAGAATGTAATCCCTTCAAGTGATATGAAAAAAGGTACGGTTTCTAAGGCAGTTGTTGTTAGAACCAATAAGGAGATTAGACGTCAAGACGGTTCTTATATTCGCTTTGATGATAATGCATGTGTTCTTTTGAATGGTGCAGGTGAAATGAGAGCGAGCCGTATATTTGGTCCAGTTGCTAGAGAGCTCCGTGCTACTAACATGAAAATTGTTTCATTAGCACCCGAAGTGCTTTAATTTCTAATTTTACAAAGATGAGTAAATTAAATATTAAGAAGGGCGATATGGTTTTCGTGAATTCAGGTGCTGATAAAGGCAAAACTGGTCACGTATTAAAAGTGCTCGTAAAAGAGGAACGTGTTATCGTTGAAGGTATCAACATCGTTTCTAAGAGCACTAAGCCAAGCGCAAAGAACCCTCAAGGTGGTATTGTTAAACAAGAGGCACCTATCCATATTTCAAATGTGAATTTGATCGATCCAAAGACGAATAAGCCTACTCGTATTGGACGTCGTAAAAATGAAGATGGGAAAACGGTTCGCTATTCTAAAAAATCAGGGGAGGTAATAGAGTAATATGAATACAGCTAGTTTAAAGAAAGAGTACGCTGAGCGTATTGTTCCTTCCTTGATGAAGGAGTTCAACTACAAATCTGTAATGCAAGTTCCAGTTCTTGAGAAGATCGTTATCAACGAGGGATTGGGCCAAGCAGTGGCAGATAAGAAGATCATCGAAGTTGCAATCAACGAGTTGACTGCTATTACAGGTCAAAAGGCAGTTCCAACTTTATCTAAGAAAGATATTTCTAACTTCAAGGTTCGTAAGAAAATGCCTATCGGTGTTCGTGTAACTTTGAGAAGAGAGAAAATGTATGAATTCTTAGAGAGATTGATTCGTGTTTCTCTTCCTCGTATCCGTGACTTTAAAGGAATAGAGTCTAAGTTCGATGGTATGGGTAACTATACACTAGGTATCGAAGAGCAAATCATCTTCCCTGAAATAAATATTGATTCTATACAGAAAATGTTAGGAATGAATATTACCTTTGTAACTTCAGCAAAGACAGACGAAGAAGGATATGCTTTGTTGAGAGAATTTGGATTACCTTTTAAAAACATTAAAAGATAAGATCATGGCAAAAGAATCAATGAAAGCCCGTGAGGTTAAAAGGGCTAAACTTTGCGCCAAGTATGCAGAAAAGAGAGCAAAATTGAAAGCTGAGGGTAACTACGAGGCTTTGCAAACTCTTCCAAAGAACGCATCTCCTGTACGTAAACACAATCGTTGCAAGTTGACAGGAAGACCTAAGGGTTATATGCGTCAATTCGGCATCTCTCGTATTCAATTTAGAGAGATGGCTTCTGCTGGTTTGATTCCTGGTGTAAAGAAAGCAAGCTGGTAAAAAATTAGTGTTAAATATTGTCAGGTTTACCTGATCAATTTAATTTATTTTTATTATGACAGATCCAATAGCAGATTATCTGACGAGAATGAGGAACGCAATTCAAGCAAAACACAGAGTGCTTGAAGTTCCTGCTTCAAATTTGAAGAAAGAAATCACTAAGATATTGCTCGACAAGGGCTATATCTTGAATTACAAATTCGAGGGCGAGGGTACTACGAAAGGTTCAATTAAGATTGCCTTGAAGTACGATCCAGTCAACAAAGTAAACGCTATCAAGGGCTTGAAGAGAATATCTTCACCTGGTATGCGTAAATATGTTGGTTACAAGGATATGCCTAAAGTTTTGAATGGTTTGGGAATAGCCATCGTATCTACATCAAAGGGCGTTATGACCGATAAGGAAGCTCGTGATTTGAAGATCGGTGGTGAAGTTTTATGTTACATCTATTAATTTAGGAGGAGTTGTAAATGTCAAGAATAGGAAAATTACCAATTAGTATTCCTTCAGGAGTTACAGTTTCTGTAAAGGATGATGTTGTAACAGTAAAAGGTCCTAAGGGTGAATTATCACAAGCAATCAACCCTAACATTAAGATTGATGTAAAAGATGGTGCGATATCATTCACTCGTCCATCTGATGAACCTGAAATGCGTTCAATGCATGGCTTGTATCGTGCTCTAGTGAATAATATGATCGTTGGAGTATCTCAAGGTTATAAAAAGGAATTAGAGTTGGTCGGAGTTGGATACCGTGTATCTAACCAAGGTCAAGTTATAGAATTTGCTTTAGGATATACTCATAATATCTTCTTGCAGTTGCCAAAAGAGATTAAGATTGAAACGAAGAGTGAAAGAAATCAAAATCCTTTGGTAATACTTGAAAGTTGTGATAAACAATTATTAGGTCAGGTTTGTGCAAAGATTCGTTCTTTCCGTAAGCCAGAACCTTATAAGGGTAAAGGTGTTAAGTTCGTTGGCGAGCAGATTCGTCGTAAGGCTGGTAAGTCAGCTGGTGCTAAGTAATTTAATTAAAAGAAAATTATTATGACTTCAAAAATAGAAAGAAGATTAAAAATCAAAAGGGGTATCCGAGCAAAGATCTCTGGTTCTGCTGAGCGTCCTCGTATGACTGTTTTCAGAAGCAATAAGCAGATTTATGTTCAGTTGATCAATGATGAGGCAAAGAGTGTTGTCAACAAAGACAAAGAAGGAAAGGAATTTACTTCTTTGGTTGGAGCAACAATCGTTTCTGCATCTTCAATCGGTATTACTGACAAAGTTTCTAAAAAAGAAATCGCTGCTAAAGTTGGTGAAGATATTGCAAAAAAAGCAATTGCAGCAGGAATAAAAGAAGTGGTATTCGATCGTAATGGTTACTTATACCATGGTAGAGTAAAAGAATTAGCTGACGCTGCTCGTAAGGGTGGACTTAAATTTTAATGGTTATGGCAGAAAATAATAATAAAGTTAAATCGACTAACGATTTGGAATTAAAGGATAGATTGGTTGCCATTAATCGTGTAACTAAGGTAACTAAAGGTGGTCGTACGTTTAGTTTCGCAGCTATCGTTGTTGTAGGTAATGAAGATGGAGTTGTTGGTTTCGGACTTGGTAAGGCTGGTGAAGTAACAGCAGCTATTGCTAAAGGCGTAGAAGCAGCAAAGAAAAATTTGGTGAAGGTTCCTGTATTGAAAGGAACTATCCCTCATGAGCAAGAGGCTAAGTTTGGCGGTGCTCAAGTTTTGTTGAGACCTGCATCTCATGGTACCGGAGTGAAAGCTGGAGGTGCTATGCGTGCTGTACTTGAAAGTGTTGGAGTAACAGACGTGTTGGCAAAATCTAAGGGTTCTTCAAATCCTCACAACTTGGTAAAGGCTACTATCTTGGCTTTGTCTGAGTTGCGTGATGCTTATACGGTTGCACAAAATCGTGGTGTTTCAGTGGAAAAAGTGTTTAAAGGTTAATTTTGGAAACTATGGCAAAAATTAAAATTAAACAAGTAAGAAGTAAAATTGGTTGCCCTAAGCAGCAAAAAGCTACTTTGGCAGCATTGGGACTCAAGAAAATCAACTCAGTTGTTGAGCACGATGACACCCCAGTCATTTTAGGCATGGTAGAAGCTGTAAAACATCTTGTGGTAGTTGAAAAGTAATTATTTAATCGTATAAATATTTAAAGAAATGGATTTAAGTAATTTAAAACCTGCAGCAGGTTCCGTTAAAACAAGAAAGAGAATCGGTCGTGGACCAGGATCTGGATTGGGAGGAACTTCTACTCGTGGTCATAAAGGTGCAAAATCTCGTTCTGGTTATTCTAAGAAGATCGGATTCGAGGGTGGTCAAATGCCATTGCAACGTCGTTTGCCTAAATATGGTTTCAAAAATATCAATCATGTAGAATATAAAGCAATTAATATTTCTACTCTTCAAGCCTTGGCTGATAGCAATAAAATTGACACAATCGATATTAATACATTGATTGAGGCTGGATTTGCTTCAAAGAAGAGCTTGATTAAGATTTTGGGTTCGGGTAATTTGACTTCTAAATTAACTGTTTCTGCACATGCATTTTCAGAGTCAGCTAAGTCTGCTATTGAAGCTGCTGGTGGTTCAGTTGTAATTCTTGAAAAATGAAAAAACTGATTGAAACAATTAAAAACATTTGCGGAATCGAGGACTTAAGAAATCGTATTCTGATTACATTTTTATTTGTTTTGATATATCGCTTTGGTTCATTTGTTGTCCTTCCTGGTATTAATCCCAAGGCATTGACAGAATTGAGCAAGCAAACAAGTTCTGGATTGATGGCCCTCTTGGATATGTTTTCAGGAGGAGCCTTCTCCAACGCTTCTATCTTTGCTCTAGGAATTATGCCGTATATTTCGGCTTCCATTGTTATGCAGTTGTTGACAATAGCAGTTCCTTCATTCCAGAAGAAACAAAAGGAAGGAGAAAGTGGTCGTAAGAAGATCCAACAATACACGAGATATCTCACCGTATTTATCTTGTTATTGCAGGGACCTTCTTATTTGGTTAACCTTTCTATACAAATGCAACAAGTAGGTGCCGCATTGCCTAGTGGTGTGTGGTTCAGACTCTATTCCACAATCATCTTATGTGCTGGTAGTATGTTTGTGATGTGGTTAGGCGAGCGTATCACGGATAAGGGTGTAGGAAATGGTATCTCATTCATCATTTTGGTGGGTATTATTGCTCGTTTCCCAAGTGCTATTTCTCAGGAGTTCGCTTCTTGTTATAGCTCTCAAGGTGGTGGTGGTTTGGTAAAATTCTTACTTGAAATCATTGCACTTTTTGTAGTTGCTGCTGCTGCGATACTTTTGGTTCAGGGTATCCGAAAAGTAAAAGTATTTTATGCAAAGAACATGGAAGGTGGCAGATCTGCAAGTCCTGTTGGAGTACGTAATTACATCCCATTGAAGGTTAATGCTGCTGGTGTGATGCCAATCATCTTTGGTCAGGCAATCATGTTCATTCCGTTGGCTGTTATGCCATGGGTGATGTCAGAACAGAATTCTACAAACTTCTTGTTGAACATGTTGCGTAATACAAATGGATTCTGGTATAATTTCATCTTTGCAGTGTTAATCATTTTGTTTACGTATTTGTATACGGCAATTACGATTAACCCAACGACAATGGCAGATGATTTGAAGCGTATGAATGGTTATATACCAGATGTTAAACCAGGTAAACCAACTGCAGAGTATATTGACTCAATCATGTCAAAAATCACATTGCCAGGTTCTATATTCCTAGCATTGATTGCTATTTTGCCTGCATTCATCAGTAAGTTAGGTGTAACAGAGCAATTCTCACATTTCTTCGGAGGTACTTCTTTGTTGATTATCGTGGGAGTAGTTTTGGATACATTACAACAAGTGGAGAGCCATTTGTTGATGCATCACTATGATGGTTTGATGGAGTCTGGTCATATTCAAGGACGTTCTGGTTTGTCCGCTTATTGATATTTGCGATGATATATCTTAAAACAGACGAAGAGATTGAGTTGTTGCGCATCAGTAATTTAATTGTTGCGCGTACGTTGGCAGAAGTGGGAAAAGCCATTAAGCCAGGTGTTACAACATTAGCTCTTGATAAGTTGGCGGAAGAGTTCATTCGTTCTAATGATGCAGTCCCAAGTTTTTTGGGTTATGGAGGATTCCCTAATTCAATATGTACATCCGTTAATGATCAGATAGTACACGGTATCCCTTCCAACTATGAATTGAAAGAGGGAGATGTCGTTTCAGTCGATTGCGGAGCATATAAGAATGGATTTCATGGAGATTCTTGCTATACTTTTTGTGTGGGTGAGGTATCTCCTGAGATTCTTTCCCTGCTTAAAACCACAAAAGAAGCGCTATACAAAGGTATAGAAGCAGCAAAAGTTGGTGGAAGATTAGGCGATATAGGAAGTGCGGTACAAACGCATTGTGAATCCAAAGGATATTCCGTGGTTCGCGAATTTGTAGGTCATGGCGTAGGTCATGATATGCATGAAGAACCGATGGTTCCAAATTATGGAAGACGTGGAAATGGTCCGATGTTAAAAGACGGAATGGTCATAGCCATAGAGCCCATGATTAATTTAGGAAAAAAGAGTTGTTATTTAGAATCAGATGGATGGACGGCTGTCACCTCAGATCATAAGTATTCAGCACATTTTGAACATACGATTGCAATTCGTAAGGGCGGTGCAGATATCTTATCGTCGTTTGAGTATGTCGAGCAAGTCTTAGGAAATAAAGCGATATAGTATATGGCTAAACAAGCAGCAATAGAGCAAGACGGAACAATAGTAGAAGCATTGTCGAATGCTATGTTTCGCGTTGAATTAGAAAATGGACATGAGATAACTGCTCATATTTCTGGGAAAATGCGTATGCATTATATAAAAATTCTTCCAGGAGATAAAGTAAGAGTCGAGATGTCTCCGTATGACTTGTCAAAAGGTCGTATTGCATTCAGATACAAATAATTAAGTACAGATATGAAAGTAAGAGCATCTTTAAAAAAACGTACCCCAGAGTGTAAAATAGTAAGAAGAAAGGGACGTTTGTATGTAATTAATAAGAAAAATCCTAAGTATAAGCAACGTCAAGGATAAAAATTTTTATTATCTTTGCAAAAATTTTAGTTTATATATGGCTATAAGAATTGTCGGAGTAGATTTGCCTCAGAATAAGAGAGGAGAAATCGGTTTAACCTATATTTATGGTATAGGTCGCAGTAGTGCAAATAAGATTCTTTCAAAAGCTGGTGTTGACAAAGACATCAAGGTAAAGGATTGGACAGATGATCAAGCATCTAAAATTCGTGAGATTATAGGTGCAGAGTTCAAAGTCGAAGGAGATCTTCGTTCAGAAGTACAATTGAACATCAAGAGATTGATGGACGTTGGATGCTACAGAGGTATTCGTCATCGTATTGGATTACCTTTGCGTGGACAAAGTACGAAAAACAATGCACGTACTCGTAAGGGTAAGAAGAAGACTGTTGCAAACAAGAAGAAAGCAACTAAGTAAAAGTTAGCTAACGCTATTAATTAATAAAAGATATGGCAAAAAAAGCAGTAGCAACCAAAAAAAAGGTAGTAAAAGTTGACGCAATTGGACAATTGCATGTACATTCATCTTTTAACAATATCATAGTTTCATTAGCAAACTCTGAGGGTCAGATTATTTCATGGTCATCAGCTGGTAAGATGGGATTCCGTGGTTCAAAGAAGAACACTCCATATGCAGCACAGATGGCAGCTCAGGATTGTGCTAAAGCAGCCTATGATTTAGGTTTAAGGAAAGTTAAGGCATACGTAAAAGGTCCAGGTAATGGCCGTGAGTCTGCAATTCGTACCATCCATGGTGCAGGAATTGAGGTGATGGAAATTATCGACGTAACACCACTACCACATAATGGTTGTCGACCACCTAAAAAACGTAGAGTATAATTTTATATTTATTACAAACAGCTTTCGAATCTCGCATTGTGAATGATTGCAATTTAATCCTCTCTGCAATCGCGGCTGCACGGTTCAAGGTTTGGAATTAATAATTAAAAAAAATGGCTAGATACACAGGTCCAAAAACTAAGATTGCGCGTCGTTTTGGAGAACCAATTTTCGGTCCAGATAAGATTTTGGCAAAAAGAAATTTTCCTCCCGGACAACATGGCGTAAATAGAAGAAAGAAGTCTTCTGAGTACGGTATTCAGTTGAACGAGAAGCAAAAGGCTAAATATACTTATGGCGTTTTAGAAAGACAATTCCGTAATTTGTTCGAGAAAGCTTCTGCAACAAAGGGTATTACCGGTGAGGTATTATTACAATTATTGGAGACTCGTCTTGATAATGTAGTTTATCGTTTAGGTATAGCTCCTACAAGAGCAGCAGCTCGTCAGTTAGTATCACACTGCCACATCGTTGTTGATGGTGAGGTGGTTAATATTCCTTCATACTCTGTTAAACCAGGTCAAGTAGTAGGTGTTCGTGAGAGATCTAAATCTCTTGAGGTTATCGAAAATTCTTTGACAGGTTTCAATCATAGCAAATATGCATGGTTAGAGTGGGATGGATCTTCATTGTCTGGTAAATTCTTGCATCTTCCAGAAAGAGCTGATATTCCAGAGAATATTAAAGAACAATTGATCGTCGAACTTTACTCTAAATAATAACTGATCCATGGCAATTTTAGCATTTCAAAAACCTGATAAAGTAATAATGTTGGAAGCGGACAACTTCTACGGAAAGTTTGAGTTCCGTCCGCTAGAACCCGGTTATGGTATTACTGTTGGTAATGCTTTAAGGCGTATATTGCTCTCTTCTTTGGAAGGTTTTGCAATAACTTCCATTAAGATAGATGGTGTGGATCATGAGTTCTCTGTTATTCCTGGAGTTATTGAGGATGTTACTAACGTGATTCTTAATCTAAAACAAGTACGTTTTAAGCAGAAAGTTGAAGAATTTGATAGCGAAAAAGTAACTATTAATGTTTCTGGTACCGAATTTAAAGCAGGTGATATTGCTAAACATTTGTCCGGTTTCGATGTCCTCAATCCTGATTTTGTAATCTGTCGCTTGGATAAAAGCGCAAGCTTTAATATCGAAATTAATATCGGTAAAGGTCGCGGTTACGTTCCAGCTGACGAAAACAAAATTCCTGGCTCTGAGATTGGCGTTCTTGCTATAGACTCTATCTATACACCTATTCGTAACGTTAAATATGCAGTTGAGAATTATCGTGTGGAGCAAAAAACTGACTACGAAAAGTTGGTGATTGAAATCTCTACTGATGGTTCTATCCACCCTAAAGATGCTTTGAAAGAAGCTGCTAAAATTCTTATTTATCACTTTATGTTGTTCTCTGATGAAAAGATTACTCTTGATTCTGCAGACGAAAGTGCTAATGAGGAATTTGACGAGGAGGTTCTTCATATGCGTCAGTTGCTTAAAACTAAATTGGTCGACATGGACCTCTCCGTTCGTGCGCTTAACTGCTTGAAAGCTGCTGATGTTGAAACTTTAGGTGAATTAGTCGTATTTAATAAGAGCGATTTGCTTAAGTTTAGAAACTTCGGTAAGAAGTCATTGACAGAGTTAGACCAATTGTTGGATACCTTGAATCTTTCATTTGGTATGGATATCTCAAAGTATAAATTAGATAAAGATTAATTAAAATGAGACATAATAAAAAATTCAACCATCTTGGAAGACAAAAAGCTCACAGAGATGCGTTGCTTGCTAACTTGGCTATCTCTTTGATTATGCATAAGAGAATCAATACAACTACTGCTAAGGCTAAAGCCCTAAGAAAGTATGTTGAGCCATTATTGACAAAGGCAAAGGACGATTCTACTAACTCTCGTCGTGTTGTGTTTAGCTACTTGCAAAACAAACAAGCTGTTACTGAATTGTTCCGCGAAATTGCTCAAAAAATCGCTGATCGTCCAGGTGGTTACACTCGTATTATCAAAACTGGTTTCCGTTTGGATGACGCTGCTGAAATGTGCTTCATCGAACTTGTTGACTACAATGACAACATGTCGAAGACTAAAACAGCTAAGAAGAGCACTAAAACTCGTCGTTCTTCTAAAAAGAAGGTTGATGAGGCTGCTGCTCCAGCTGCTGAACTTGAAGCTCCAGCTCAAGAATCTGCTGAATAATTCTATTCGCATATTTTTAAAAAGCCACACTTTTACGTGTGGCTTTTTTGTTGCCTTAAAAGTTTATTTGTAGTTTTGCATTACTCCATTCCTTTTGATGGGGTATTTTTTGTGTTATAAAGCAATTTATTTTTTCCTACAATGAAATATAATCGTATTCTATTAAAACTTAGTGGTGAATCGTTGATGGGCGCTCAAGGTTATGGCATCGACGAAAACAGATTGTCTGATTATGCTTCTCAGTTGAAAGAAATAGCTGAGATGGGTGTTCAAATTGGTATCGTTATCGGTGGCGGTAATATCTTCCGTGGCTTGACTGGCGCAAAAAAAGGTTTCGACCGCGTCAAAGGTGATCAAATGGGTATGCTCGCTACTGTTATTAACGCTTTGGCCCTTAATTCTGCTCTCTCTGCCATTAACGTGAAGTGTAAGGTGTTGACTGCTATTCGCATGGAACCTATTGGTGAATTCTATACTAAGGATAGAGCGATTGATCTGTTAAATGCTGGTTATATCACCATTTTTGCTGCTGGTACAAGTTGCCCTTATTTTACAACTGACACGGGCTCTTCTCTTCGTGGCTTGGAAATTGAAGCTGACGCTATGTTTAAAGGTACTCGCGTGGATGGTATCTATACGGCTGATCCTGAAAAAGATCCGACTGCCACTAAATACGACGACATCTCTTATGATGAAATCCTTAATAAGAACCTGAAAGTTATGGATCTCTCCGCTACTGTAATGTGCAGAGATAATAATTTACCAATCGTTGTCTTTAATATGGACAAAGTGGGTAACTTGAAAAAGGTGATTATGGGCGAAAACATTGGTACTTATGTGCATCCATAAACTGATTCGGTCATAGTAGAGACGCAATGCATTGCGTCTTTACTATATGGAAATCGAATGAAAATTCAAAAATTCCACGAAATGAATTTATAGAACCTCCTTAAATGTTAGATTTATGCTAGGAAGAGAAAAATGCAAATACCTTCGAGAAATCCGTAGAAGAATAGCTGCGGAGAATGATATCGAATTGATAACGAAAGAATGTACATTTAAAGGAGAATGTAAAGGTACGTGTCCGAAATGTGAAGCTGAGGTTTTATACTTAGAACGGGAGATTGATAAGAAAAAGAAGTTGGGTGAGATTGTTACAATTGCTGGACTTTCAATTGCTAGTTTCGTAAGTAATACCCTTCTTGCTTCTTGTACTGAAAAAACGGGTGATGTGGTTAGTGATGATTATGGCGTTTATGGACAGAATGTTAAAATAAGGGTGAAAGCTGAAAGAGAGACTCTTCACAAAAATATTGTTGAATATTTAAACAGAGAGGGTAGGATTATCTCGGATGAGCGATCTAATAAAATGTATAGATTCTGTTTTACGGTGACAAAAGATGGTGAAATTCAGAATATTATATTCTATGATGATGATACGCCTTGTAAGGATTTTATCATCTCATTACTCCAAAGTATACCGCAAGAGGAGTTGAATACGTTACAAGAAGATTGGTCGTTTGTTGTATGCTATGTTGTGAAGTGGGGAAATATAGAGTTTAGCCTTGGTCGTTAGTAAATCCACGAAATAAGACAAGCATGAAAAAGATTATACTATTACTTGTTTCATTGTGCACGATAAACTTATATGCACAGGATGAGGAGGCAGAGACGGTTAAATCTGCTTACTATTCTAATGGGTTTAAAATGCGAATCGATAGAATCACATTCGGATTTAATACGATATACGATTGGGATAAAAAAGATCGATTTCTAAATTTCACGAATGGTCTTTCTCTGAACTTTGGATACCAATGTAACAAACATCTCTATTATGGAATAGGAACCGAAATCAGAGCGAAACTTGATTTTTGGTTTACTACTCTTTCTTTGCCTATTTATGCAGATGTCCAGTTAAGTGTCTCTGATAAAAGAGTATCTCCCTATTTCGGTCTGAAGTTTGGTGGATGTGTTAGTTTGAGAGGTGATTGTAATGCTTATTATAATCTCTACCAACGAGAGGATGGAAAGTGGTTTCATGAGGATTTTAGTAATAAAGACGAACAAAAAGGATTATATATTCATCCCGAAATAGGTGTTAGATTTCGAATCGTCGGGATCGGTATAGGTATGCAATTTGTTGAAAGTGTAAGAGAATCAATAATTTACAATAGTCAATTTCAAACTGTAGAAAAGGAAAGACACAAAAGTTTTGATGTGGGTGGTAATTTGATATTGTCTTTCCGTATTGGTCTGTAAATTTATTTTCTTAGAATTTGGTGAATTAATAAAAAGCACATATATTTGTCCCCGAAAAAGAGGTGCATAATTTCCTCTTTCCAAAAAAGAAAAAAACAGAATGAATTTTATAATTAACATTAACATTATTTTCATTATTCTCTTGCGTAGCTTGAGGAAGTGAGAATGTGTGTGTTATATTTAAAGATATTGAGCCTTTCTCACTTCCCGTGAGAAAGGCTTTTTTTTTACGGTGTTTTTAAATTTATACATATATGAGCGATAGATTATTTATTTTTGACACAACACTTCGAGATGGAGAGCAAGTTCCTGGTTGCCAGTTGAATACAATTGAAAAGATTCAAGTGGCAAAACAATTGGAATTGTTAGGTGTTGACGTTATTGAAGCAGGATTTCCTATTTCTAGTCCTGGTGATTTCAATTCGGTAATAGAAATATCTAAAGCAGTAACATGGCCTACGATTTGTGCTTTAACCAGAGCAGTGGAAAAGGACATCGATGTGGCTGTAGATGCTTTAAAGTTTGCAAAACACAAGCGAATACATACGGGTATTGGAACATCTGATTTGCACATTAAGTATAAATTTAATTCCACACCAGAAGAGATAATTGAAAGAGCTGTTTCGGCGGTGAAATATGCTAAGAAATTTGTTGAGGATGTTGAGTTTTATGCGGAAGATGCGGGCAGAACAGACAATGAATATTTAGCTCGTGTGACAGAAGCCGTTATCAAGGCTGGTGCTACAGTGGTTAATATCCCTGATACCACGGGATTCCGTATTCCTTTTGAGTATGGAGAGAAGATAAAGTATATTATGGAACATGTGGATGCTTTATCTGCAGGGAAGGCAATCTTATCTACTCATTGCCATAATGATTTAGGAATGGCAACGGCCAATACTGTTGCGGGTGTCTTAAATGGTGCCCGTCAGGTGGAGGTGACTATCAATGGAGTGGGAGAGAGAGCTGGAAACACTTCATTGGAAGAAATTGCCATGATTTTTAAAACTCATCCAGATTTAAATATTGAGACTAATATTAACACGACCAAGATTTATCAGACGAGTCGAATGGTTTCCAGCCTAATGAATATGCCTGTTCAGCCGAACAAGGCAATCGTCGGTAAGAATGCCTTCGCTCATTCGTCTGGAATTCATCAGGATGGTGTTTTGAAAAATGCGGAAACGTATGAAATTATGGATCCTAAGGATGTCGGAATTGATGATAATGCAATTGTTCTGACGGCAAGAAGCGGTCGCGCTGCATTAAAGCATCGCCTACATGTGTTAGGTGTTGATGTTGATGGAGAGAAGCTCGATTCACTGTACGAGGAGTTCTTAAAATTAGCGGATAAGAAGAAAGAGTTGAATGATGATGATATCCTTATGCTTGCTGGTGTGGAAAGAACAAGAGACCATCACATCAAATTAGACTTCTTACAGGTTACAAGTGGTTTAGGTGTTCGTCCGGTTGCTAGCATCGGACTGGACATTGCAGGAGAAAAATTTGTCGCTGCATCATCTGGAAATGGTCCGGTGGATGCTGCAATCAAGGCTCTGAAAGTGATTATAAAAAGAAATATGCTACTCAAGGAATTTACGATACAAGCCATTAATAAGGGAAGTGATGATATCGGAAAAGTTCACATGCAGGTTGAACATGATGGTGCTGTTTACTATGGATTTGGTGCAAACACTGATATCGTAACGGCTTCTGTAGAGGCGTATATTGATTGTATAAATAAATTTAGAAAGTAGTCATTTCACTAAGATTCATATTTATGGGAAAAACATTATTTGATAAAATATGGGATGCTCATGTCGTGTCTCAGATTGAGGATGGACCTACCGTCCTGTATATAGATCGCCTTTACGGTCACGAGGTGACCACTCCTCAGGCTTTTGACACACTTAGAGATAAGGGTATAAAGGCTTTCCGTCCGGAACGTATCGTGGCAATGCCTGACCATAACACTCCGTCAGATCAGCAGGATGAAATTCATGATCCTGTGGGGAAAAAACAGGTGGAGACATTAAAGGCGAATTGCCAGGAATTTAATATTAAACACTTCCCTATGGGGTCGAAAGACAATGGAATTATCCATGTTGTTGGTCCTGAAAAGGCTCTTTCTCTTCCTGGAATGACTATTGTGTGTGGCGATTCTCATACCTCTACTCATGGCGCTGTTGGTGCGATTGCAATGGGTATCGGAACAAGTGAGGTGGCTCAGGTCTTGGCTTCTCAGTGTATCCTTCAGTCTAAACCTAAGACGATGCGTATAAACATTGAGGGTACGTTGAATCCGGGTGTGACGGCTAAGGACGTTGCATTATATATCATGGCTAAAATGACCACTTCTGGGGCAACGGGTTATGCTGTTGAATATGCAGGTAGTACAATTCGTAATATGTCGATGGAAGGTCGTCTGACCCTTTCCAACTTGTCAATCGAAATGGGTTCTCGTGCAGGATTGATTGCCCCTGATGAAACTACATTCGCCTACTTGAAAGGTAGAGAATTTGCGCCTAAAGGTGCAGAATGGGATAAAGCGGTGGAACAATGGAGAAAATTGAAGAGTGACGACGATGCGGTATTTGACAAAGAGGTTACTTATCGTGCGGAAGATATTGAACCTCGTATCACTTATGGTACGAATCCAGGTGCAGGTATCGCTATTAATGAGTCAATACCTACTTTGAATGAGATTCCATCTTCTGAAAAGACTCAGTTTATAAACATGTTGGAATATATGCAGTTGAAAGAGGGACAAAAGTTAGAAGGTGTTCCTGTCGATTATGTCTTTTTAGGTGCTTGTACCAATGGAAGAATCGAGGATTTCCGTGCATTTGCATCGATCGTTAAGGGAAGGAAGAAGTCCCCTAATGTAGTCGCTTGGTTGGTGCCAGGCTCATGGTTGGTTCGTCAGCAAGTCATAGATGAAGGTATTGATGTTGTTCTGAAAGAGGCTGGCTTTGAACTGAGATTACCATCTTGTTCATCTTGTTTGGCTATGAATCCTGATAAAGTGCCTGCTGGTAAGTTGGCTATTTCCACAAGCAACCGTAATTTCGTCGGTCGTCAAGGTCCGGGCGCACGTACTGTTTTAGCATCACCTTTGGTGGTTGCCGCAAGTGCAGTTACAGGAAAAATCACGGATCCAAGAAAGTTAATATAAATTGTGGAGTAATAAATTTTTCGATGTTTTTGATATTTTTCGGTAAGGTCACCGTAGAGACGCATGGCCATGCGTCTCAACAAATTAAAAAAAAGCACGAAAAGAATCTATATCTCCCACATCTAATAAAGTATCATTATGAGTAAACAAAAATTTGATATAATACAGTCAACATGTATTCCTATTGGAATCGATAATTGCAACACGGATCTGATTATCCCTGCTCGTTATTTAGCGAGTACGACGCGCGATCCTAAATTCTTCGGAGATGCTTTCATGCGTGATCTTCGTTATGATGAAAACGGGAATGTTAAGCCAGATTTCGTGATGAACCATCCTGATTTTTCGGAGACTCCACATAAGGGCGTCCATGAGATTATCGTAGGTGGACAGAACTGGGGCTCCGGTTCGAGTCGTGAACATGCCGCTTGGGCTATCGCAGGTTATGGCGTACGGGTTGTGATTTCCAGTAGTTTTGCTGATATCCATAGAAACAACCTTCTGAATTGTTTTGTGCTCCCTGTCGTTGTCAGTCGGGAGTTTCAACAGGAACTCTTCCGATGCATAGAGGAAAATCCTAAGATGCAAGTCAGAGTTGACGTGCCCAATCAAACAGTAACCAATTTGGCTACGGGTCATAGTGAACATTTTGAAATAAATAGTTACAAGAAATATTGTCTGATGAACGCTTTGGATGATATCGATTTCTTGCTCGAAAATAAAGAGAAGATAGAGGAATGGGAACAGAAAAGGGAAAATATGTAACAATAATGGACACGACACTCCGTGATGGGGAACAAACCAACGGAGTGAGTTTCGTGCCACATGAGAAGTTGATATTGGCGCGCACCCTCCTTTTGGACGCTAATGTAGATCGAATAGAGGTGGCATCAGCTCGCGTGAGTGATGGAGAAAAAGAGGCTGTCTCAATGATTTGCAATTGGGCAAAGGGTGTGAATTGTCTTCATCGAATTGAAGTCTTGGGTTTTGTCGATGAAACTTCAAGTATTGATTGGATAAAGGAGACGGGATGCCAGTGTGTCAATTTGCTTGTGAAAGGATCACTCAGACATTGCTCTGAGCAATTGAAAAAAAGTCCGGAAGAGCATCTTCATGATGTTTTGGACACTCTTTCATACGCGCAAAAACAGGGTATGCGAGTTAACCTCTATTTGGAGGATTGGAGTGGTGGCATAAAGGATAGTGCGGAATATGTATTCTTTTTGATGGATCATCTTAAAGATCAGAAGATAGAACATTTTATGCTTCCTGACACGTTGGGTATATTGACGCCAGATCAGACCTATCGTTGTGTGAAGTTGATGACCGATCGTTATCCTAATCTCTCGTTCGACTTCCATGCGCATAATGATTATGATTTTGCTGTGGCAAATGCGATGGCAGCGATACAGGCGGGTGCTAATGGTTTGCATACAACCATCAATGGGTTGGGCGAACGGGCAGGTAATGCTCCTTTGGCAAGTGTTCAAGCTGCACTGAAAGATCATTATCATGTTCAAACTGGCATTAATGAGTCCAAATTAATGGAGATATGTCATTTGGTTGAGTCGTATAGCTGCATCGCAATACCACCGAATAGACCTGTCGTGGGAGAAAGTGTCTTTACGCAGGTAGCGGGCGTGCATGCGGATGGCGATAACAAATCGGGATTGTATTGTAACGGTTTGCTTCCTGAACGTTTTGGCAGAAAACGCGAATATGCGTTGGGTAAAAATAGCGGGAAAGCCAATATCCTTAAGAACCTTGAGGAGTTGGGCCTCGCCCTTACACCTGAACAAACCAAGGCTGTCACAAAACGAATCATCGAGTTGGGGGATAAAAAGGAACTCGTTACGCAAGAAGATCTCCCTTATATAGTGGCCGATGTGGTTAAACATTCTGCCCCTGATGATCATGTGAAGTTGGATAGCTATATGGTGAGCACCAGTTATGGACTAAAGCCGTTGGCCAGTGTTCGTCTTGAGATTGATGGAAAATCTTATGAAGAGACTGCAACGGGTGACGGACAATATGATGCGTTCGTTCGTGCGGTAAGACATATCTATCGAGATAAATTACAACGTAAATTCCCTTGGTTGACAAACTATGCTGTAAGCATTCCACCCGGCGGTCGTACCGATGCCTTGGTGCAAACCAGTATCTCATGGACATTCGATGGGAAAAGTTATCGAACGAGAGGTTTGGATGCTGACCAGATGGAAGCAGCTATCAAGGCAACCTTTAAAATGTTGAATCTGATAGAGGACTTGTACACACAAGCGCCTGAGAGAACGAAAGAAAATAAATAACCGTTAATTTTTTATTAATATGAAATTAAAAATTGCTGTATTACCAGGAGATGGTATAGGACCAGAAATCTCTGAGCAAGGAGTCAATGTAATGACTGCCGTATGTAATAAGTTTGGACACGAAGTGAGTTATACTCATGCTATATGTGGAGCCGATGCAATAGATAAAGTAGGGGATCCATTCCCAGAAGAGACCTTTAAGATTTGTATGGAGGCAGATGCAGTACTCTTTTCTGCCGTAGGTGATCCTAAGTTTGATAATAATCCTGCAGCCAAGGTGCGTCCCGAACAAGGATTGTTGGCAATGCGTAAGAAATTAGGATTGTTTGCTAATATTCGTCCGATACAGACTTTTGATTGTTTGATTCATAAAAGTCCGCTGAAAGATGAGTTGGTGAAAGGTGCTGATTTCATCTGTATCCGTGAATTGACGGGTGGTATGTATTTTGGAGAGAAGAAAGAGGGAAGTGATTTTGCATACGATACGAATGCGTATAGCAGAGAAGAGGTAGAGCGAATTTTGAAGGAGGCATATAAATATGCACGTCAGCGCAGAAAACATTTGACAGTTGTGGATAAGGCTAATGTGTTGGCATCTTCTCGTCTGTGGCGTAAGGTGGCACAAGAGATAGCACTCCAATATCCAGATGTGACGACTGATTACATGTATGTTGACAATGCAGCAATGCGCATGATTCAGGAACCAACATTCTTTGATGTGATGGTGACGGAGAACACTTTCGGTGATATCCTTACAGATGAGGGTTCTTGTATTACAGGTTCGATGGGCTTGCTTCCTTCCGCATCGACAGGAGAACACACACCAGTGTTTGAACCGATTCATGGATCATGGCCGCAAGCAAAGGGTTTGAATATTGCCAATCCGTTGGCTCAGATTCTTTCGGTCGCTATGTTGTTCGAATACTTTAATTTAAAGGAGGAAGGTAAATTGATTCGAGAGGCTGTTGATGCTTCCTTAGATGCTAATGTCCGTACACCAGAAATCCAGGTTGAAGGAGGTGCTAAGTATGGCACAAAAGAAGTGGGACAGTGGATTGTGGATTATATTGATAAGAAATAAATGTGACGAATAGAGAAGATTGAAAAGGTACTCATAAGGACATACTCAACAAGAGCGTGTCCTTTTGTTTTATGATAGCAGCAATGTTTTAAGGCTCTGTCTGTGTCTCTGTCACCACAACGATGGCAAGGTAGTTTCCATTAGGGTAGTGGTGGTAAAACGTTTTGTCGATTAAGTTTTCCTTTCTGTCGTAGTGGTATCTTATATAGATATTTCCATTTGAATCATATTGATATGTGTATCTGTAATCCAATCTTTGGTTGGCTATTTGATTCCAATGCGTTTGTACTATCCGCAGTTGAAATTATTTTCTCCATAATTTTTGTTATGTCAACAGCTGATTGACCTAATACTGTTGCAGAAGTTGTCAGCAAACAAAGTAAGCCGATAAACGTGTATGTGTGTTTGCGTGTTGCCATGACTATCGTTTGATGATTAGTTGTTGACCTATTCGCAGATCTTTTCTCATTGTTGTTTTCATTGTCAACTTCTTGTGTTTCATCTTTGTTGACACTCTTATCCTGATCAGAAGACTCTTTTTTCACGTCAGTAGTGTCAGAAGGTGCAGGCGTAATCTCGTTCTTTCCATCTTTTGAATGATTGTCGATTGCGTCTTTCTCTTCGTTAGACTGAGGAGAATCGGTGTCTGAATTGATGAGAAGTTTCTGTCCAATCTTCAAATTGTTGTTTTTCAATTTGTTCCATTTGATGATGTCATCCACTTTACATCCATATTGTTTGGAGATGCGATAGAGATTGTCTCCTTTTTGAACAATATGAACAATGTTCGATTCTCCTTTTTCATTTGTCTCTTTGTCTGTGACGACCTCATCTTTCTCTGTTTTCTTCTGAAGCGTGTCGGCCGACGGAGTGCTTTTGTCATCGCGTTTAGGTGTTGGCTCGACATCTTTCTTGTCGGTCTCCTCTTTTGGATCTGGTATGAATTCATCGGAAGACTCTTCTTCGCCGATAATTCTCCGATAGCCTATAAATCGTTTGTTGTAATAGTCGAGTCCGGGATAAAGGTCGATGGTAACCCCTTTTTGAACAGAAGCATGAATGAAATAAACCGTGTCGCTATTCCCTTTGTGATCGACGACGATTCCAACGTGTCCGACGCTTTTGCTTTTAGCGTTACTTCCCTTGAAAAAGATCAGATCACCTTTCTTGGTTCTTCCTTTTTTTATTTTATCTCCTTGTGTGTACTGAGAGGAGGAAGAACTGCTAAGAGAGTAGCCAAAGTGACTGTATACATAGCTGGTGAATCCAGAGCAATCGAAAGTCTTCGGACCTTTGCTAGCGTATTTATATTTGCATCCAATGTATTTCTTTGAGTAGTTGACAAGGGAATCTCTGAGTAAGTTATCTGTGCGAGATCTTCCCCATGTGTTGATGGTTAAGAAACAAAAAAGTGAGATAAAAAATAAACTTTTGGTATTCTTCATTTCAATTTTATTTCGGGGGATTTTAGAAGTCCCCTTGATTAACAGAACGTTGCAAAGGTAGCCATTAAAATTGGAATTATAAATTTTATGGTTGACTTTATGAAATAACCCGTTGGAATTTTGAAAAAAGCAAATAAATAATTATGTTTGCTTAAAGGAAGTTCCGAGTGGAAGTTCCCGAAAAAAAAAGTAGAGTAGGGAATGATATAAATCATGCATCGATAATCGATGGTATCCCTTTCATAAATAAATTGAGGTATGGTGGAGTTGAGTCATAATCAAGAGAAGAAGGATAAGAAGGAGTGGGCCATTATCAATATGTTCCGTTCCAGTTATCCCTATTTCCCGATAGGTGAGTTGGAAAAATCCGAATCACCCGATTTTTTATTGCATTCAGGAGGGAAACTGATTGGCATTGAACTGACGGAGTTGAAGTATGAAAGGGAAGATAAGCTATTCAATTTACGTGCGCATGAAGATTTCCTCACCTACATGATGGAGGATGCACAGCGTATAGTGGAGGAGAAGTGTGATTATAAGTTGATGGTGGAGGTGTTGTTCTCTGATGATATTAGTCCGACGGTATTGATGGTGAATGAAGAGGCCCGTTTATTGGTACGTCAAGGTTTGGCAGAGTCGATAGCGAATGTCGTTTCTGAGAATATACCAGAATCCACAGGAACAAAATACAAAGTGGATAGGACCTCTAAATATGGACATCAGAAGTTGCATCCAAAGATTCAGTGTATCACCATCCTGAATGTGACGGGCAGATGGTATGAAGGATTATGGTATGCAGCCATAGCTACAAAGGTGAAGCCCCTCTCAATCTCCAGTGTGTCGCAACGATTGGTGGCAAAGAATTGCAAACTGCGGAAATATAATACATCCTGTGATGAGCAATGGTTGGTGATTATACAAAATAGTTTCTTGATGTCAAGTTCGTATAATTCGTCGACCGCAGCAGAGGCACTTGCGCATCATTATAAAAGTAATTTCGATAAAGTGTTCGTCTTTGAGCGAAGTGAGGGGTTGGTGACGCGCTTGGATATTGAAAAGTATGAGGATAAAAAGAAAAAGTGATTTGATGTTAAAAAATATTAATATCTTTGTGCCGTAAATTAGAATGCAAATGAACATAAAAAACATTTTGTTAGCATTTCCTGTAATGGCCTTCACAATGGTTGGGTGTATACAGGATGAACCGTTGGAATCGGAGGCAGACATCCTACAATGCAAGTTGTCTGGCGACAAAGAGTATCTTATTACAAAAGCCGACACGTTGATGGAGGTGACTAGTATAATGAATAACATCACAATATTTGTAAAGCAGGGTTGTGATCTAACGAAAAGAGCTCCTGAGTTTGTTTTGACGAAGGGTGCTACCATCTCACCTAAGAGTGGTTCGGTACAAGATTTTTCAGACAATAAAGAGGTGATTTATACAGTAACTTCAGAGAGTGGAGAGTGGAAGCGTACATATCACGTGACCTATCGTTGTGCAGTGTCGTTGCCTACCCATTTCAGCTTTGAAAATTATATGTTGAATGAGTCTAACAAATACCACATCATATATGAGGTTGTGGAGGGCGTAGATATTATGTCGTGGTGGAATACGGGAAATCCAGGATTCTGCTTAGCATCAAGTGTGGGTCCAGAGGGATATCCGACAGTTGTTGTGGAGGATGGATATAAAGGAAGAGCGATAAAAATGACGACCCGTTTTGCTGGAAGTTTTGGAAAGGCGGCAGGAATGCCAATTGCACCAGGAAATCTATTTTTAGGAACATTTAATGTACAACAAGCGTTGAAGTCACCTTTGTCGGCAACGCGTTTTGGCGTGCCATTCTTACAAGAGCCAGATTCCATTGTGGGTTGGTATAAATACAAACCAGGTCCGAAGATGACAGATGGTAAGTATCGTGAAATAGAGGGAACGGATGATTTTAACATCTATGCTATTTTGTATGAAAATACGGATAAAGATGGAAATGCCGTGATGTTGGATGGAACCAATTCGTTGAATAGTGAGCATTTGGTTTTGTTAGCACAAATGCCAGCATCGGATCGAAAAAATACAGATGAGTGGCTCCGATTCTCCTTCCCATTCAAGGCAATGAATGGCAAGAAGGTGGATAAAGATCGCTTGCAGAAGTATGGCTATAATTTCGGAATCGTCTTCTCCTCCAGTTTGAAGGGTGATGATTTCACGGGAGCCGTTGGCAGTGAATTGTATGTGGATGAGGTGGAGATTGTGTGTAAGGAAACAGCTAACTAAAAGGGAGAACGAAAGATGAGAAATAAGATTATTACATTATTGTTGCTGTTAGGATGTATGATGAATGCTTTCTCACAAACTGAGGTGGGAGAGAGTGTTGAAAATAACGTTCAGAATGATACTGCACGTGTGAAGAAAGTTCGTCCTCTTCCATATTTTGAGTTTCGCTTAGGATTTGAGGTGGGTGGAACCGTTCCTTTCCCGTTACCTGCGCAGATGCGGAAAATTAATGGATTTGCACCTTTGGGAAATTTCTCCGTTCAGGCCTTGTCTAATATGCCATTCAACAAAAGATGGGAGATGTTGTTAGGACTTCGTTTTGAACGTAAGGGAATGACGTCCAAGGCTACCGTAAAGGATTACAACATGTCTATACAGGATGATGAAGGTGGAACCATCATGGGAAGATGGACAGGTGATGTTACCATGTCAGCCGACCAGTGGATGTTGACGCTTCCTGTTGCAGCCACTTTGAATTTGACGGAAAAGGGTAGAATTCGGTTAGGTTGTTATTTTGGATATGTCTTCAAAGGATTGTTCTATGGAGAAGTGCAAAATGGCTATTTGAGAGAAGGAGATCCAACGGGTGCGAAGATAGAAGTAGGAGAAGAACCACAATCGTTTGAGTTTAATGAAGATATGCGTCGTTTCCAGTGGGGATTGACCTTGGGAGGAGAGTGGAACTTGGGTAAACGCTTCTCTGTCTTTGCCGATTTAGATTGGGGAATGAATGACATATTCGTACCGACGTTTGAGACCATCTCATTTGATATGTATCCGATTTTTGGAACGGTGGGTGTGGGTTATTCGTTTAAGTAACACAAACTTAGGAATAGATAGGTGTAATCTTTCTCATTTCTTATTTTTTTTATATTTTTGCATCGCTTTTAAAAATAAAAGGAGCTATATTCCGTTTGTTCTATAGGTTTTTATAATATTGAGTTTTGAAAAAAGTTGTTTTTAGCATATTTTTGCTTGTCATGTCCTTATCGGCTTATTCAGCTAATACGGGACGTATGAATAATTTGATAAATGCCGATAATCGTCTGTATCATTTTGGTTTCATTTTAGGATTAAACATGATGGACTTTAATCCGACCAATGCTGCGGTACCGTATAAGGAGTCGGCAGATGCGGCAGAAGAGATTTGGTTTGTAGAAGATGTGAGAATGACGCCAGGATTTTCCGTGGGAATTATTTCAGACTTGCGTATTTTCAGTTGGTTGAACCTACGTTTCTGTCCACAATTGTATTTTAATGAAAGAACTTTGCAATTTAGAGATTCAGAAGGAAGTGATTTGACTAGTAGTAGTGTTTCTGTACAGTCTAATATGATGCAGTTCCCATTGGATTTGAAATTCAGAGGGCAACGAAAACATAACTATCGTCCCTATTTGTTGGCAGGAGCTGCTATGACGTTGGATATGGGTCGTGATGCAGAAGCTACAATTATGTTGAAACAAGTAGATTATGGAGTGGAGTTCGGAATAGGATGTGATTTCTATTTGCCTTATTTCAAGTTGGCTCCAGAATTTAAAGTCTATTTAGGCTTGGGTGATGTGTTGGAGCGAGACAGGCCGGAGATCGCAAATTATAAAGATTTGAAGTATACGAATACATTATCTAAATTGACGTCAAGATTGTTTATCTTGTCATTTAATTTTGAATAATAAAGACATCCTAATTGAACGTTTTCAGATCAATTAGTTACGATACGAGATAGATTCGAAGAACTTATGTTTTTCGAATCTATTTTTTTTGTTTTAAGATGGACTTTATAAATTCATTTCGAGTGATTTTGGTTTTGTAGAAATGAGTCGTGCCACGTCCGTTGAGGTGGGGTAGTTTAAGAAGTTCGGAAAAGAGAGGGATAGACAGACCAGAGTCGCCGTTTGGAAAGAAATCTTTTTAATAAATTTTTCTGTTTCAATAATTTGTCGTAAATTACGCTGCGAATTATATTCGATTTTGTGTTTAATATAATAAATTGATACATAAGGCTTTACATTTTGTTATTTGTGTAAAAATGAAGTATGAAAACGAAAAAAATTAATAAAACGGATAAGTATATGGGGTATAATGGAAAACACGTGTGTCGGTCTTTGGTAGGATTGGCACTAGTAATGATGTTCAGCATCGGAGATGCGCTGGCGCAGTGTATCGTAGGAGGAACGGACTTCAAAACCAGTAAAACATTGTGTAATCCTGTTCTATCCAACGATTCGGATGGATGGTTCAATAGCAAGGTAGATAAGTTGCTTAAGGAAGAAACCGCAGGTTGTGATTACTATGAGGTGATTGGTAATGCGATCCAGACGGGTATGCCTTCGAACACGATTACAACTAGATCAACGCTCTTTACAACTAAGGGTTGGGCGGATTTGATAAAGCAGAATGGATATTTAACTACGAATCCAGGCGGATTTACAGCTATTACTGCGAATCCAAAGTTGATAGATCCGATATTGTCAGAAGGAAACGGAACCAATATGTTGGTGAATGCGGGAACTTCTCATGATCGTGGCTATTTTATGGCTTATTCAGTAGATGGATTAAAGCCAGGATCAAATGTCACGTTGACAATGGATGTTTATTATCTGATTGATGAGGCTTCCATGAAAGCATCGTTGGCAGCTTCTGGAAAAACTGAAATTTCCATATTTGGTGGTAGCGTTCAATACAGAGCAAGTGGTTCTCAAATGCCATCTGCAGGATTGAAATGGTCTACTTCATTGGATGCCAATGATTCTCCAAACACTACAACATCGACGACGATTGCCGCAAAGAGTGGCGCACAGAAGGTGACAATGACGGGTAAGGCAGATGCTAATGGTAGAGTTATTTTTTATGTAAGTAGAACCAATCCTAATGCATTGCCAATAGGTATTGATAATATTAGAATTACGGGTGATATACAGCCAGTTATTACAAGTGCTAAAATGATGCCAGTATGTCCTGAAAACCCTGTGATGCTTTATTTGAAACATACATATCCAGAAGGGACAACCTATTCATGGTCTGTGCAGGGTGGAACAGAGACAAGTTCTACTCAATCTTTTTCAGTTACTCCGAAAGAGGCAAATAAAACTTATACAGCAAAATGTTCGGTTACACCTCCAGGATGTAGCGCAGCATCTGCTTCATTTACAATAGAGACTAAAGAGTGTTGTACAATGAAAGATGCATCAGGAAATGATCTTCCTATGGCAGAAACCAATATCTTCTATGATGATTTTGGTACTTTCCCAGACAATAAGACTTACGAATATCGTGATGCTAAGGGTGTTGTTCATACAGTGCCTGTAGATGGTGGTTTGTGGACGGATGTGACTCGTCCATTCTCTACTAAATTCCAACCAGGTAGTGATATTAAAGGTGCTACATATTCTGGTAATGGAGATATTACTTCTTGTATTACGAATGTGAATCCTTATACTCCTGGTATCAACGGTGATGCTTCTGGTTCAGGACGTGGTGGTATGCTTATCTTCGATGTGGATAAAGCATTCGGAAAAGGTTCTGGATTGGCTAATACGGTGATTTATGAACGTGAAATATGTGGATTGTGTAAAGGTAAGGAGATCACGTTTAGTGCATCATTCGGTGCTGTGAATAATAATCCTGCAGGTGTGGGAGAAATGGCCATTGTGCTTCGTAAAGGTTCTGCCACTGGAGAGGATTTGTTGAAAGGTGCTGGTAAGTCAGGTATGTTGTATGGAAACGAAGGTTGGCGTACGGTAGAACAGAAATTTACAGTGCCAGACAATTCGTTTAGTTGTGTTGTGCTTCAGGTTGTAAATATTACAGATAGTTATAGCACGAGTCAAGGTGACTTTGCTATTGATGATATTGTCTTTTCTGTATGTACACCTCCAGATGTTGCAGTGGATGCAGTGTTGAGTGGTCATGCAAAGGATTTGCTAGATCTTTGTGTGGATGATATATTAACATTGGAGGCTGAAATCTCAGATGTAGCAAAACAATTTTATGGTTCGAATATTGGTTATTTGTTCCAATATGCTTACGAAGACCCTACTGTGGTTGATGACGATAAAATTACATGGTATGATTTGAGTAGCATACAGTCTAGTGGCGAATTTGTGATTAAGGATCCTGCTACACATCCTGCTTTTGAAAAAATACAGGCTGGAGATGTGTTGAATGTCTATTTCCGCGTGGTGATAGGTGACGGTAGTTATTTGTCAAACGAAAGAGATGAATGGGAACACATGAGTGCCTTGTCTCCTTGTCGTGCAATTTCAATTTCTTCAATTCCGATTGTCGCTGGATTGAATTGTGCTGCATGTTCTCATCCTGATGAGAAACGTACTTTCACGTCTGACAAGGGTCGATTGAGTGGTAAGACTTTGAGACTCTGTAAGGAGGATGGTGAAGCAACAGTTGGTTTGAAGGAGCCTATTCATGGAATTGATAAAGACGATAAAGATTATTATAATTATGAGGTGTCATGGTACAAAGATGAAGTCAAAGCTTCTAATTTGTTAGGAACAAAAACATGTAGCGAGACGGCTCAAACGGCACCTGAGTTAAAAGTAGACTGGTCGAAGGTAGAGGAAACAGGTACAAAATATATCATCTCTATTCATGATTATTATGACCCTGCCATGACTTCTACACCATGCGACATAACAGATACCATCATCGTTTACGCAGACCCTGTTCCGACAGATAAACTGAACGATCCAGATCCATTCTGTGAGGGCACATTGGCTGCAGAACCTGATAAGTCTGTTGCTGGTTACAAACTACTATGGTACCAGGATGCTGATACCTTGACTCCGATGGCTGCTGCTCCTTCTGTTGCTTCTACATTGGCTGCAGATTCACCATCTACAAGCTACTACGTCTTGGTGAATACAACAACGGGTTGCCGTGGCGATGCAAATCCTTACAAAATCACAGTTAACCCAATACCAGAGGAAACGTTAGCACCTATTTCTGATTTCTGTCAGGGTGACGATGCTGCGATCCTTCCTTCTTCCGCATCATACACGGTGAACTGGTACAAAGACGCAAACGCTAGTACGCCTGCGGAGACGAACTTACCGTCACTGGATGGAAGTACAACGCCATACACCTATTATTATACTTTGACGGATATGAGTCTTACTCCTAATTGTACGAGTGACCCTGTTGAATATAAATTTACGGTGAAACCTTCTGCTATGGTGACCGTGACGGTTACGCCTGCATGTGACGTAACTACGATCACGACCCAAACTACCCCAGCTACTGCAACAGTAAACTGGACAATCGATGGTACAACAACCGTTTCTGATGCATCGTCTATCACGGTAGACAATAGTACATATAAAGCTGGATCATACGAGGCAATCGCCTCTGCAGATGGCTACTGTGACAGTAAACCAGACACGAAAACAGTAACGTTCAATTCAACCCCTGATCCAATCAATGCCTCAATCAGCGAGTACCTGAAAGCTGACGGTACACCTGATTATACATTGATAGATGCTAAGGTGGCTTCTCTTAAGGCTGCTGATCCAAACGTGAAAGTTTATTGGTCGGGCGTGATCGGTTCCACTCAGGAGGATCAATCTTCATCGATGACAGCGCCTACAAGTGGATACTCTACAACAAGAGCTAACCCAACTCCAGATTTATCATCAACAGATGATGAATTCTTCTACTATTGGATTTATCAGGAATTGGAAAACTCAGAGGTTACATGTCCGAGTGAAACGACAATCGTCGTTGTCCCTATCTTGGGTGCTCCTGCTCCAATTGTTCACGATACTATCTATTGCTTGAACAGTCCGAATGTAGCAGCATTAAGCGAAAATGTAAAGATCAATCAGGCAAAACCTGATGTTACATACGAGTTGGTATGGAAGGATGGTGTGGATGAAACCACCGTTCCTCCTGTAAATACAGTCGGTAAATTCACTTACGAAGTGGCACAGCGTGATAAGGCTAATCCAAATAACATTAGTGCATATCGAAAGATCACAATCGACGTTCGTGGCGTAAAAGTGCCAGATGTATCAGCAAATAAACTTGCCTACTGTGCGGAAGAACCTGCACAAACTCTGACTGTAACGAAGGTGGAGGATAATGCAAACAACTATTACGCAACTGGCTTCGAATGGTTCTTGGACGGAGCAAAGGAGGCAACCACTCCAACACCGAATACAAGTGTGTCAACAACTACGAATTATCATTACGGAGTACGTCAAACCTATACCATACCTACTTCTGGTGAGATTTGCTACGGCGATACGGCTACTTTTGATGTGAAGGTTACCTTCGTACCTCAGTTGCAAACATCTCAGGTAACATACTTGAAAGCAGATGCGAACGGTGCGGGTACGTTTGATAAGAATGTGAAGGAACGAGACGCTTCTGCATATACGGGTGAGGAGGCTGGAGCTACAATCAACTGGTACGCAAGTGATGGTACTACTTGCGGAACACCTTTGAGTGGCACACCAACTCCTACGGTAGATCCTTCTGTGCAGCCAGGTAAAGATCAAACAGTATATTATTGTGTGTCTCAAACAGTTGATAATTGTGAAGGAAAAACAAATATTCTAAAAGTGGTTATCAGTGATTCTCCAAATCCAATAGTTTCACCGGTTTCCTATTGCGAAGGTGAGACAACCAGCCCATTGACTGCTCAAATCAATGAGTTGACTAATCCAGCTTCTGCATATCAATTGATTTGGTATGATGAGAATCATTCTAAGATAACTGATGGTCCTACGGGTCCAACTCCAACCGCAACAATGCGTGCAGGAGAGGTTCTGACGAGCACGTATAAATATTACGTTACTCAGAAATTGACAAATACGGGTGCTGAGAGTACAGAGAGTGAAATCGTGGTGACAGTCTATGCAAATCCTGTATTATCCATTGCTAATCCACCAACTGTATGTGAAACGAACGTTGATTTGGCACCTGCAGTGACATTGACCAATACGGTGGCTGGACAAAACTACATAAAGGAGTACTTCTCCGATGCAGCTGGTTCAAATGCTTTGAGTGGTTCGGCAGTGACAGAGTCTGGCACTTATTATGTGAGATATTCATACAATGCTAATGTGACATCAGGCGTGACTTGTGTGTCTACAATCGATCCAATCACTGTGGTTATCGATACACTGAATGTTGTTACACCAGATGTTGTTCCAACGTGTCCTGCAATGACAGCTACACTTTCTTCTACAGTATTGACAAATGCTTCGAACGTCAGCTACGCATGGGCGGGCGACGGCGAAACAGGAACGACTAGTGAGAAGTTTACTACGCATGCCTTCCCAGGTAACTATGGTGACGAGTATGCATACACGTTGACCGTGACTGCTGGAACTTGCGTTGAAACAAAAAATATAACGGTCAAATTGGGTGAGGGTCCATTGAACGGTACCTTGACATTGTCCGACCCAACGAAGACATCAAATGCAACGGTTGTTTATACAGATGGTATGACTACGGATCCGTTCTACTATTGTGGTGGAATGGTGACCATCACCCCTAACTACGAAGGAGATGGTGATTATAAGTTGACATCGCCATCGGGCTCTAGTGTAACGGGAAGCGTCTTCCCAGTTTCTGGAGCAGGTCAGTATAGACTCGATTTCACTAATGGTTGTCCTACCAAATTGTTCTTCAACCTAGTTAATGCAGAGATCAGTTTGACGAACCAGACTCCAGAGTTGACGATGTGTGAGAATGAGAAGTTCACCTCTACGGTGAGCGTTTCTCCAGCTGGACTAGACTACACATTGGTATGGAAGAAGGATGATGTGGAAATTACGGGAGAGACATCTGATACATACACTATCATGTCGACAGTGCCATCAAACAGCGGAACTTACACCGTTGAGGCTAACCGTTACGGCTGTCCTGCTAAGACGGTTGTTGGTGACTTGAAAGTGAAACCATACATCAAGGTAGAGGAGAATACAACTCCATATGTTGTGCCAAGAGGTAATTCACAATTCTTGACAATCAAATTCATAGAGCCATCAGATGGAAGTATCTTGAAAGATGTTAAATGGATTGATAACGCAGATACAGTAGCAAATGCAGTTAGCTATGTAGTAACTGACGTTCAGAAAGATCACAAATACAAGATTATGATGAGTGATCCTAATTATTGTGAAGCTGAGACGGAGATGAACGTATGGGTGGATGCAGTGATACAAATGGCAACGTCGTTGGCTGATGTACAGTGCTACAACATGAAATATGAATTAAAGATAGATACCGCAGGTACTGGTCCATTCAGACAAACTGGCGTTTCTCATGATGTGACTGTGAAACGTACGATGAATGGTTCTACTACTGATATGACAGATCAATTGAAGTTAGTAAACGGTGTGTTGGTATTGGAGGTTACTGCCATAGAGAACGCTAGCTATGCAATCAACTTCACTTACGGAACGCAGGTGATTGACTCATTGGAAGAGGCAGAGGTGATTCCTGCTATCAGTGTCACCCTTCCTGCAACTCGGACAATTTGTGAGGGCGAAGAGATCGATTTGGAGGTGACGAATGTACAGCCTGCAGGAACGACTGTCACATGGGATTCTGACAACACCATCTTGACCAGTAATCAAGGCGAGATCATCACGGTTAGACCGAAGTTCGTTGCAGGTACGGGTCATCAATCGGTATACTCATATTATCTAGAGGCTTACAATGAAGCATGCGATAATAAGGAGACATACACGGTGACAGTCAATGTGGACGAACCATTGACGGGTACGATTGAGGGTGATTCTCCAATCTGTGAGACGAAGAGTTCTACTATCTCGGCTGCATCTTATGACGCAAGCACTTATGTTTGGACGATGGGTGGCAGCACAGAGGTCGCTACCACGGCAACAACTACGGTGACTCCGTTGGAGACCACTACATACTTGGTAGACATGACGCGTGGTACTTGTACGGCACAGGATCAGTTCACCGTAGTAGTGACTACTAATCCTAAGATTTTATCAATGGATTCCGTAGGTATTCGTGATCGTCAAGTGATTACGGATCAAGAAAGAGGTACAGGTGTCTTCACTTACTGGTTGGATGAGAATAAAACAACATCAACGACGTCGGACATCATCAAGAACTTGACGTTTGGAAGTCACGTGATTAGTGTCATAGATGACAATGGATGTACATCTTCGTACCGCTTCTCGTTGGATCCACCAGAAGTCATTATTCCAGAATTCTTTACACCAAATGGAGATGGAATTCACGACACATGGATTGTTGGCAAATTGGCAGAGGTTTATCCAAATGCTATTGTGAACATTTATGATAGATTTGGAAGATTGGTGGCTCAGTTCTTGGGTGATGATAGTGACGGATGGGATGGAACCTATAATGGCGAAGTCTTACCATCTACCGATTATTGGTATATGATTGATATCGCAGAGATAGAAAGACAATTTACAGGTCACTTTACGTTGATTAGACGATAAAATACAGACAATAAAAATGGAAAAGTGAGGCGCAATCGTCTCACTTTTTCTTGAATAAGCGATAGGTAATTATCGAATCCACTTTAAATAAAAAAGGTTTACTTATGAAGCGTATATTTTTCTCACTTTTTATGTCTCTTCATTTGATGGGAGCCTATGCTGTACTTAGTGAACAGAGTTTGGAGCAGACAATATCTGTTTTACGTGCAGAGTTGGAATATTACAAACAAGAACAAGATTCGACGATTAAAAGCACAGAAGATATACGCGAGCGTCAGCATAACAATGTTGTTAAGATTATGAAGGAGAGCGAACAAGTGTCGTTGATGCTCTATTCACAAAAACAAGACCACACGTTCGACCTTGCATACGCCTGTCACGAAGCCACTTCCATGTATGAAGAATTTTCTTCGCATCAGGTTCCGTATAATAAGATTTTGACAAATTTTCAGAATGAAATAAATCGATATAGCAATCTGATAGACGTTTTAGAACTTTTGCCACCAAGATTGAAAAGGGTGGTAAGTCCGGAGTTGTTAGACTCCATTCGTAGTCAGGTTCGTGTTCGTATGGATGAAGATGGAGAGTTGGATTCTTTGTCGTTTGACGAGTTTATCCGTCAAAGCCTTGCCAATATGGACACTACAAAAATGAGTCGGAAGGGAAGCCCTTTTAAACTTAGTGGTGCTGCACAAGTAGATAGAGACTCTTGTATTGCGATAGCTAAAGAGATAAAGGCAACTCTGATAGATATGTATAATAGTGTGTCTGAAGAGAGTGAACACTATACCTATTTATCACAACGTCTTAAAAAGCTAAATGATTATGCGTTAGAGCGTTATAGTGATATAAAACAATTGATATTCAAGAATGGAGGGGAAAACTATTTTTTTATTTTAAAAAATTTCCCTCGATATTGGAAAACCGCTCAAAGAGATATTCGGGGAAAATATTATCAACCCAAGGATAAAAAGGTTCGTTCAGAGTGGCGAGGTCCAATAGTGCTTGCCTTATCATTGTTTATTATCTTCTATGTTATAGTTGCCATGGCACTTAGCAACTTGATCATCCGTTTTTGTTTGCCAGAGAAGTTTAAAGGCCATAGTTTCCAGCAAAAGAAATTCTACTATATCATGGGGGCGGCCGTAATTTTATTTGCGATAGTCGTTTTGGTGATGAGAGGAGTGATGACGCACCACTTCTTTTTGATGGCCAGTTCCTTGTTGATTGAATATGCATCATTAGTAGGAGCCGTTCTGCTCTCTCTCTTGATACGTGTGAAGGGAAATCAGATCAAAAGTAGTTTCTCGGTATATCTTCCTATTTTGTTGATGGGTTTTGTTATTATCATTTTCCGAATTGTCTTTATTAGCAATAGTGTTGTGAATGTGATATTCCCTCCTGTGTTGCTTATTATTACTATTTGGCAATGGATTGTGATACATAAACATAGAGGAAACATCCAATTTAGTGACATCGCCTATTCGTATGTTTCTTTGCTTGTCATTCTTGTGTCATGTATTGCAAGTTGGATGGGTTACACCTTATTAGCCGTTCAGATTTTTATTTGGTGGTTATTCCAATTGACAGCTATTCAGGCGATAACATGTATTAGAGATTTGTTGAAACGTTATGAGTTCAGATTTTTGACCACTCGTATAATGAAGAAGAAGGGTGTGTCGGATATGGGACAAGCTGCTCGTAAGGCAGTCTCTTTGATGAATCCAACGAAAAAAGAGAAAGGAAATAGTTTTGAAATCACATGGTTTTATGATTTGGCGCGTATCTCTTTGATTCCTATTGCCGTTGTCTTGTCTCTCTATTTATGTGTTTATTTCTCTGCAGGTATATTTGATTTGACAGAATCCGTCGAGACCGTCTTTACAGTTAATTTCATCAATGTCGAGGGCGTTTGCCAGTTGTCGGTTCAGAAACTTATGATTGTGGCGATACTCTTCTTCTCATTCCGTTTCTTGGATTTTATTGCTAAATCGATCTACAAGAAGTATCGGATGAAATATGTATCAGACAACAGAGATGCAAATATAACGTTGGCAAATAATGTAATATCAATCGTGATATGGGGTGTGTTTGTTATCTTTGTGTTGGTAATGTTACGCATTCCGAAATCAGGAATCTCTATTGTCACAGCTGGTTTGGCAACAGGTCTTGGATTTGCAATGAAGGACGTATTGGAAAACTTCATTTACGGACTCTCTTTGATGACAGGACGTGTTCGTGTTGGAGATTACATAGAGTGTGATGGCGTTCGAGGCAGAGTCGATTCTATCACCTATCAAAGTACTCAGATTATAACATTGGATGGATGTGTGATTGCGTTTCTAAATACCTCGTTGTTTAATAAGAATTTCAAGAATCTGACACGTAACCATGGGTATGAATTCACTAAATTGAGTGTGGGCGTTGCATATGGTACAGATATTGAAAACGTACGAAATTTGTTGAAGGAATCACTAACAGCCCTATATGAATACCAGGTCAATGGACTTCCTTCTGTAGATAAAGCAAAAGGTATAGGTGTTTTCTTAAATGAGTTTGGAAATAGTTCGGTCGAATTGTATGTCACTATCTGGGCTTCTGTGGAAGATAAATTCCGCATAACAGGTGTGGCAAAGGAGATTATTTACGAAACATTGAAAAAGAATAGTATCGAAATTCCATTCCCACAAAGAACTGTTCATATTGTACAGGGTTAGACGATTTTTTGAATGATAGGTTGATTCTGTCATAAAATATAGGAGTCGTTGTAAATCATTGAGAAACAAATTGTAGGGGTTTCCAAATGAGTGAGACACGTGCAATTTGTTCTATTTATTGAAAAGGTTTTTTAATAATAATTTTGTTTTTTTTTGTTAAAACTTTATATTCGTGGTTTAAATACGACTATTTAGAATAAAAAGGTGAGTTCTATAGATTCATCATATAGAGAATAATTAGTAAAATGGTGGGTGAATGAAAATTATTTTCGGTACCACGAAATTAATTTAGAGTATCCACTAAAAATAAAAAACGAAGGACTAACTGATTAAATGCTATTCGAAGGGTAAAAAGAATGGTGTTATGAATGAAATGTTTGGAGAACAAAGATCTTTATTAGTCACGTTGGATGTTCGTTTTTACAAGAAAAGATAACTTATGGATACGTCAAATTATGGATGGAATGGATCCTCTTATATTCGATGGAATGATATGAAACAGCGAAACAAAAAGAAAATTGGATTGATTGCGATAGCGATTGTGGCATTGTTGGCATTTGTCTATTGGGCATTTTTTTATCATAAGGTAGCCTATTACGAGGAGGTTGTTTTTCGTTATGAGTGGCCAGAGGGTATTAATAAACTTTCGAAATCAGAAGCCAAAAAGCGTCATATCTCCTATATGTTAGAGAAGGACGGTGCATTAAGTTCACATTGGACGAGGGTTTCAGCTGTTGATGGCAAATTGGAGATGAATAAGTTTAACACTTTCAACACTTTCAATAAGGTCTTTTTATATCCAAGTTTTTCCATAGGTGACAGTCATGCATCTCGTCTAGCTGCTCGCTTGAATGAAGTTTGTAGTTGGGAGTTCGTCTCGGATGAGAACAATGAGCAGATCATTCAACAGAAGGCATACGATGACAAAGGAACGTTGGTTTATAATTTTTCCTATTCAGGACATTTAGACAACACCTATAATGCGGTTTATACAAGTCCGGGAGGAATTCCGATCCGGGCATCTCAACAAGGTGCGATAATTGTTAGAATAACATTGGACAAAAATGGTTACCGCTCATTGGTGGAGTTCTTCGATGCATGGGGTAATCGCAGTAAAGATAGAAACAAAGTCTATGCGTATCGTTATGAATACGACGAAGATGGATTGTTGAAACGTAAAGGTTCGGTGAATGAGGCGGGCGATTATGTCTATGATGCACAATGCGTATCATCTGTTGAAAATCAGTATGAAAAGGGAAGATTGATACGTCGTACTTATTTAAATCCAGATGGAACACCGACAAAGAATATGAAGGGATACTCTTCAGAAAAACTCTCATACGATAAGTTGGGAAGAGTCTCTTCCGTTGAATATTTTGATGAAAGCGGAGAACCTGTATCAATATTAGATTTTGACGATCTCTGCCATCGTGTTGAGTATGAGTATGACGAAAATGGTAATCTCGTTAAGTACCTTTGCAAGGATGAATCAGGAACTATTGTAGGTGAAAGAGGCTATGGTATTTGTTCGGAAGGATATGTATGTGAGTGTGACATGGATAGTGCCATGTATGTCAAACCTGTGTATAATGAACAGAATCGTCTGATTGCCCTATGGGGGTATCGAGATGATAGTATCGTTGCAGACAAAAAAGGTGTGGCAGGCGTGATGTATGAATATGATGATCGTGATAATTTGGTGAAAAAATCATATCATGGAAAAGACAAACAACCTGTTCCAATTGATGGATCAGTCTATTCGATCACTTATGAATATGATGATTTCAACAACTGCACGAAGATTTCTTTTAAAGATAGTGCTGGAGTTAATGTGAAAAACATACTGCAGATAAATTATTCATATGATCCGTATGGTAATGTGACATCCATTGAATGCTATTCCAGTGATGGTAAAAAACCAGTTAATGGAACTGGTGGATGGCATCGTTGTGAATATACTTATGACAAAAACAAGTTTAAGGAAGAGACTGTATACTATGATGTCTCTGGATACATAATCTATGCGCCAAAAAAGAAATATGCGATAGAACATTTGAAGAACGATATTTATGGTCGTCCTGTCTGTCGTTACTATTTGGATGATAATAAAAATCCAATGACGGTGGATGGTGTTAGTTGGGATTCTCTCATCTATGAAGGACCTAAATTAGTGAAGGAGATTGCATACGATATGAAATCCAAACCTCTCTATTCAATAGAATATAAGTATGATTCGTATCAGCGATTGATAGAGGAGTCGTTCCTCGATAATAATGGTAATCTTTGCGTGAAAAACGGATATGCAAAGAAACAAACTGAGTATCAGAGAGGTGGTAAGTCTGTCACATCCTACATGGATGCAACAGGAAAGGTTTTGCGTACGGATTCCGTATCATCTGAAATGGACGTGTTTAGAAAACAAACACAAGATAATCAGGTGAAGTATAGATGTGTTAAAACTCATGATTGGAAATATGAAGGATACATGAAGAATGGTGAACCTTATGGTGAAGGACGTTTTACAGTGTACCCTACAGGACATTTCATGGAAGGAACCTTTAACGGATGGTCTACAATGATTAATTCTTGGAATTGTAATGAGATGTATTGGAATGAAAGACATGATTAAATATATTATTTGTGGCATTTCTCTACTGTTTAGTGTCTCCGCAGTGGCAGATAGTTGGACGGATGTGATTGTTTCAAAGCCGGACTCTTATATAGAGAGGAATGATACGATCTTCTTGAATGACAATCGTGCCGTGGCATGGATTGCTTCAGTGAGCAATGGATTGAATGGTGCCAAGAAATCCACGTTTGCAGGGAAGACGCTCTTTTTGGTTAGAGATGTGAATATGTCAGAGCATAGCTTTCCAAGTTTCATATCTACATTGGAAGGTGTGTTTGATGGAAATGAGAAAAATATCACCAGTTTGGTCGATTCCAGCTGTACTTTTTGTAAAGTAAATAAAGGAGTCCTTAAAAACCTGAAAAGAAAGGATGGTGTGATTGGTCAAGTGGTGGAACGTTATAAAAACAAATCTTTTTCCTCGTTTGTTGTGGACAATTATGGAACAGTGCGGAATTGTAGTGCAACATTCTCTGAAATGTCATACATCTCGTCTTCGGAAATTTCCGTAGGATGTATTGTGGCAAATAATTATGGCGAGGTAGATGGTTGTCGAATTGGAGGAAAATGGATTGTTTCTGGAAATGTGCTGAACAATAGTTATTATGGAGGTATCGTTTCCTATAACTATGGAACAGTCAAAAATTGTGTTAATAAAGCTACCATCGATGGTTATTGCCAAAGTATGGGTGGTATAGTAGCCATGAATTATGGTGATGTGTATAATTGCGCCTGTACAGGTATCGTAAGAGGAGGTTCACTTTGCAGTGGAGGTCTTGTCGGTACGATGGAGACAGAAGATTCAAAGGTGAAGAACAGTTATTGTATTGCCTCTGTGGATGGCAATGGATTAGTGGGCTTGATGAAAGAGGGATCTGTAGAGAATTGTTATTCCGCATCCTCGCATATCGCTTTTGGTGAGGGCAGTATTATTTCAGATAATTCATATGTTTATGCATGTTTGGATAGTGTGTCAACTTTATCTATGGTTGACTATGGATTCCGAGGAAGAGGTAGGAAGTGTGCGCTTGTAGACATGGTTTATGACACGTATGATTTCCCAATGGCATTGAATGCATGGGTGAAATCACAGTCTTCCGATGAGTTGGCCTCTTGGATAGCTGATACTGAGAATGAAAATAAGGGCTATCCGAAATTGCTTATTACAATGGATGACGAGGAAACCCAACATTCCAAGCCTACAGTGAAGTGGGTCGATGTTGTAAAGGAACGTCCAAGAAGCTATGTTCAAGATGGAAATACAATTTTATTGTTAGACAATAAAGCATTAGCTTGGATGATTTCTGTTACAAATGGGTTGAATGGTGCACAACAGAGTTCATTAAAGGACAAAGAGGTGCTCTTGATGGCAGATGTGGATATGGGAGAATACAAATGGACCCCGATGAAAAATTTCCAAGGAACATTTGACGGAAAGGAAAAGACGATAAAAGGTTTGTTTATGGAAGACACTTCTGCACACATGGGCCTTGTCGTGAATAATAACGGAATCATTAAGAACCTAAAAATAAAAGACTCCTACTTCTACGTTTATGCGTTGCAAAACGTCCAAGCTGGTATGATGGCGTCTGTGAATAATGGTGAAATCTCCAATTCTAGTTGTGGAGGAGCCATCTATGTGGATGGTAATTCGGAAGATTGCACATCGTTATGCTTGGGAGGAATTGTTGGACTTAACAAAGGTACCATCAGTGGATGTAAAACGGATGGAGTTGTCTATCTGGATTATTGGAATTACAGAGAGAATAAGAGTGCGGAAACATATGTAGGAGGTGTAGCCGGAGATAATTATGGTTTGGTAGATGCTTGCTTGAATGAAGCGGAGGTGGATGGCTTCTGCTCAGCGGCGGGAGGAATTATTGGTTGCATGAATTCTAATAAGGGCAAGGTGATAAATTGTGCCAATAGAGGATATGTGACAATGATAGATGCACCTGCATCAGCCTACGGAGGAGGTATAATCGGTTATTTGAAAGAGGCTGGTGTCTTAGCCAATTCGTATAACACAGCTTATGTGGATGTGATGAGTCTCGTTGGATATCAATCGGCAGGAAGAGTGTTTAATTGTTATAAGACATGTAGTCATCCTACCATGTCGGACGATGGTTTGCCAACCTACGGATTCGTATACTCATGTGGAGATAGTACTTCCGTACAAGGATTAGAGAATGCCTTCTTTACAGGTTCGGGCGCTAATTGCCAATTGGAAAAACCCGTATATGAAACAACAGATTTTGTTGAGGCTTTGAATGGATGGGTGGATGGTCAGAATAACCCATCTTATCTGAAGTGGGCCGTGGATAAAAAAGGGGAGAATGGAGGATATCCTATTTTGAGATATTCGGTAAAAAAAGATACAACCTTCTATGTTTGTCCGAATTTTGATTACTACGGAAACATATTCACCTCTGCCGACGATTCAACAAAGAAACAGTTGGTGTGGAATGATACGTTGTATGAAAATGTTAGAATAATATTGAATACCAAATTTGATGATTTGAAAATCAATAGGAAAGATTCATTCTACGTGGGTGAAGTGTTGACGATGACACTTACTCCTCCTTGCCCAAATTCGGTGTGGAAATTGGATGACGGAACCATTCGTTATGGAACCACGGTAGCATTCCCTATAGACATCTCATACAAAGAAGGACATTCGGTAAAGGTGTCCATTACAAGAGAAGGATGTTCTCATCAGATGCTTGATACTTTGATAGCTGCCCAGACAGGATATGATACAGTATTGTATGTGTGTCCGAATGTCGAATACGAAGGAAATACTTTCACGCCAGAAGATGATGGTACGATTCAGACATTGAATTGGAAAGACTCTTTTGTGATTGTGGCAAAAATTGTTGTAAAGGCTGATTTCCGTAAGATTCGTTATGATGCACCTGAATTTTTCTGTGCAAACGAAACACTTAAGGTGGAGTTGACGGGTGCCACTCACTATTTGTGGATTATCAATTCAGACACGCTAAAGGAGGACGGAGTGATTTACAGAGAACCTTCTTATTGGAAGTTTATACCATCAGAAACAGATGGATTTGTATTGGAAGTGGTGGCTACTTTGAATGGTTGTGACCATAAGATAGTAGATACGTTACTTCCAAAACACTCTGAAATTATTGAGATGGTGGGTTGGGGCGATGTCTTGGCTATCGCTAATCCAGATTCAGAATATGAGTCCTATCAATGGTATTATAACGGACAAAGACAAGAGTATGAAACGAATCAATATTTGTATTGTCCAGATGGTTTGAAACCAGGAGCTTACTCAGCCAAAGCTTATAGAGAGGATGGCTCATTTGAAACATTCTGTCCGTTGTTCATAAAGAGCGCGGTGACAAGAAGTTCGTCAAGATCAATTGCGGTTGTTCCTAATCCAATACCATTGAATGGAGAGATTCATGTGGATTTGCATAATATCGATGCAGATATGATAAAGACGATAAGTGTTTCTGATAATTTTGGTAAAGTATTACTACAGACGGATGATATAAAGAAATTAGATGTTTCTTCTCTGCAACAAGGATGGTATATACTTTATATACAATTGTACGATGATGATATTCTTGGCACTAAATTTTCTATAAAATGAAGAAGATTATTTACATAGTATGTTCGGTTGTCATCTTCTTCTTGAATATGTCACAACTCAATGCGCAAATAGATGGTTCCCACTTAATGTTCGACATGGGTGGTGGCGTTCATACCATGCTATATAACCCTAATTGGGGAGAGAGTAAGATAGGAATGGGTGGTAAAATAGGACTGAATTACGGCTATTATTTCCATAAAAATTTTGGAGCTGGAATAGGTGCCTATTGCAATCTTTATACTTCAAGATATAAATTGCCTGATTATGATTTGGCTGATGGGAAAAAACAGACAGATGAATCGAATTATAATTACACCTATATTCTTTATGTTAAGGATCATCTCAATGAGACACAGCGAGTGGCCTCTATTTCTGTGCCTATTTCGTTTAGAACACAGTTCCAATTAGGATGGTATTGGGATATGAGAGTCAATGTGGGTGCAGCGGTGGAGATTCCTATACTGAATAAGTATTATGCGGAAGGAAACTTAACAACTACAGCTTATTACGAGGAATTGAATGTCTTATTCCATGACATGCCGAATCATGGATTCAAAAAGGATAGGTATAATGTAAATGGAGAGTTCATTTGCAAAAAAGTTGGATTGTCACCTTTTGCAGAAATTGGTTTTTCTCGTATGATGGATAACCATTGGCGTTTCTATTTAGGTGTATATGCTTCATTGAGTGCAACCAATTTCATTGCGCATAATGAGAATGATGTCTTTTATGATTCCACATCGGATAGATATCCTCAGAATAGTTTTTCTTCTGATTTGAGTGATAAGATGCGTTTATTCAAGGCAGGTGCTACATTAGGTTTTGTCTATCAGTTTAAATCAGATGATAGAGGAAAATTGGTGCAGGCTGCTCAGTATGATTTGGACACTCTTATCACACCAGAGCCTGAAATGGTGGAGGAGGAAGAGGCTCCAAAAGTTGTGGTGGTTCCTATCGATACTACTTGTGAGGATGTTATTGATATCAACTACAAATGGCTTGCAGACTCTACTGCCAAGGCCGATGGTTTGAATATGTGGACTCCTTCATCGAATAGTAGTAGGAAGAGTCAGCCATCAAGTGTGAAGAGTACGCCAACATCTAAGAAAACAACCTCTTCTGTTAATCGTACTAAACCTGTGGCAACTAAGCAGGAAACACATGTGGCACAGAAACAGGCCCAAACAAATGTAGAACCAGAACCAACGGTAACTCAGGAGGAGAAATCAAATCTTCAGATTGAGTCTGACATACCAGCCCAAAAGATTGGTACGGTCACTGTTCGTACGAAACGAATCAAGGCTCGTTGCTCAAATGGTTTCTTTGTTGCATTAGAGTTTAAAGATCCAGGCGACGGAGAACTGACGCCTGCTATGCTGAATGATTTGCAGATGGTGGCGAAGAATCTGAACAGTAATCCTAAATTAAAGGTGACACTGACAGATGAGAGTCCTTATTCAGGTAAAAGTAAGTATGTCATTCAAAGGAATATGCTTTACTTCTCTAAAATTAAAAAACAATTGGTTTCGTATGGCGTTCGTCCAGACCAAGTGGTTTATGGAGGCGTAGTAAAGTAGTAAAAATAGGATAAGGGGTAAAAGAAAAGAGGCTGACTCAGAAAAAAATGTAATCTGAGCAGCCTCTTTTTCGTTGTAAAAAAATGGTCGTTCGTTGAATTTCGAACTTTTTTTTTCACATTTATTATGAAATGAAAAATAAAAATATCATCTTTGTAGATGATGAGTAATAGGGAAAATTAAAAAGTATGAGGTTGTAAATTATTCATTACTTTTTATTTTAGACAAGGTGATAGAGATTTTACATCGTGAATTTTTTAGTGAAAGCAGATATATTTATGTCCTTAAATCTAATTATTGGTTCAACCAACAAGCGTAAATATTGGATGGCAATGTTGGTGCCGTTCATTATGATGGTAAGTGCCTATTCGCAGATAGATAGATCGAACATAGACACTCCGAATCTTAGTTTTGAAAATGGAAACTTCGATGGATGGGAGTGTTACACGGGTGGATTCTATTTTGATACGACAGATAGCACATATAAGTTCGATACATGGACTCCAGCACGTGCAGAAATGGGTGCGGAAAACAGAAGACATTTTAGTATAAAGAACAATGCGCAGGATGTGCCTGATGACAACATGCGTTGTTATCTGACATCTACCAATCCGGAAGGAAAGATGACTGCTCGAATAGGCTCTATGGAGGCTGCCGAGAATCAAGGTGTGAAAAATGCAATGGCAGAGAGAATGGTGTATAAGTTTGTCGTAACAGAAAACACTACACTGTTGACTTATCGTTATGCTGTTGTTATGCACTGTCCTGACTTGGTGGGCGCAGCTGCATCTCGTACGGAACATACTGGAGATCAGTATCCTACATTCCAAATGAATGTAAGTCTGTACAATCCGTCTACGGGTGTTAGTTCCCTTTTGCAGTGCGGAAACTTCAAAGTGAACGCATCAGGAACGAATAAGGTGGCATTGAAATTGGCTGCAGACGAGGGACAATGTCCTTCTTCTCCATTGCACAGAAATGGCGACCTCTATGAGTTTGCGTATGTTCCATGGACATACGGAAACTTTGACTTGTCAAATCACATTGGTGAGGAGGTAACCATCGAGATTATCAACCGTGATTGCTTGAGTTCCAAAACAAGCACTATGGGTGGTGAAACGATATCTGGTGGTAAGCACCGTTCGTATGGTTATTTCTGGGCTGAAACCAGAAAATTGGAGTTGACGGTGAAAAACTGTATCAACGAAGATGCAGTGTTCTACGCTCCAAAAGGATTTAGCAAGTATGAATGGAAAAGTAAAAATAATGTTAATATAAGTGTTGACCCGAATGATCCTTCCATTGCTACGATAGCTAATGATTTGAAAGTTCCTGGAGATGAGATTCAATGTACAATTTATAATTCGGATGATTGTAAATCCGAGGTGAAACTATCAGCCATATTAGAGGAGATGAGTGCATCCTTGGATTTCGATTTTGAGAATGATTGTGAGGGCCTTGTCCACTTTAAAAATATAAAAGACGATATAGTGGGTGACGAGGTCTCTGGTTATTATTGGGACTTCGGTAATGGAAAGACATCGGCATTAAGAGAACCGGATGCCATGTATATGGATCCTAAGGATTATAACGTGTCATTGACGGTGCAGACGGTTTTGGGATGTACTGCATCTATAGAGAAAATCGTTGATGTGCGCTATTTCCCTAAATTGAACATTTCATCTGAAAGTAGTGTGTGTCGTGGAGATACCATTAATTTGATTGCTATCGGTGCATCCAATAAGAGTAGATATAAATGGGATACTGGCGATACGACGATGCAAATTAGAAAGAGAATAGATGCATCGCAAGTCTTCGTGGTGGAAGTGATTGATGAGTTCTTGTGCTCTTACAAGGCGAATTTCCGTGTGTCCGTAAAGGAGAGTCCGATGTTGTTGATCAAGGGTGATGATGAGGTCTGCTTGGGTGATACGGCAACATTGACGGCCATTGAATATGGTAACACAACAGGTGAGACGGTCTCCTTTATTTGGGATATTGGTACCACTGATGCGCAAATGAGGGCTCGTCCGTTGCAAGATAATACAGTCTATACCGTTACTGCATCGTATAGCAATGGTTGCTATTCAGAAATGTCTAAGACAATACGCGTAAATCCGCTTCCTGAGGTGAATATTACTGGTGATGGTTTGATTTGTCAAAATGATCCAGCCAACCTACAGGCGAATGTTTTATCTTCCAATGGTAGTGTGACATATGTGTGGAAAGACTTGTTCAATGGTCCTTCAAGAACAGTTTATCCTGATGCGACAACTGAATACTCGGTTACTTGTGTGGATGAGAAAAACTGTATATCAAGACCTGCAGAGTTTACTGTAAAGGTGAAGGATTTGCCAGATGTTAAAATCACGGGTGATTCTGCCATCTGTGAAGGAAAGAGTACGACTCTGACTGTAACGGGTGTAGGTTCGAATGTGACTTGGTATGATGGAACGTCTGGACAAACAACCATTGTGCGTACCCCTACGCAGGATACAATCTACTGGGTGGAAGGTGTCTCTAACAACTGTAAGGGTCGTGCGGAATTTAAAGTAAAATTGTTGAATGTTCCTACCGTTTGGATAGAAGGTAATACAACCATCTGTCAGGGTGATACCACACGATTGTATGCAAGAGGTGCTGATTCCTATAGCTGGAATACTTCGGATAATACGGACTCTATCGATGTTCACCCTTATTCCATGTCTGATTATTTTGTGACGGGAACGACTACCAACGGTGGTTGTGTGGGTACGGCTTCTATTAAGGTGACGGTTAATGAACCTCCGAAAATTACTATTACGGGAGATAGAGAAGTGTGTGATGGTGATGATGCACAAGTCTCAGTTTCTGGTGCGTCTGAATATTTCTGGAGTAATAATGCTTATGGACCGAAGATCACTCTTAAAATCACAAAAGATGATACATTGACGGTTCGTTGTGTCGATGATAATTTGTGTGAATCAACGGCAAAATGGACAATTAAAATGAAAGAACTCCCAGTCCTTTCTTATACGGGAGAAACGGCCGTTTGCTCCGGTCAGATTGTGACGATCACAGCATCTGGTGCCAATACGTATGAATGGCAGGATGGTACGGGAACCTCTGTCTTTAGTAGAGTGCTCGAGAATGATATGGAGTTGAAAGTAAAAGGTGTTATCAATGGATGTTCATCTTCTATGATAATTCCTGTAAGTATATTGCCTGTTCCATCCTTGTGGGTATCGGGTAGTGGTGTGACGGGCGTCTGTGCTGGCGATTCTGCTTCTTTGATTGGACATGGCGCAGATTATTATCAATGGAGTAACGGACAAAAAACGGATACCATCACGATTTACCCAACGAACTCTACTGAATATTCATTGTATGGATACACAGATAAGGGATGTGAGGTGATGATACCTGTTCCTGTAAAGGTGAATCCGAATCCTATGGTATATACCAAGGGTGATTTGAAAGCATGTCAAGGATCATTAGCTACTATCGAGGCCTTCGATGGTAATGCGGAAACAGCAGGTTTCTCTTGGAGTAGTGGAAATGTTGGTTCTGTTATCACACCGATGATTATGTCTGATACATCGTTTACTGTTACGGCAGAAAACAAGTATGGATGTAAGGCTACGGCAGTTCATGAGATTGCTTTGACAGAATTGCCTGAATTGACGTATGCAGGACGTACGACTGTATGTCTTGGTGAGTCTACTACGATTCAGGGAGGTGGTGCTCTTTCTTATAGTTGGAGTGATGGAGTGAATGAATATACAGGTTCCTCTATCAATGTGACACCAAAGACGAATATGATGCTTCGTATGACGGGAAGTAATGTAAGTAACTGTCCTGCTTCAATTGATATTCAAATTGTTGTTCAGTCTTTGCCTTCTATTTATATCTCTGGTGATTCAGCTGTCTGCTTGGGCGATGAGTTCTCTCTGTTTGCATCAGGCGCAGACACGTATAAATGGAATACGGGTGATGAGACTTCATCTATCACGTATACTACGAGTTCTTCTGCAGAATATACTGTATATGGAACAAATGCGCAAGGTTGTACTTCGAAAGCAAGCAAAGTGGTTCAAGTACGTCCTTCTCCTACGGTTACGATTGAGAAGGGACCACAATCTGGTTGTCCTGGTTTACCAGATACTGTGCATTTGTATGCAAGAGGTGCTGATGTTTATAGATGGACAAGTGAACCATATAGCGCAAGTGTTGCATTGAATGGATTGACGGCCAATTTGGCGGCAACGATCGATGGACCAACACAGATGATTGTAGAAGGTACGGATGTGTTTGGTTGTAAAGGTACTGCTAAAGTGGATGTTGATTTGATACCTCGTCGCGAAATAGAATTCTCGGTATCACCGGATTTCGTGGAAGAGGGTAGTTCGAATGTACGATTCAACGGAGTCTTCCCTAAAACCTCTAAATGGTATTGGGAAACAGGTGATAATATGAAGGAGGAAAAGGGTGTTAATACATCTCACTTCTATGATCCGAATGCGGCAGACTCGTTTATCGTAAAGGTACGTGCCATAGATGAATTTGGATGTGAATATACAGGAAAGTCTACTGTATATACATGGCTGGATTTCTGGGCTGCCGAAGGTTTTACTCCTAATGGAGATGAGTTGAATGACCGATTTAAATTCTATGGCGGAGAGTTTATAGATGAGTTCTCGTTTATCATTTTCAATCGATTGGGAGAGATTGTTTTCGAAGGACAAAGCATTAATGATGAATGGGATGGAACTTATGATGGTAAACCATGTCCATGGGGAGTGTATGGTTGGTATTGTAAGTATAAGAGTGGATATAAAGGTATCAACAAGGAGGGAGAAAGACGAGGTTCGGTCTCTCTAATTAGATAAAGTTGAAGAGTGATGAGAAAAATTGTATTGTTTTTGTCGGCATTTTGCCTTTTTGTAGCTGCCCATGCTCAGGATTATACTCTGGTGAGTCATAACCTGACACCGTTTAGCCTTAACCCCTCTTTGGCGGGTAATGCGTACGATATTCGTTTTGGTCTCAGTTACAGACAACAATGGTTGGCATTGGGAAATAACTATCATACAGTCAGAGCATCTTATGATCAGAGTTTCCATAGAAGAATATGTTCCGTAGGTTTTGCCTATGCTTTTGATAATATGTCGAAAGGAGTATATACGGTGAACGAGTTTTCGCCTACTTATGCTCATACGCTAAAAATAAAAGACGAACAATATATTCGTTTGGGATTACAGGGTTCTTTGTATCTTAATCACCTTTCCTGGGATAAAATTAAATATGGAGATCAGTATGATATGAATACTCGACGTCCAACATTATCCACCTTGGAAGAGTTTGATGAAGATACACGTGCTCATTTTGATTTCTCCGTCGGACTCTCTTATGTATTGGAAAATCGTTTGACTGTGGGTGCTGCTGTGTACCATATCACTGAACCTAACAACGGTTTCATGGAACTGAAGGATAATGTTTTACATAGAAAGTATGTCGGACATATCAGTTTCGTTCAAGATTTGCAATACAGCAATGGATTGTGGGGTAGAGAAAGCCTTTCTGGTAAATATCTCTTCTTGAACGGTTCGTATCAGAGACAGGCCGATTATCAGATGTTAAACGTCGGTATAGGTTTTTCATGGGAACCTCTAATGTTTGGTGTCTCCGACAAAAACAATTTGGATGGAGTGAATGTGGTTGGATTGATGGCAGGTGGTCATTATAAGGGAATACAGTTCTACTATGTATTTGATCTGTACACCTCCTCAAAGAAGAATGGATCATGGTCTCATGAGTTTAACTTCATCTACATTATCAAACACGTTGAGAAATATCCTTGTCCTGCTGTTTATTGGTAATTCTCATTCAATCGCGCTTTGATAGCATCGACTGATAAGGTCAGCAAAAAGGCTTATACATTTTTTCGCTAATGCGCTACAATGTATAAGCCTTTGTTATTGTTTTGCTTTTCTATCTGAAGATTTATTCCTTTGCTTTCATCTCCATTGGTTGTCCGGTTGCTTCTACAACACTCCACCAGAATTCGCTTTCGAGATTAACCTTCTTACGTTGCGAGGTGGCAGTTGTGATTGGCAACAGTGTAAATGAGTTATTCCAGTTACCTACCACGAAATCCGTACGTCCCGCCATAGCAGCGTGTACCGCATTCTGGGTTAATTGTTCACAGAACTTGCTGTCATTGGCATTTGCTGGAATACTACGGATGATATAGCTAGGATCAAAATATTTGACACTAATAGGAATGTTTTTCTTGGTGAAGAAATCGATGATTTGATTCTTCATAAAGATACCGATATCCTCATGCAACACATTGCCCGATGCATCTACCTTTCGTTCTCCTGTCATGAATTGTTGACCAGCACCTTCAGCTACTACGACAACAGCATGCTTCTTGCTCATCAAACGTCTTTCCAAACAGTTCAAGAATCCAGTCTGACTATCATTCTCCAGATCAAAATTCATTTCTGGAATTAGGCAGAAGTTTACATCAGGAACCGCTAATGCTACATTGGCAGCGATAAAGCCAGAATCACGTCCCATCAACTTGATTAAAGCCACACCATTCTGAGCACCTTTAGCTTCATAATGAGCATTCAAGATGATGTTTTGTGCAGAGGTGAATGCAGATTCAAATCCGAAAGACTTATCAATATAACTAATATCGTTGTCAATTGTCTTTGGAACACAAGCGATGCTGATTTTCAAATTTCTACGTTCAATCTCCTTATAGATGTCGTGAGCTCCTCGAAGGGTACCATCGCCACCCACGCAGAATAGAATGTTGATATTGTTCTTTTCCAAAGTGTCTACAATCACTTCACTTGGCTGGTTGCCACGAGAAGAGGCCAACATTGATCCTCCATCTTTATGAATATCATCCACCAAGTCGGGATCTAAATTTATAAAAGGCATCTGATTGACTGGATTTAAACCAGCAAAACCATATTGTACACCAACGATGTTCTTTACACCGTAACGATTCCACAAGTGACATACCAATCCGCGTATTACGTTGTTGAGACCCGGACAAAGTCCTCCGCATGTTACAATCGCAACTTTTGTTTTGGCAGGCTCGAAATAGATGTATTCTTTAGGCCCAGGTTTCTCAAACGATCTTAATTCAGCACCATTCTTTATTGCCGTCATTACTTCCTGCAACGAAGAAGAATAGAGTACGCGTTCTCCGTCCTCTACGAAATCATAAATACCATCTCCCTTTACTGTTGATAGTTTCAAAGGAGATTTAATTTTACACTCTCCTAAGTTTTTTACTATAAAATCCATATTCTAATCTAATTTTCCTCGTCTATTTATAGAATTCACCTATAATCAAATGCAAAGTTAAATTCCTTGCTCGACATGAGCAAATGATAGTTTCCTTAATTTAATGATGTGTTCTATAAAATCACTGTTTTAAAACAAATTGTATGAATTATGGGATGATGAAATTCCTGCAGGTTCCTGGTTTCTTCAGTTTTCTTGCAATTTGTTAAACTGGCGTCGTAGAGACGCGGCGTGCCACGTCTCCACAAAAATGGGAACCAAAATAAATTCAAAACAGTGAATTTTGGATTTGTTTTTTAATTTTGTATTTAGGAACAAGATAATGATTAGAATGGCAGATATATTACATTATTACATAGAACAGGGAACAGGGTTTCCTTTGATCCTTCTTCATGGTAACGGTGAAGACCATACTTATTTCGTCAATCAGATTTCTGCATTTGCACAAAACTATCATGTTTATGCGGTGGATACCCGCGGACATGGGAAGACTCCCAGGGGAGACGCTCCATTCACTATTCGACAGTTTGCAGATGACTTATCTGCATTTATGGATAGACTACATATTGAGAAGGCTAATATCTTAGGATTTTCTGATGGTGCTAATATTGCAATGATATTTGCCCTTAAGTATTCCTCCAAAGTGAATAAACTTATTTTAAATGGGGGTAATCTTGATGCTGGAGGTATTAAACGAACGGTTCAGTTGCCGATAGAGCTGGGATATAGAGTGGCTCGTATCTTTGCGAATAAGAGTCCTGAGGCAAAAGCTCATGCAGAGATGTTAGGTCTGATGGTCAATGACCCTGCTATTGCTGTTGAGGAATTAGCAAAAATAAATGTCCCTACGCTTGTTATCGCAGGGACAAATGATATGGTAAAGGAAACACATACGCGTCTTATTGCTGATCACATAAAAAACGCAAAGTTGTGTTTGATTCATGGGAACCATTTTATTGCGAACAAGAAACCGAATGAGTTTAATGTTGCAGTACTAACATTCCTTCAGACATAGACGGACGAAGAATGTTTCGTTATTGATGTTGAGATTCGGAGTTGTTTTATATTTTTGTATGCGAGGACATGACAAATAATTATTACTCTCTCAACTCAACTTTAATGAAATTTAATAGATATGACACATTGGTATAAATATTTCATCT
>CACZUS010000002.1 GCA_902784425.1 uncultured Bacteroidales bacterium
TATAAAATAAAAAAAACATAATTAATTATATTTTATTTATAAAATTTGCATATTTTCTGCAATTTTCAAGAATAGAATAACTCTATTCGGGTGGTTTAGGTAATTTGTTAGTTGGTTAGTCCATCCAATATTCTGTGCAATTCCTTATATATTGTCTCGACATTCACGTAGCTGTAGTCTTGTTACTCAAACGGCTCCATGATGGACATCTCCAGCGTATGTTCGCTAAAGTGTGACATAGGCTTATTCTCCTTTTAATCGTTTGATTTCCTTGTCGAAGTCGGAAATAATGGGTTGGGTCTTGTTGAAAATATCATATTCACTCTCAGCTTTTGCATCAGCTTCCGCTTTTGACACACTTCCTTTTCCTTTCAATATCTTGTAGTTTCTGAAAGTAAGAAAGGCATTCACACTATCTGAAAATTGAGACATATCGAATGTGTTTTCATTTTCAATAAGATCTTCTATATAATCAAAGAAACCCGTTACAGCGCGTTCCAACTTCCTGATTTCCTGCTCCGACAGGTAATTCTTTGCAACTGACACATCCGATTTTAGTATTCTGCCATCAGGCGCATTCTTCCAAGTTGTTAAACCCATATTGGCTTTCTTGTGGTCGGCTTTTGTGTAGATGATTTCTGCTGCCGTCTGCCCTGTGATGGCATAGTGGAAACGGTTCTGAATCATAGCATAGAAATCATGGGTCGTGGAAGAATTCCTATCGTAATCGATACTACATTCCGCATAGATGTCGGTGATCTGTTGCCAGATACGTCGTTCGCTGGCACGGATGGAACGAACTCTTTCTAACAATTCACGGAAATAATCTTTTCCGAACACCTTTTCGCCTTGTTTCAGACGATTGTCATCTAGCACAAAGCCCTTACGAATATACTCGTTAAGAACCTTGGTGGCCCAGATACGGAATTTTGTTGCTCGTGCCGATGACACGCGGTAGCCGACGGCAATGATAACATCCAGATTGTAAAAGTCCACGTCTTCTTCCACCTCGCCCCGTATACCTCTGTTCACGACTGTTGCAATTTTTGCAACAGTCGTTTCCTTGGAGAGTTCGCCCTCCTTGAAAATGTTGGCAATATGTCTGCTAATGCCCGACTTGTCAATTTCAAACAATTGGGACATAGCCTTTTGTGTGCACCAAATGGTCTCATCTTTGATGACCACCTGCACCTTGCCATCCTCATTGGGCAATTGGTATAATATGAATTGAATTTCGTTCATTTGTGTTTTTATTAATCTTTGCTTTTAGTTCCCAATAATCCTTTATCAACAAAAGATAGCTCAACTCCAATAGCTTTTACATCACTCAGCAGCGTAAGATTCTCTTCTTGCGCTAACCATTTTGTGAAGTCATTTGCCTCATGAGGCCATACCGACCGTAAATCGGTAATTCTTATCATCTTACCTAATTTATCCATGTTATCAATTGTTTTATTCTTTAAATATATTACTGATACTTGGTTCTCAGCTCCTTGTGTATCGTCTCGCCATTCACGTAGCTGTAGCCCTGTTGCTCAAACAGCTCCATGATGGCCATTTCCAGCGTATGTTCGTTAAAGTGTGACATAAGCTTATTCCTTTTTGGTTAATTCATTATATAGTGCCAATCCTTTCACCGTAAGCAGATACTTCTGGCGTGGATGGCGAGGGGAATTAGGATAAAGCATTCGTACATATCCTTCCTTTATGGCAGGATTCAGGTGATACTCTAAGAAATTTGGACGATGCTTAAGTTCCAATGCTTTCATAATTTCAGCAATAGAAAGTTCTTTATCTCCTATTTCTTTTACCAACCTAATAATATGAGTATTATTTGTATGCAACAAATCCTTTACTTGTTCGGGTACTTGTTCGGGTACTTGTTCGGGTACTTGTCCTGTACTTGTGGGGTACTTGTGGGGTGCTTGTGGGGTACTTGTCGGGGTGTTTAGATTTGGCTGAACGCTCCATTCTGCCGTTGGATGAATATGTAGATAGCGGTTACGCAAGTCCCATTGTTCGCCAAACAATAGATTACGAAAGAAACGCTCAAGATATATTGGGGTATAGTCTATTCCCTTTGCAATATTGTGATAGTTGGCACGAACCAAAGCATTACGGAAATACCACGAATGCTTTGCGAACAAATCATTGTTCACATCAAATCCCAACGAGCGCAGATATTGTATAGTGAAAACGGCTGTGGTACGGGTATTTCCCTCACCAAAGGCATGTATCTGCCACAATCCAGAGACAAACTTTGTCAGATGACTTATCATTTCATCTTGACTCTTCCCCTTATAGCTATATGCACGTTCCTGCTCCAAATCATAGTCGATAGCACGACGCAGATCTTCCCAATTCAGATAGAGCACAGTATCACCTTCAAGCACCCACTCCTTTTTTGTGATGTCGTATTTACGGAATTCTCCAGCATGTTTCATCACACCCTCGAAAACACGACGATGAACAGACTGATAGCCGCCTGTGCTAAAATCAAAGGTAGGACTTGACAATACTTTTACGATGTTCAATGAAACACGGTCAGCCTCTTCCTTGTCATCATCATTAGCATCGTGGGCAGTCTTCGTAATATAGTATTGATTGACGAGTTCACACGCTTCATCTATCGTAATATCTCCTTCAATATGCCGACACGCCGTGTTTTGCAGATAGCTCGATACCTTCAAGCCATCTACAGCCTGAAGACCTATAGCCGTCTGCCAATATCCAGCCTTCTCCCTCTGTGAGGGTTCTCCTTGGCGGATATACTCGTCAAAATTCAAATATCCTTCCTTAAAGTGTGACATAGGCATTATTTTCTAATTATCCATACCACTCATATCTTCCGTTTTTATTTATCTCTATTTTCTATTGACTCTTTTATCGTTTCTGGTAACCTCTGATATAATGAGTTTATTACATTTGGCTCTGTTATCATTCTTTCTACAATGATATTAAGTAAACGCATAAGCTTTATTGCTGTTTCTTTATCATCAACATCAAAAGCAATTTGTCCAGGATGAACAGCCTTATTGCCTACAACTCTCACAAAATCCAATGCCTGCTGTACCGATTGAGGCAGTCCTTTTTTGACAAGAGCCCCGATATTTTTATTTATATCCCTGTCCGTTTCTCCCAACTCATTACATAACCTGTCTATTGCAAGACGTAATAATGCACATGCAGCACGCGGTGATTTGTTGTATATAAGCCCTGCTTCTTCATAAAGTTGTTTTACAGATTCAGGCATATCGGGATTCGCTTCTTCCGCAACTATATCAGGATAGACATAAGTGCCATCAATCCAAATAATCTTCTTTCCGCAACATTGACACCGATGAATTGTAAGCTGATTTCGAACAGCTGCTCCTCTACCAGTATTATAGAAATCACTGTTAAAATGATGTATATCCTTCTCCATTTGAGAAATTGTATTGCAGTGAGGACAAGTATAACTCGTTAATTCTTTTTGAGGTTCAACATATTTCTTTGCCATATCTCTATTTATTTATTGCCCCATCTTCGTCAAAAGCAAAGACTGTAATTCCGTTAATTTCTCGTTTTCTTGTTCTTTTTCCCATCTGTATTTGTAATAAACAGATAAGCAATCGCTCCATTTTTTTTCTGTCAGTTCATCTGCAATGATTAATTCTCGTTCTCTTATGTTTCCATCAAACGTGATTTGTGGAAATGTTCCTGACGAACCATCAGCTTGTTTTTGTAAATCGTCTAAAACGTCTTGCTGTGTTAAGTAGAAATAGACTTTCAGGTTGTTATAACTGTATTCGTTCTTTTTCGTTCGCAAGACCATCAATTTTGTTGACACCACAAAATCTTCTGGGTGATCTTCTCTTACGAAGGCAAAACGTTTATTCGCAGGTCTTATCTCACTGAACAAGATATCTCCATTGTCAATCTTCTTTTTTGCTTGACCTGGCATTTTTTCAACCTCAGAATAATCGTGCAACAATATTTTGCCTTCCAAAACATCTGAAGTGTTGAGGAATATTAATTTTTTTTTGTCAAAAGTATGCGATTTGGAATAGCTCTCTATAATTTCTCCTATTTTCCCCATTCTCCACCCTTCCGGCAGATTCTCCTTATCAATCCCATCCACAAACATCTTGCGGTACAGAGCCTGCGCAGTTTCCTCAAGTTTGGCAATCATTTGCTCGTTTATGCGGATTCTTCGCTTTATTAGCCTATCTGCTTCAACAATTTCCCGCTGAACTTCTATAGGAGGTAACTCTATATCGAATTCTGATATATTTGCAAATCTACAGTATTCTCTTGCAGAGCCAAGACCTATATAATCACAATGGCGAGCAAATTCTTCTCTCTTTATATGTAAGTTTAGAAATTCAGGTAATACCACATTTTCATCCTTGACATAAAAAACCTCGTACAATGAAGAACATAAGGCTTTTTCATATTCAAGGTTCAACGCAATAGAATTCAGTTCCATACGTGCAGGATTGAATACAAAATCATATTTATAGAATACATTATATATGCTTGTATCTGCTTCCTGTTGCTTTGCACGGATAAAACCCTCTTTCGACACACCCCTAATAGGCGCATCGTAGTTTTTGTTCTTTTCTCTACGCTGAACTATTAAATCTCCTAATTTATATTTTGTCAATTGCATAATCACAAGATTTGTCGCCTAAACGCTTGTATTCCATTGTTTATTTCTTTCCAATTCTTTAAACATTGGAAAAAATTCACCTTAATATTTGCTTGATAGCTTCCTGTTGCATGAGTCTGCGTTTTACCTTCTATTGCACCATGCTGAGTGGTATTCGCAAATTTTGCGACTACCACAGAATCTGCCAATTCCTCTTTAAGCGCATTATTGATATGTTTGCTGATTGTCTTATAGTCACGTCCAAAAAGAACGGCAATCTGCTGACGAGTCAACCATATCATATCGTTTTCCATACGGACATCCACTTGTGTCAGTCCGTCCTCTGTCTGATATATTATGATTTGATTATTCAAGTCCATAGCCTAATGAATTAAACAGTTCTTTCAACTGCTGTTTGCTTTCCTCTTCTTGTTGCATCAAATCACGCATCTCCGTTTGCAGTTGCTTCATCTTGGTATCAAAGTCTATCTGCTCATCACGATTCCTGAACTCAATGTATTTGCTTGGAACAAGACTCCAGCCCTTCTTCTCTATCTCGTCGAGAGTGGCTGAATAGCAGTATTCTGGCTTATCTTGATATGTCTGCTCATAACCCACTCGTTGCCAGTTGTGGAAATTCTCGGCTATCTGCTGTATCTGCTCTGCAGGGAACTGAATGTATTTCTTCTCAAAAGGCTCTCCCCATTGGCGCAAGTCGATGAACAACACTTCGTCTTCTCGATTGCGATAACGAATCATCTTACCATTCTGCTCCACAGTACGGGCTTTCTTGTTGTTGTTCAGAATCCAAAGCGTCACACTAATATCCGTAGAGTAAAACATATTACGAGGCAGAATAACGATTGCCTCCACCACCTTATTCTGTAATAATTGTTTACGAATAGCCAGCTCCGTTCCATCGCCACTCAATGCACCATTGGCAAGAAGGAAACCTGCTGTACCATTAACAGAGAGTTTAGAGACGATATTCAGAATCCAACCATAGTTGGCATTGCTTGTCGGAGGTGTTTCGTAACCTGCCCAACGTGGATCATCCTTCAGTTCGTTCTCTGCTCGCCACGCTTTCTGATTGAATGGAGGATTAGCCATGATGAAGTCTGCCTTCAAATCCTTATGTTGGTCGTTATGGAAGGTGTCTGCTGCCATCTCACCCAGATTACAGGCAATACCACGAATAGCAAGGTTCATCTTCGCTAGTTTATAAGTAGTGTTGGTGTATTCCTGTCCATAGACAGAGATGTCGCGCTTGTTACCGTGATGTGCCTCGATAAACTTCATACTCTGCACGAACATACCACCAGAACCACAACATGGGTCGTAAATCTTACCACGATAAGGCTCAATCATTTCTGCTATAAGGTTGACGATGGTCTTAGGCGTATAGTATTCACCTTTACCCTTACCTTCGGCAATGGCAAACTTACCGAGGAAGTATTCATAAACACGTCCAATGAGGTCATGTTCAGGGTCTTTCAACGTGTCGATCTTATTGATTTCATCAAGCAAGGCTGCTAGTTTTGTGCGGTCGAGTGAAAGGCCAGCATAGTAGTTACTGGGCAAAGCTCCTTTTAGCGTAGGGTTGCTCTGCTCCACTTTCGCCAAAGCCTTATCTATCTTAATGGCAATATCATTCTGTTTTGCATTTTCAATCAGAAAGTCCCAACGACTTTCAGGTTCCAGAAAGAAAACATTCTTCGCATTATAGAAGACGGGATTATCGGCAAAGTTTTCCTTGCCTTCAGCCACCAGTTCATTGCGCCGCTCCGTAAAGCGGTCGTGTGCATATTTCAAGAATATAAGGCTCAGCACCACATGTTTATACTCCGACGGTTCCACAGAGCCACGCAGTTTGTTAGCTGATTCCCATAAGGTTTCCTCTATCGCTTTTTCTTTAATTACTTTCTTCGCCATATTGCTGTTTTTTATTGGGCCTTTCATTGGCTACGAAGTTACAAAAAATATCTTGTATAACCTTTGGTCTTGTAAGCAATTCACCTTATAATGGTTCATATTTATTTTATGATTTTTTGCAACTTTCTATTTCAACCCTCTCCTATTAATTCTCAGCTATATATTCTACAACACAAAAAGTTTGCTTTCTATAGTGCGTTGTCTCTCCGACAAAGTCTCCGACATTTGTTTGTCGGTGATGTCGGAGACTCTTTCTTACCCATTAACAACCCCTTCTCACAACAAAAAGAGGATGCCCCCCAGAGCACCCTCTTTCCCTTCCTATATTTCAATCTTAATTATTTATTATTCAATTGAGCATCTATCACTGCGATTGTCGTCATATTAACGATATCGCGTACAGAAGCCTCAACATCCAATACGTGTACTGGCTTCTTAAGTCCCATCTGAACAGGACCTACACTCTCGCACATACCCATGCTCAACAACATTCTATAAGCGATGTTTGCTGAGTTCAAGTTAGGGAAGATCATCGTGTTCACATCCATACCGTCGATTGAACTGAATGGATATTTCTCGTGACGAAGCTTCTTATCCATTGCGAAGTTTACTTGCATCTCACCATCCACCAAAATCTCAGGGTGATTCTTGTGAATCAACTCAACTGCTTCGTGTACTACACATGGATTACCTGTTGAGTCAGCACCGAAATTAGAATATGACAACATCGCCATAACTGGATGTTCGTTGAACAACTTCACTGTCTGATTGGTCAAGTTAGCAATCTCTACCAATGTCTCTGCACTTGGAGAATCATTCATCAACGTATCTGCCATATAGAATACACCCTTAGGAGTGTTTACGATGTTAAGTGCAGCTAAGTTGTTAATGTTCTCACGCATACCAATAATGTCAATAGCTGGCTTGATAGCCTCCATGTATTTGGTATAAGAACCGGTAATCATAGCATCAGCCTCACCCATCTCAACCATCATAGCTCCGAAATAGTTGCGGTCATACATTTTCTCATTAGCCTCAGAATAGGTGTAACCCTTACGAGCTAACTTATCAGAAATGTATTTTGCATAGCGGTTGCGGCGAGCCTCCTCTCTATCGTGACGAAGGTTGATGATTTCAATACCTTCGATATCGATTCCGTTTTCATTTGCAATCTTAGCAATTCTCTCTTCATTACCCAAAAGGATAGGAATACAAATACCCTCTTTCTTAGCTGTTGAAGCAGCTTGTAAGGTATTAGGTGTATTAGCCTCTGTGTAGACAACACGTTTAGGATTAGCCTTAGCAGCCTCAGTAAGAGAACCGATCAACGTGTTATCCAATCCCATACGAGCACGCAATTCAGCCTTATACTCATTCCAGTTAGTGATCTGCTTGCGAGCCACACCTGAATCCATAGCTGCCTTAGCAACTGCTGGCGCTACAGTCTCCAACAAACGTGGGTCGAATGCTGTTGGGATGATATAATCAGGACCGAACTTCATCTTCTTGTTTCCATAAGCAATTGAAACTGCCTCTGGAACTGGTTGCTTAGCCAAATCTGCCAATGCATGAACTGCAGCCAACTTCATCTCTTCGTTGATTGCCTTCGCATGTGTATCCAATGCGCCACGGAAGATGTAAGGGAATCCTAACACATTGTTGATTTGGTTCGGATAATCGGAACGTCCCGTACCACAAATCACATCAGGACGAGATGCTTTTGCATCTTCATAAGAGATCTCTGGTGTAGGGTTAGCCAAAGCAAACACAATAGGGTTCTTTGCCATTGAACGAACCATATCCTGACTCAACACATTACCCTTTGATAGTCCTAAGAAAACATCTGCATCTTTGATAGCCTCTTCCAATGTAGTGATGTCACGACTTGTTGCAAAAGGTTTCTTACGATCATTCAAATCTGTTCTCTTAGTATTGATAACACCTTTAGAGTCACACATCACAATGTTCTCCAAACGTGCACCCAATGCCATATATAATTTAGTACAAGAATTAGCAGCGGCACCAGCACCATTAACAACAATCTTCACATCCTCAATCTTCTTGCCTACCAATGTCAACGCATTGACCAATGCTGCAGAAGAGATGATGGCTGTACCATGCTGATCATCATGCATCAAAGGAATATCCAACTCAGCCTTCAATCTGTCTTCAATCTCAAAACACTCAGGCGCTTTGATATCCTCCAAGTTGATTCCACCAAATGTAGGAGCAATAGCCTTTACCGTCTCACAGAACTTGTCTATGTTCTTCTCGTTGACCTCAATGTCGAACACATCAATATCAGCGAAAATCTTAAACAACAGACCCTTACCTTCCATTACGGGCTTTCCTGCTTCTGCACCTATATCACCAAGACCCAACACTGCTGTACCGTTTGAAATCACAGCTACAAGGTTTCCTTTTGCTGTGTAATCATACGATTTATGTTGGTCTTTTTGAATCTCCAAACATGGTTCAGCCACACCTGGAGAATAAGCCAACGCCAAATCTCTCTGAGTTGCGGTTGGCTTGGTAGGAACTACTTGAATCTTTCCTGGTCTTCCTTCTGCGTGATATCTCAACGCATCTGATCTTTTTTTCTCGTCACTCATATAATCAGAATTTTATGTTTTTCAACATATTTTATAATCGGGTGCAAAGTTACAAATAAATTTCACAATATCATAACACATTGTCACTATTTTATTTACAGAAAATACCAATGCGTGAAAAAAAATGTCAAAAATGAGACAATATGTCTACTTCTGACGATTAATCGCTAACGTTTTTTTCTCTTACATACAAAAAAATTAGGACATCCACACCAATGGACATCCTAACCTTATTCTTTTTTAAGTGGAATCTCTTTTCAATATTGTCGCGCTCCGAATATCGTCGTTCCCAACCTTATTATCGTACTACCCTCTTCGATGGCTATGTGGTAGTCGCCCGACATACCCATCGACAACTCTCGAAACTGAGGCGCCACACTCTCCTTCATCGAACGATAGAAGGATGACAAGGAGGCAAACTCCCTTCTTATCTGCGACTCATCATCCGTAATGGATGACATTCCCATGATTCCTACAACAGAGACATTTTTCAACGCATTCAATCTGCCACTCTCCAACAACTCTTTCGCTGAATCAAAATCGAAACCATACTTCGTCTCTTCCTTTGCCACATGAATCTCCAACAAACATTCAACCACTCTGCCACACTTCTCCGCCTGCGTGTTTATAACGCCCAACAGCTTCTCCGTATCCACACTATGAATCAAACTGACGAATGGAACAATGTACTTCACCTTATTGGATTGCAGATGACCGATGAAATGCCACTCTATATCTGCTGGCAATATCTGTTGCTTCTGCGTCAACTCCTGCACATGATTCTCACCAAACAGCCTTTGTCCCTCATTATATGCCTCCATAATGGACTCTGCCGGGTGAAATTTTGAGACTGCCAACAAGCGTACTCCTTCTGGCAAACTCTCTTTTATTTCTCGTATTCTTTGAGCAACTGACATTTTCTTAATCTTAAAGTAAAAACAGGAATCCTTTGCGGAAAAATCCTTTATTAGTTTTCTGGCACAACATAGCGGAAAATATCCATAATCGGAGTGTCCGATATGGTTACAATCTCCGTATCTGAAATTGTATCCTTCAATCCAGCTTTCAGATTCTTCAACGCCTCTTCAAAATCATCAGCGTGAACCAAAATCGTACTATTGTATTTCTTTTCCTTTCCACTCACCTCATCGATCGTGATAAAAGAAACTTTGCATTTGTACCACTTAGACGCTTCAATATCCTCACCGAATATTTCACTAATCTTTGCTTTACGAATACCTGCTACGGCAAACTCACCTGCATTGTAAAAAGGTGCCACCTCTTCATTCAACCTCGCTTCTGCCTCAGAAAATGACAAGGCATCCACCATGTATGTATCCGTAATCTTCTTTTTCTTGCCAGTAGATTCCTCTACTTGATCATGACTAACTTTGCATTCAAAAAAATTCATAACTTACTTATTTGGTACAATCTATTGATTTTATCTTCTCGTGGCTCCCTCTATCCCCTACCCGTTTCATACAAACTTCAGAGTTTAGCTCACCACAGTTTATGCAACAAAATTATATCAAAAGAGTGAATCGGCAAATCCCAAATTTATTTTTTTCCTTCCTACAACCAAAAATGAATCTATTCCACCCTCGGTTATCAACCTCTTCTTTTCAACGTTTTATTTATTATCAATTTTTTGACATAATATCAAACATTGCTCTTTTTTAATGAAAGTGTGCACTTTTTTTACACAAAATATATCACTTTGTGTAATATTCGTCTTATCTTTGCACAAAAATAACCAAAGTGAGTAATCACGTAATTAAAAAATAATGGAAAATTGTTTCATCGAGTGCTTCGAGCAGGCAATCAAAGAGAATTGGGATTTAATGGCAATGACCAATTACATTACTAAGCAAAATTATACTTACAAACAAGTAGCGGAAGAGATTATTCGTCTTCACACTTTATTTAAAGAGCTTAACATCACGCAAGAAGACAAGATTGCTTTAGTAGGCCGAAACACTCCTGAATGGGCCATCACATTTTTGGCAACCATAACGTATGGTGCTGTCATTGTGCCTATTCTTCAAGACTTTCATCCTAACGACATACAGCACATTGTAAATCACTCGGACTCCAAATTGTTGTTCGTGAGTGATAACTTGTGGGAGAACCTCACTGAAGAAAGTCTTCAGAATATTAGAGGCGTTTTCTCCATCACTGATTTCCGTTGCATTTATCAAGCACAGGGAGAAAGCATTCAGATGACGATGAAACACTTAGACTCTATCGTAGCTCAACAATATCCGAATGGAGTTACCAAAGAGAATTTAAAATTTGCTGAAAAGGATGCGAGCAAAATGGCTGTGCTCAACTACACATCAGGCACCACTGGATTCAGTAAGGGAGTGATGTTGTCGGGACACAATTTTTGCTGCATGATAGATTACGCAAAGAACTATACAGACCTCGTAGGAAAGGGATACAGAATATTATCTTTCTTGCCATTGGCTCACGCTTATGGATGCACCTTTGATTTCATTGCGCAATTCGCAGCGGGAGGTCACATCACCTTCCTCACTCGTCTTCCAAGTCCGAAGGTGTTATTGAAAGCCATGGAGGAGGTAAAGCCTGATTCTATCTTTACTGTTCCTCTTGTCATCGAGAAGATCTATAAAAACAATATACTACCAATGCTTAACAAACGGTCCATCAAAGTGGCTACAAGCATTCCGCTCATCTCCAACAGAATCTATGCTGAGATTCGAAACAAGTTGGTCAATGTATTTGGTGGAACATTTAAAAGCATCGTTATTGGTGGAGCCCCATTCAACCGCGAAGTGGAAGATTTCCTAACCAAGATCAATTTCCCATTTGCCGTAGGTTATGGTATGACGGAGTGTACCCCACTCATCAGTTTCGAGCCTAACAATTATGTTCCTCATTCCGTAGGAAAGCCTATCAACGGCTGTGAGGTGAAAATCGACTCACCAGACCCTCGCAACATTCCTGGAGAGATCCTTGTAAAGGGAAGAAACGTTATGTTAGGATATTACAAGAATGATGAGGCTACTCAGAATGTTTTCACAGAGGATGGTTGGTTGAAAACCGGCGATATGGGTGTGATTGACGAAGATCTCAACATATTTATAAAAGGTCGCTCCAAAACAATGATACTCACCTCATCCGGACAAAACGTATATCCAGAAGAGATAGAGGCAAAAATCAACAACCTCCCATTTGTTTCGGAGAGCATTGTTATTCAAAGTGACGATAAAATCATTGCATTGGTTTATCCTGATTATGCGGCGATGGATGAGATGCACATCGAACCAAAGGATCTGACATCGATCTACGAGGAGCATAAGAAAACTGTCAATGCAAGTTTGGCCGCTTACGAGCAAATAAAAGAGTTCAGAATGCACCCAACAGAGTTTGAAAAGACTCCGAAAAAGAGCATTAAACGTTATTTGTACGAGAAATGAAATCGGTCAGACCTACCATTTTCCCTAAATATGTCAGTTAATTATTGTTAAAAATCGACAAATTGCAAAAATCAGAATATCAAGCATATAATTAAGGTCTTTTGTCATTTTATCACCATTATTAATTGGTACATTAAAAGAACATTTGTATTTTTACCACCCGAAAAAAAATACAGAAAGTTAATGGACCAGAATAATTACGTTAAATACTTTGAGAACTCTTTCAAAGAAAATTGGGAGCTTCCAGCTCTTACCGATTACGTCACAAAAGCAAGTTTCACCTACGGAGAAGTAGCCGAACAAGTTGCAAAACTTCATCTGTTATTTTCTGAATTAGGTATTCGCAAAGATGATAAGATTGCCATTGTTGGAAACAACAATCATATATGGGCTATCACATTCTTTGCGGTAGAAACGTATGGTGCCGTGGCCGTACCTATCCTCAAAGACTTTCATTCTGATGATATACAACATATCATCAACCATTCAGACTCTGTTCTCCTATTTTTATCAGATAACATTTGGGAAAATATTGACGAGTCTAAATTACCTAATATAAGAGGAATCTTCTCCATGACTGATTTCCGTTGTCTATACCAAGGACCAGGAGAAACGATTCAAAAGACCATCAAAACGTTGGATGAGAAATTCAAAGAGAAATACCCCAACGGATTCCACAAAGAAGATGTTTCATACGACGAGAAGGATAACGAGGAGCTTGTCATGATCAGCTACACATCTGGAACCACAGGTTTCAGCAAAGGTGTGATGATCTCTGGCAAGAACTTCAGTGCCAATATTTCATTTGCTTTAAAATCAGACCAAGCAAAAAGAGGATTCAATATCCTTTCAATGCTACCATTAGCCCATGCGTATGGACTATTGGGTGAAATCCTAGCTCAAATATCTGCTGGATCTCACATACACTTCCTTAACAGACTTCCTTCTCCAAAGATTCTAATCAAGGCCATGTCTGATGTAAGGCCTAATTCCATCTTCTTGGTACCTTTAGTTTTGGAGAAGATTTACAAGAATCAAATTCTACCAACAATCAATAAGACATCCATGAAGGTGGCGCTAAACATTCCTGGTCTTAATACTAAGATCTATTCTGAAATCAGGAAGAAACTAGTCGACACTTTTGGAGGTCAATTCAAAGCGTTGGTATTGGGAGGTGCTCCTTTGAACGCCGAGACAGCTGCATTCATGGACAAAATTAAATTCCCTTATGTCTGCGGTTATGGTATGACGGAGTGTGCCCCATTGGTTGCTTTCGCTCAGTTGGAAGACTACGTTTCAGGTTCGGCAGGAAAACTACTTCCTTGCTTGCAAGTAAAAGTATTATCAGACGATCCATACAAGATTCCTGGAGAGCTTCTCATCAAGGGTGATTGCGTGATGATGGGATACTACAAAAATCCTGAAGCAACAGCAGCTACCATAGACGAAGAGGGATGGCTCCACACAGGAGATATGGGTATCATCGACGACAAAAACAATATCTTCATCAAAGGAAGATGTAAAAATATGTTGTTGGGTCCTTCCGGACAGAACATCTATCCAGAGGCCATCGAAGCAAAACTTTCCAATATGCCATTCGTATCAGAATGTATTGTCACACAAAAAGACAACAAACTCATCGCACTCGTTTATCCAGACTATGCAGCCATGGACGAGAGTCATATTGAAAAGGAACAATTGGATGTCATCATGGAGCAAAACAGGATCAATCTCAACAAAGACCTGGCTGCTTATGAAGCCATCACAAAAATTATCATACATAACAGCGAATTTGAAAAGACTCCGAAGAAGAGTATCAAACGCTATTTGTATGAAAATCTCGCATAACAAACATGGGGTGGGTTCTATAAATTTTATGACTAAAGAATATTTCTCGAAATTTATTTATAGAATTCACCCTATATTTTGATAGAAAAAAAAAGAATTTTTGTTCATTTTGACAAGTTTTTCGAATCTTTTCATTTCATACGGTCTCCTTCGTGAGAGTTTTTTTCGCATTTTTTATATTTTTTTTACATTACCACGAAAAAAAACGTAAAAATGGAATGCCAATTAAGAAATTAAATATAATTTTGTGCCGACTAAAAAAATGAAGTAACGTTGTTTAATTTATTTATATAAAAAAATGAAAAAAGTAGTTTTATTATTCGCTGTTGCTTTGGCATTCGCATCTTGCTCTAACTGCAACAATGATCAAAAAAATGATGGAAATGCTGTTGACTCTTTAGCTGCTACTACAGATTCTGTAGTTACTGCTATTGATTCTACTGTTGCAACTGCTGTTGATTCTACTGTTGCAACTGCTGATTCTGTTGTAGCTGCAATCGAGAACGCTGTAGAAGCTGGTAAAGAAGTTGTAGAAGCAGCTAAGTAATTCCATGCGAATTCGAATAAAAAAGGTCATCTCATCGATGACCTTTTTTATTTATTATAACCTCTAACTAATTACTCCCCAATTTTGTTTCTCCTTCATTCTTTGTTGCAATCTCAAATTGATCAATCTGTTCTTCTCCATCAACAAATCAGGGTCTTCCTGCAATACCATTCTGGCTACATCTCTCGAGAATTGAACAATCTGCCCATCTGTTGCCAGATTAGTGATTTTTAGATTCAACGCCACTCCACTCTGTTGCGTTCCTTCTATATCTCCTGGTCCTCGCATCTTCAAATCCACCTCCGATATCTCAAAACCATCATTGGTTCGAACCATCACATCCATTCTCTGCCGACTCTCCTTCGAAAGTTTCACTGAGGTCATCAAAACACAATAGGACTGGTCGGCTCCTCGTCCTACACGTCCCCGCAACTGATGCAACTGTGACAATCCAAAACGCTCTGCACTCTCAATCATCATCACAGACGCATTCGGAACATTCACTCCCACCTCAATGACTGTCGTCGCCACCAACACATTCATCCGTCCCGAAACGAACTCTTGCATAACAGCATCCTTCTCCGCTGGTTTCATCTTACCATGAACCATTCCTATGTGATAGGCTGGTTCAGGAAAAACATGCTGCAATTTTGCATATCCGGATTCCAAATTCTCATAATCTGATTTCTCCGACTCTTGTATCATCGGATAGACTATATATATTTGTCTGCCTTTGGCTATTTCACCCTTCATGAATTCATAGATATCAGCACGCTTGGTGTCAAATCGATGAACCGTCCGAATTGGTTTTCGTCCCGGCGGTAACTGATCAATGACAGAGACATCCAAATCTCCATACAAAGTCATCGCCAACGTTCTTGGTATAGGTGTAGCTGTCATTACCAGCACATGAGGAGGCTGTACATTCTTAGCCCATAACCTAGCCCTTTGAGCCACACCAAAACGATGTTGCTCATCAATCACCGCGACACCAAGATTTTTAAAGACCACACCATCTTCTATCAATGCGTGTGTGCCAATCAATATTTGTATTTCGCCCTCCGCCAGCAACGGCAGAATCTGATCTCGTTCCTTCTTCTTTGTCGAACCTGTCAACAACATAATGGAGACTCCTAATGGAGACAATAGTTGAGAAAGGGATTCATAATGTTGAGTGGCTAAAATCTCCGTCGGTGCCATCATACATGCCTGATAACCATTATCCAATGCCATCAACATTGTCATCAATGCGACCAACGTCTTGCCACTTCCCACATCCCCTTGCAGCAATCGATTCATCTGTCTACCACTTCCCACATCTGCACGTATCTCACGTATCACTCGTTTCTGCGCAGCCGTCAGGTCAAATGGCAAATGCTCTTTATAAAATGTATTGAAATAGTAACCTATCTGTTCAAACGGCATACCTTTGAACCTTTGCGAGCGAATCTTCGAACTGCGGAGCATTTCAATCTGAATAAAGAACAACTCCTCAAATTTCAAACGAAACTGCGCCAATCGAAGGGTATCCAAATCCTTAGGGAAATGAATCGTCAGCAAAGCATCATGCAACGACATCAGATGATGCTCCTGGATTAGATAATCTGGCAAAACCTCATCTATGCGTTCGTTGCCCAACGAATGAATAATTTCCAACTCCATCTTCTGTATGGACTTCGAATTGAGGAAACTATTCTTCATCTTCTCACTTGTATTATACAAGCCTTGCAATCCGCCCAAGGATAGTTTTGTTTTCGCCTCTGCTATGGTCTCCATCTCAGGATGAACAATGCTCACTTTCCCAGCAAAAAAAGAGGGCTTACCGAAAGCCACAAACTCATGACCTTCCTTATAGGTCTCCATCACATATTGCGTCCCTTTAAACCATAACAATTCCATTGCCGAAACACCATCGGAGAAGATGGCCGTCACACGTTGCTTACGTCCGGTTCCAACCAATGTCATTTTCAGAATACGTCCCCTAATCTGCACATAAGAGGAGGTCTCGTTCAATTCTGAGATGGCATAGAATCTACTTTTATCGATGTATCGGTAAGGGAAATAATAAAGCAAATCGGCATAGGTGGTAACCCCAATCTCTTTTTTCAGCAGATCAGCACGCTTGGGACCAACACCATGCAAATAAGTTATATCTTTTTCTGAAAGGTTCATCAGACTAACACAGAAGCTATTTTTAAATCATACGTGGTTGTAATTTTGATGTTTTCTCGATTGCCTTTTACCAATGTAACATCAAAGCCAGCCGCCTCAACAACAGAAGCATCATCTGTAAAAGTATCACGATAATCCAGATCATAGGCTTGTCGCAAAACTTTATACGTAAATGACTGCGGTGTTTGAACCAATTTATAAGCACTTCTATCACGAGCCTGACTCTTTGTGCCTACCACTTCACGTAAAGAATCAACAGAATCAATCACAGGAATCACAGCACCAAACTGAGATGCTTTTTCAAACGTTTCTGCGATGGTGTCAACAGAAACAAACGGGCGAACACCGTCATGTACAGCCACCAAATCATTTTCAGAACAAGCTATCGACATAAGTCCATTCTTTACAGAATGATACCTTGTAGCACCTCCAGCAATCAATGTATGGGGGAGATAAAACTTATATTCCTCACAAAGATTTTTCCAATAATCAAAATGATCTTGTGGCAACACCAAGACAACTTGAATCTGAGAATCATATTCGAAGAATCGTTCAATCGTTCTCATCAAAATTGGTTTACCACCGATTGGAAGAAACTGCTTCGGAATATCACCACCCATACGCAATCCCTTTCCTCCTGCAACTATAATAACAAATTTCCGCATATTCATTTCTGATGGGTTCTATTATTAAGCCATATAAACACGAAGGAACGTGATTATACAGACATCAATGCAAAGATATAAGATTAATTGGCAACTATCAATTTTTAGAATGAATTGAGATGAAAACAGAGAAATTTTTCAAAAAAGAATTTACAAAACCGACCTAAAAACAAAAGGCGGTTTTTGCACCGCCTTCTGTCTGAATATTTGTAATGAAAAAGTGTCTAAATTTGACACTAAGACATTTTCAATCAAAATGCATTGATGATACCGCAGAAATCTTCTACTTTCAAAGAAGCACCACCGATCAAACCACCGTCGATATCTGGTTTAGCGAACAATTCAGGAGCGTTAGAAGCTTTGCAAGAACCACCATAAAGGATAGAAGTGTTCTCAGCAACCTCTTTACCATATTTGTCAGCTACACAAGAACGGATGTAAGCGTGGATCTCCTCTGCTTGGTCAGCAGTAGCAGTCTTACCAGTTCCGATTGCCCAGATTGGCTCGTATGCGATAGTAATCTTAGCGAAGTCCTCAGCAGACAAGTTGAATACAGAACCTTCCAACTCAGCCTTAACAACAGCGTTTTGCTTGTTAGCCTCACGCTCTGCCAAGCTCTCACCGATACAGAAGATAACCTTCAAACCATTCTTCAAAGCCAAAAGAACCTTCTCTTTCAAGATTTCTGGAGTCTCATGATAATATTCACGACGCTCTGAGTGACCCAAGATAACGTACTCTGCACCTGTTGATTTTACCATTGCTGCTGAAACTTCACCAGTGAAAGCACCAGACTCTTTATCTGCACAGTTTTCTGCAGATACAGCGATTACCTTAGTATCAATGGCAGCAGCTACACTTGCCAAGTGAATGAATGGAGTACCGATAATTACATCGCAATTCAATTTTTTACCTTTCAAAGCAGCGTCCAAGCCCTTTGCCAACTCAAGACCTTCTTGAAGAGTCTTGTTCATTTTCCAGTTTCCTGCTACAATATTCTTTCTCATTGTAATTGAAATTTTAGTTATTTAAAATCTTTTATCTCTTAATCAATTTTCTTTTCCTGCTTTAAATTTCTCAGCCAGTTTAGCAACCACCTTATCGATTGCAAACACACCCAACAGCACACCTATGAACAGCAAAGAGGAAAGCAATACAACACGACGGTCGTTCGGTTGTTGAACCTGTCCTCGTGGCGAGTTCTCCAAAGGTTCTGTGAATGTAGGCATATTCTTATTACTCCACTTATTGATTACAACACCGTTCTTAATCAAAACCAATCCTGGGTTCGAACGAACGATTGTCTTCAATGTGATCTCATCCGTATTCACGATAGGATAGTCGATGCCACCCATTTCCACTTTATATTCCTGCATCTCTTTTGTTCCCAAACCAGTGGCGGTCAAGCAATAAAATTTGTAGTCATTTTGTAGGCAATAGTCATAAATGGCTTTTATCTCCTTACGTTTGTTCGTTGATGCTTTCTCCACACGATAAGAGATCAAAAGGAATGTATAACCCGAATCAGCCAACACCTCCTCTGTTATATCCCCATCATCAGGATGCAACATAGAAAAGTCGTGAATAGGTGGTTCATAACCCTTCTCTACTCTTTCGTTTTCAGTATCCACAAATTTCCACGTTGGATCATCTTTAGGATAGTTGTTCAATGTAAACTGTTTTTTCTCGCCATCCTTCTCATAAATAAATACCGTTTCATATTTATCCGCCAACAAGTCGAAGATACGTTGAGCATAATCCTCTGCATCCTTCTCTTCTTCTTTCATATATTTGGTCAAAAGATCCTCTACAGCATCTTCTGGCAAATGGAACTGAGGTTGACAAACGGCCTCAATGCATGCGTCCTGAGTAAGCGTTCCGTCAGACAACTTCGTAAGTTGACCTGCTACATACTCAATATCCTCGTCACTACCAGGCATCTTCATTGCCTCAATAATGTTTGTACCATTTTTATATGGACGGAAATCAATGATTGGCAAGTTGATGTAGCAATAAAGAGAGATCAAAATGGAGAAGCCACCTGCACAGATTGCAATGATCCACTCTGTTCGTTGGGTAAACAACTTCGGACTATATTTATGCCACAATAAAACGAGAATAGCCAATGCCATAAAAAACACATTCTTCCAGAACGTCTGCCAATTGGTTAAAATCAGTGCGTCACCAAAACAGCCACAATCCGATACGGGATCTGCAATAGCAATCCAAAGCGTTAACGGAGTCATGACAGACAACAAAATAATTGTTAAAATAGAAGTATGTTTTAAATTAGCACCCAATAGAAGGCAAACACCCAGTAGAAACTCAAATGCCGCTAATAAAATTCCAGCCACCAATGCCACGGAAGCCAATCCTTCCAAGCCCATAGCTGACAAATAATCTTGTATTTTATAATTGGAACCTAATGGATCCACAGCTTTTGCATATCCGGAAAATATAAAAACTATACCCAATAAAATTCTAGCGATAACAACAATTATCTTCTTCATTTTATCATCACTAACACTCATATATTTCTCTATTAAATTAAACACCTACAAAAATACGAAAATATACAATAATACTTTACTGGTTGTACATATCCTTATTGTAAAAAGCTAAAACTTCTTGAATCGCGTCGTATGCCAATCTGGCAGGGGAATCTGCATTTAAATCCATAGCCTTCTGGTAGGCATTCAAAGCATACTCCCAGTTCTCTTGTCGACGATAGGCATTTCCCAACAAGAAATAGGCTTCGTCTGATTCCGGATGGAAAGAAATATATTCCATGAAATCTTGAATCAATGCCTCAGAAACACCTTCTGCCAATCTGTTTTTCAAAATGGACAGTTCCATAACTAACTTTGCAATTTTACACGATAATGACAACGAACATTCCCTTTTACCATTTTGGTTAATTTACCCTTGTTCATCTGACGACGAATAGGTGATATATGGTCTATGAACACATGTCCTTGCAAATGGTCATACTCATGCTGCACAACGCGAGCTTGGAAATGCTCGTATACATCTTCACATGGTTCAAACTGTTCATTCAAGTACTTAATACGAATCTTTACCGGACGCTTCACCGACTCTGATATGCCTGGCAAACTAAGACATCCTTCGTTATACGCTTCCAACTCCTCACTCTCCTCTACGATCTGAGGATTGATGAACGCCTTCTTAAAGCCCTTACACTCTGGATAATCTTCCGATAATTGATCGGCATCCACAACAAACAAACGAATTGACAATCCAATCTGTGGCGCAGCCAATCCTACACCATCCGCATTGTACATCGTTTGAAACATATCTTCTATCAATTTGGCTATCTCAGGATAAGAACTATCAATCTCTTTCGTCTCCTGTCTTAATACAGGACTTCCGTATAATACAATAGGATATATCATTACTGAAATTTTATATTATTTTTTGAATCCATATACGATTGTAGAATGATTGTCGCACTCACCTCATCCACCAATGCTTTATTCTGACGATCTTTCTTCTTCAAACCTCCCTCCAACATCGTGCGATGCGCTATCACCGAAGTGAATCGTTCATCATACATCTCTACCGGAATCGTAGGAAACCGCTTCCTCAATCCTGACACAAACGGCTTAATGTACTTCATCGACTCAGATTCCTCATTTTGCATGGTTTTGGGCAAACCAACGATAAACTTGTCTACCGTCTCCTTGGTAAGATATTCCGTCAAAAACTGATACACTTCACCACTCGCAACAGTTGTCAATCCGTTGGCTATAATCTGCAACGGATCTGTCACTGCAATACCAACCCGTTTCCGACCAAAATCGATGGCTAACAATCTTCCCATATCTTTTGCAAAGATAACGAAAAAACACCATCCTTAAAAATAACTTTCTAACAAAAAATCAAGGTTGATCGACAACAAAAAGCTATCTTTGCATAAAATTTCAAAATCAGATTAAAATGCCATTAAATATACCTATAGATTTACCCGCTATTAAGGCTTTAGAGAAAGAGAATATCTTCGTTAAAGATAGCAACTCTGCTTCCCATCAGGACATCAGACCGCTAAAAATTATCATTCTCAACCTAATGCCTCTAAAAATCACTACCGAAACTGATTTAGTACGCCTTTTGTCCAACTCTCCTCTTCAAATCGAATTGGAGTTTATGAAAATCAAAAGTCATACTTCTAAAAACACGCCCATAGAACACATGAAAATGTTCTACAAGGATTTTGAGATTGTCAAAGAAAACCGATATGATGGCATGATTATCACAGGAGCTCCTCTCGAACACATGGACTATGAAGAGGTCTCTTATTGGAACGAAATCACAGAAATTTTCGAATGGAGTAAGACTCATGTGTATTCCACGGTCTACATCTGCTGGGCTGCTCAAGCAGGATTATACTATCACTACAACATTCCTAAATATAAACTGGACAAAAAAATGTTCGGAATCTTCAAACATACGGTATTGGATCCTAAAAACCCTATATTCAGAGGATTTGACGACGAGTTCTTTGTTCCTCATAGCAGACATACAGAAGTTAGAAAAGAGGATATTCTTAAAAATCCAGCGCTGAAACTTCTTTCTGAGTCTCCCGAAGCTGGCGTATACATGGTTCAGGCTAAAAAAGGAAGAGAAATATATATCATGGGTCACTCCGAATATGCGCCAAACACGCTTAGAGATGAATATATACGTGACAAAGAGAAAGGTCTCGACATCGAAATTCCTAAAAACTACTTTGAAGATGACGACCCTAAAAAGAAACCTATCGTCCGTTGGAGAAGTCACGCCAACCTGCTATTTGTCAATTGGTTGAATTATTTCGTATATCAAAGTACACCTTACGATATCAACAAAATCAAGTAGTCTCTATCCATGAGAACGATTGAACTACTTTCTCCTGCTAAAACAGCCGAACACGGTATCGAAGCCATCAATCATGGGGCTGATGCCGTTTATATCGGTGCTCCTCAGTTTAGCGCACGAGCTAATGCTTCCAACTCCATCAACGAAATAGAAAAACTGGTTTCCTACGCACATAAGTACTACGCAAAGGTCTATGTGGCGCTAAACACCATACTCACTGATGAAGAACTTCTTCAGACAGAACGCATCATCCACCAACTTTACAACATTGGTACCGATGCTCTTATCATACAAGATCTAGGCATACTAGAACTAAGCATTCCGCCCATCGCCCTCCATGCGAGCACTCAAATGGACAACAGAAGCGTTGAAAAAGTGAAATTCCTAGAACAGGCAGGCTTCGAACAAGTGGTACTCGCCAGAGAACTCACCATGGACCAAATTAAAGAAATACATAGTCAAACGAACGTGCGTCTCGAAGCTTTTGTTCATGGCGCTCTATGTGTTAGCTATAGCGGACAATGTTACCTAAGTCAAAGCCTATGCGGAAGAAGTGCCAACAGAGGCGTTTGTGCGCAAATGTGCAGACTGCCCTACTCTCTCATTGATAGCAAAGGTGAAGTGCTCGTCAAAGATAAGTTCCTACTCTCTCTGAAAGACTTCAACCTCTCTCTCTATTTGAAGGAATTGATCGATGCAGGTATTAGCTCGCTTAAAATAGAAGGCAGACTAAAAGATATCAACTACGTTAAAAACGTCACCGCCTACTACCGACAGCAATTAGACAATCTGCTAAACGGGGAGACTCAATACCAACAAGCCAGTTCGGGAAAATGCACTTACACGTTTACTCCCAACATCGAAAAGAGTTTCCACAGAGGTTCCACCGACTATTTTTTGCACGGAAGAAACCACAACATATTTTCATTCGACACACCCAAATCATTAGGTGAAACGATTGGGAAAGTAACACAAAGCAATGCCCGTTCCATCACAATAGAAACCAAACAGGCATTGAATAACGGAGATGGATTCTGTTATCTTAACACAGATGGTCAGTTTTACGGCTTCAAAGCCAATACAGCAGAAGGGAATCGTATCACACCTGCCGAACGTGTCGTCATAAAACCTGGCACATTATTATTTCGAAACTTTGATCAACACTTCGAATCACTTCTGGCTAAGAAATCAGCAGAGCGAAAAATCAGTGCACAAATCACCATTCAAGAATCAGCTAACAGACTTCTTTTTTTGCTAACTGATGAGGATAATATATCATCACAATACATATTGCACGATCAATTGGAAGAAGCCAATCAACCAGAAAAGCAATTGGCAAACATACAGCGAACATTAAGTAAAAGCGGTGACACTTCTTTTGAGATCAAAAATGTCTCTGTCGAATGTTCGAAGATCTATTTCATTCCTGCTTCTACTCTTGCAGAAATCAGAAGAGTGTTGATTTCTCTACTAGAACAAGAGCGAGAACAGAAGCGGAACCGAAGTTTGAGAATGTGTCAGGAGACCCATCACACATACATTCAAGAGCAGTTAGACTATCGAGGAAACGTACATAATCAAAAAGCAAAAGAGTTCTATCAAAAGCATCATGTAAAAACCATTGATGACTCGTTCGAAAAAAAAGAGCCTGCAGGTGCCGAATTAATGAGATGTAAACATTGCATCAAATATGCGTTGGGATATTGTTCAAAAGAGAGTGGTAAACATTTAAATGAACCGCTCTACCTAGTAACCAACACACAACAAAAGATTCGACTATTTTTCGATTGTAAAAACTGCGAAATGATTTTGAAGAAAAAGTAAAAATATATCCCACAAGGCCACTATAAGGGGGAAATAATAATAGATTATTCATTTAAAAAGGTGAATTCTATATTTTTTAAAAATTTTTCCGCGAATATATTTGTCATTTTAAAATTTAAACATAACTTTGTGTCATGGTTGTGAAACCCCTTTCAATATAAGATTTTATGGTTTTCTAGAAAGCAAGTCTTACAATAGTAGGGCTTGTTTTTTTATGGGGGTGGCATCTAATTTACATTTGTAAAAAAAAGAGATGCGGAAGTCTCGCATCTCCAGTTTATAGATCAAAAACAAGTCATTCGATTACTTTGAAGCGATAAGTTCCACCTCAATCAAAGCATTTTTCGGAAGAGAAGAAACAGCTACACAAGAACGAGCAGGAGCATCTTCTGTAAAATATTCAGCATAGATAGCATTTACCGTAGCAAAGTCATCCATATTTTTCAAGAATACAGTAGTCTTAACTACATCAGAGAAGGAGAAACCAGATTCTGACAATAAGTTTTGCAAGTTAATCATCACCTGACGAGTTTGGAGTTCGATAGAATTCTCCACCATTTGTCCTGTTGCCGGGTCGATAGCTATTTGACCTGATGTATACAAAGTATTATTAACCATAATAGCTTGACTATATGGTCCTACTGCCTGAGGGGCTTTTGGAGTTGATATTTTCTTTTTCATAAAACGATAAAAAATGTGGGGTCTAATTTCGTAGGATTTTTAATCCCTGTAGAGACGTGGCGTGCCGCGTCTGTTTCTATTGTGACGTGCCGCGTCTGTTTCTATTGTGGCGTGCCGCGTCCATTTCTGTTGCTGTATGCCACACCCGTTTCTATATTGTATACCGCGTTCATTTCTATTATTGTATGTTTCAACTGACAAACAACAAAATATCGAAAGGGATCAAAAAGCGACGAAAAGTTCATCAACCCATAAATTATACTATTAATTATAAGACAGTGAATGATAGAATCCACCTATAAACAAAAAAGGGAGAAATTAAAAATCTCTCCCTTCTAAAGGTTGATATTCAGATTAATTTTTACCTTTTCTTTGATAAGCTGTATAATTAATCTTTAGAGCACGAACGTTTCTAAGTTCTTGTTTCACATCAGTCACGATACCCATTTTAGTATCTTTATCGACTTTGAGAGCAACAATCATCTTTTCACGATCTTTTTCTGGCATTGCCAACTTTTTTCTTTCAATGTAACCAGCTACTTCCTTAGAAGATTTAGCGAACATATCATCCAATTGGATACGGGAGCTAACACCATTGTTTTTACGCTCATTTATTTTAGGTACACCAATGTAGACGTAGTTCACCAATGACTTCTTTTCCAATTTAGTCAACTCAGTAGCCTGAGGCAAACTTAAATCCACTCTGTAACTCACCTCTTTTTTAGAAGCAGTAGCCATAAAGAAGAACAATAGCATGAAAATGATATCAGGCAAAGATGATGTTCCGATTGCAGGCAATTTCTTGCCACCTTCTTTTCTAAATTTAGCCATTATTGTCCTCCTTCCTGATTTTGTCCATAATTCTTAGGCTCTGCCTCAGAGATACGCTGAGGATAATAAGTCTGAACCGCTTTTTGTTCAGCCGAGTCCAAATCCATGTAAGATTTTCCTTGGAACTTTTCTCTTGACAATTCTTCACGAAGTTCACTATAAGCCGCTACCAATTCATTTTGAACATCGAGATAAGCTTGATATGAAGTACCACGGTCATTCTGTAAAGAGATGACATGATCTTTCGTGATTGATTGTGTTCCCAGTAGTGGAATATCTACAGGTTTTTTAACCGGCAATGATTCACTGTTATTAGGATTAGCGATAAATTCTTTGGCTTTTTCCCTCAATTTAGAAACCTGCATGACCTCTCCGTTCACCATCAACATATCCTTACTATTGATAAGGATCTGCATGACGTTACGTTTATTGATTTCCACATCTTCTTGTACGTTCTTTGGATCAATTGGTTCAGGAAGTTTTCGAGAAAGACCCTGATCCGTAGACATAGAAGTTGCGACCAAGAAGAAAATCAGCAGCAAGAAGGAAATATCCGCCATTGAACTTGCATTAATCTCTTGTACTTCTCTTTTTCTTGCCATAATTTAACTTTAGAATTTTTTAGCCAAAAAGCCAAAGAATGAAACGAAAGCAGCAATACCTGCCAAGATTACAGAAGAAACAAGACACATATTAGCTAATCTAATATCACTTGTTGTAATTGGATCTTTGTATCCTGGGATAGTGAATGGAGTTGTATCTGCCAAGAAATAGGTTAACAAAAGAATAATACCTAAAATGGCAACAAACGCCACTGGAACAACAACCGATTTCGCATCATAACTAACTTTTGAAACAAACGTCAATATAGCGAAAATCAAAGTTGCCAAAGCTGCAATGATAACCAGCGCGAAGGCCCAATACATCAATACTGAAGTGTACGTAGAAGTTTCAAACGAACCTGCCTTCGTAGTTTGATACTCCCAACCTCCTAAGAAGAAGAACCCACAGACAACTAGGGTTATTAATACGAGGCCGTACAATACGAATTTAGAAATATTACTATTCATTTCTACAAAAGATTATTCATTAACAACAACAGAAGAACCCTTTTTGCTTGCATTGTATTTAACAACAAGATCCAAAAGGGAAATTGAAGAATCTTCCATCTCTGATGTTAAAGCCTCAATACGAGTCAAAATAAAGTTCAAGAATACTTGAAGAATCATAGCAACGATCAAACCGAACACTGTAGTCAACAAGGCAACCTTGATACCACCTGCAACTGCTGTTGCATTCATATCACCCATTTGTTGAATTTGGTCGAACGCTTGGATCATACCGATTACAGTACCCATGAATCCCAACATTGGAGCCAATGCGATACACAATGAAATCCATGTTACATTCTTCTCTAATGCACCCATTTGTACACCACCGTAAGAAACAACAGTCTTTTCTACAACTTCTGGACCTTCTCCCAATCTTGACAATCCTTGATACAAGATTGATGCTACTGGACCTCTTGTATTACGACACAATTCCATTGCACCCTCTACATCGTCATTATCCAAAGAATCTTCGATATCTTCTAACAATTTCTTGGAGTTAACTGAAGCCAAGCTCAAGTATACAATACGCTCAATACATAGTGCCAAACCTAAGATCAAACACAATGCAACGAACGACATAAATCCAGCACCTCCCTCGATGAATTTGTCTCTCAATGCTTTAAACATAGAAACATCTTCAGTCTTCGTCTCTGTAGTTGCGGCTGCTTCTGCCTTTTTCTCTTCTGGCTTTGCTGCTTCTGCTGGAGCAGCTGCTGATTCATCTGTTGTAGATTCATCTACTGTTTCAGTAGCTTCATCACTGCCAAATTCGTCTTGAGCCAAAGCATTTGAAGTAAAGCCAAATGTCATAGCTCCAAAAATTGCTAATGTTGCAAAAATTTTCTTCATTTTTTTAGTTATTAATTATTACTGATATTAATTATTTTTCATTTTCTCGCGGAGAGAACGGGATTCGAACCCGTGATACGCTTTGGACGTATACACGCTTTCCAGGCGTGCCTCTTCAGCCACTCGAGCATCTCTCCTCTTCGTTTTTTTTCTCAATACTCGCTAGTACTCAAAAACGGGCGCAAATTACAAAAAAAATCGTTACCATAAAACGCTTTTTCAAAATAATTTTAAACAGATTTACAAAAACATTTCCGCCCATTTATCAAATCTAGCCGTCGTTTCTTCTCCATACTTCTCCAACTTCCTTCTCGCTTGCTTTACATTCCTCTCCTCTCCCAAATGTGTTTTGGAAAAAAACTTGTCCGCAAAGCATATCACCTGCTCCTCTAAACTAATGGGTAACATCTCTCTATGTGGCACCGGCAAATCCTGCTCTAGGATATATGACAACGACAATCCTGTTCCCGTATGCCTTTCACACACCAACGCATGCCGAGGATACCCCTCCGCCTGCATCATCTCACTTCCTAAATACCCATGACATATATATGGCTGATCCCCCTCACAATGCAAATCTGGTGCATACGTTTTACATATTCCTATATCGTGAATCATCGCTGCCTCTTCAATAAACTGCACATCCAAATTCAAATCTGAACGCCTCGCAGCTATACGTAACGCCATATCCGTTACATCTAAAGAATGACTCATCAAAATCTTATATACTTCTGATGTGGGCTCGTAATATTTTTCAATAATCGCAATCGGATCCATGATCTTCTCCTTCGTTTGTTTCACAAAGTTAATCAGTTTTTCACGAATTAACAAAAGCAATGGGAAAAATCATTATTTTTGCCAAAAATTTTTCAAACATGGTTCTAATCGACACTCATTCTCATATCTACGAAGACGATTTTAACGATGACAGAGAGGATGTCATCTCTCGCCTTCTTCAAAATAACGTCAAAAAAGTCTTACTCCCCAATATCGACCTACCCAGCCTCCCCAAAATGCTCGACCTCGAAAGCAAAGACCCCGTGCTCTTTTCTTCTATGAACGGTCTGCACCCTACTAGCGTCAAAGAGGACTACCAATCTCAACTTGATGCTCTCTATCCGTCCTTCGCTCAACATAACTATTGCGGTGTAGGAGAAATAGGTCTCGACTTCTATTGGGATAGAACCTTCGAAAAAGAACAAATCATCGCCTTTGAAGAACAAGTCGATTGGGCTATCCAAATGAACCTTCCTCTGGCTCTTCACGTCAGAAAAGCTCTTCCTGAGACAATCGCCAGCCTGAAAAAATTCGACAAAAACAAACTCCATGGTGTATTCCACAGCTTCTCAGGCTCTTACGAAATGACAAAGGAAATCGAACGGTTGGGCGACTTCTATTTCGGAATCAACGGCGTAGTTACATTCAAAAATGCTGGTGTCGCTGAAGTGGTGAAAAACATTCCTCTCGAACGAATCCTACTCGAAACAGATTGCCCATACCTCACCCCCGTTCCTTTCCGAGGGAAAAGAAACGAATCGAGCTATGTCATCTACGTGGCTGAAAAAATCGCTTCAGTAAAAGAAATCTCTTTAGACGAAGTGGCTAATCAAACCACGCAAAACGCAAAAGAGCTGTTCCGCATTTCCGTCATCAAAGAATAATTGAACTACAACGGACGCGGCACACCACGTCCCTACGGAATCAAAATTCCACAAAATGAACATATAGAATCCTTTCGCCTTCCATCTTCTATTATTATCTACGAAGGGTGAAATGCCCTACAATAGGTTCTTGTCCCACGATTTCTATCACATACCAATAATCTGTCGTGGGCTGAGGAATCCCTTTATACGTCCCATCCCATAATATCTCCCGACTCTGATATTCTGCCACCAACTTTCCAAATCGATCATATATCCTACATCGTCCCCCCTTCATAGTCTCACAATTCTCCACCACTTGCCAATAATCATCTACTCCATCTCCATCAGGAGTGAAAAACGCAGGAATGATAATATGCGGGATTTCCACATCCAACGTGTCTGTCAAACTATCTTCTTCACATTTTTCAATCTCCAAATTGAGCCGATAACTTTGCGTATCACACACTGAAAACAAATCTACTCTATATTCATTTCCTTTCTTGATAAAAAGTCTTTCCTCACCCACCTCTTCATCGTTCTCATACCATACCATCTTCTGTGCATTGGTGTGCAAAATAGACGAACACTCCACATACGAGCTATCACACAACGTCTTATCATCCGTGTGAAGCCAAATCGGATAATCAATATGGATTCTCACCTTCTCATCCACCAAACAGCCCGTCTCCGTGAACCCATACAGATAATACTCCGTATCCTTCATCGGCGAAACCATAGTGTTTGAGACATTCCAACGCAAAGTGGAGCCGGCATCCTTCACCAGTGTTTGCAAATCCAATGTGTCTCCCTGACAAATTGTGTACTCCGTCTGCACAACCTGCTGAGCAATCTCGATGGAAAACAGAAAACGGACTCCTTCCATATCGCCTTCTATCACACAGTCTTCTGTTGGCACAAGACAAACTGTTGGATTCATCACATCTACATTATAAAACCGAAAATGTCCATCCCCCACCACCTGATATTCATAGGGATAAACAACACTCACCGAAGCCTTCGAATGAATCGTCAACTCATAGAAGTCTTTCTTGTCAAAATCCACTCCCTTGAATTTCAAATAAACAGTGTCGTTATAGCAATTCAACTTCAGTGAAACCACCGATGGATCTTGATCTGGCTGATTGGAGCATTGATGCGACTGACAATCCTCCTTCTTCAACAGAATAGAGGATGGATATAGATAGGCTCCATAATACAAACGAGGGGTCGGCGAACAGTTTTTCACAGCCATATTCATAGCTGTTTGCATCGTATCACTGCCACAACCCAAATATTTCAACGTGATGAGATAATCGAGAGAGTCACTTTTCGCATCCGTCCATTCAAAAAAATAGGTTTTAAAATGATTGTATTTCTTTTGCGTCTCATTCACTCGATTCAATTCATACAGTGGGATATATTCCTCCGTGTTGAACGTAACTGAAAGTATCGAATCCATGGATGAAACATAAAAGAATGCCTTTCGTTCACTGGAAGAACATTCATATTGCACCATCGGAGGTTGCGTTTTACACTTAGAGACATCCAACGTGTCATGTATGAACAACGTATCTCCTAATTCATTGACACACGTTAAAACCACCTCATACCGTTCATTGAATTTTCCTTCGTCATCCCAGCATAATACTGCACATCCACGGTAGGGAAACTTATAGGTTTCCATGTTATAGTCTGTTGTGTTTTTATATTTTGGGATAGGACCTGTCGCACCCGATAAACTTCTAAATGTGGCATCAACGAGTGGCTGATCTGCCCCTATGTAAATAACACCATTACCTGCAGTACATGAATAAGAAACACTGTATGTCGGTTCTGACTTGCCCGTGCAAAACAATTTCAGAAGATGGGGTTCTGAAAATGTAATTTCTGTATGACAGACGGGCTCCTCTATGGAGGTGGTGATGTGATACTGATTTTCATAACTTTCTCCGATAAAAGAATCACACATCGTATATCCATCTTCTTTTTCCCATGTGACAATTGACGGATGGTCATAATAACGTTCTTGCAGGTCATCTCCATAGTATAGTTTCACGATGGATGGTTTTACATATTCACACAAAAGCATTGAATCTCCGCAAATACTCACTTCATCTGGTGGCATGGTTAGCGATAAGTGGAACCGTGTAGGATCAATCACCTCTACCTCATACTCATCATACACCACCTCCGGACATTGTTCATTAGACCCCACCAGCAATAAATGAATCTGTTCCACTCCGTATGGAACATTTCCCAAATCAGACAGATTAGAAACTTCTCTACCACTCTTCTCCTCTTGCCAATAGATTTTATCACAATTCTGTGAAAGAAACTCTATGTCGGGCAAAGGGACTCCCGCGCACACACGAGTGGATTCTGTCATAACACGGACAAGAGGCTTACTTCGAATCCATATCTTTAAAGGTTTTCGGAATACGGAGTCTGGCTCCTCCTGCTTGGTATACAACAAATGAAGAATGGTATCTCCAGTAGGTTTCAGATAAGAGGTTGAAATGTTTTCGCACCCTATCAACCGACAGTTGACGGGCACCTCCACCTGATTATCCAGGAAGGTCTGAATAGGAAAACTATCCCCTTGACAGATGTAAACACTATCATAATGAAGAATGATATCTTCAGAAAACAACGATTGTCCTAGCGAAAAAAGCAGGACTGTAAACAGTAATCGAGCAGACACAAAGCGACAGATTACAAACAAAGTATACTTCATTTTTCAAAAAAATTAGAATTTTTCAAACAACAAAACAAACAGACTGAAAACAGGAAGGGATACGCTTATCCTTTTCTATTCAATTCTGTCAAAATAAGACGAGCTGTCTTTTGTGAAACAGGCTCATCTCCCAACGTCTCAATCAATTGGTCATATCCTGCCAAGACCTCATCACGATACTCTTTTTGAAGCAAGCGACTAATCTCCTTTTTCAGATTTTCCACCGTAAAATCTTCAATCAGCAATTCGCTCACCAACCGTTTGTTGGCAATCAAATTAACCAAAGAGACGTTTTCCACCCGAATAAACAGGTTTAATATTTGATGGAAAATCCATCCTCCAGATATCATGTAGACCACAACTTGAGGCACTCTCAACAAGGCAGTCTCCAAGGTTGCCGTACCCGATGTCACCACCGCCAATTCTGATTGTTGCAACAATTCATACGTTTCGCCAAAAACAATCTTGGCAGAATAATCTTTCAGGTAAGACTCATATAGCGATTTATCGATAGACGGTGCACCAGCGATGACAACCTGATAATCAGGATAAGCAGATGCCGCCTCCAACATTTTAGGAAGGGAGCTCTTTATTTCCTGCACACGGCTACCTGCCAGCAAGGCTAAAATAGGTCGATCAGGCAAATCATTTCGTTGCAAAAAGGATTCTCTTGGTTCATCCTTATGCTGACGATTCGCCACGGCATCCACGCAAGGATTACCAACATAGTCTACCGTGTAATCACGTTGCTTATACCAATCCACTTCAAAAGGGAGAATGGAATAAACCTTATCCACATATTTTTTGATGGATTTCAACCGATATTCTTTCCAAGCCCATAGTTTAGGAGAGATATAATAAAAGACAGGAACATTTTTCAAATTCTCCTTCACAAACTGAGCCATTTTCAGATTGAAGCTTGGATAATCAACTAAAATCAAAGCATCTGGTTGAAAATCCAATATAGCTTGTTTGCAATCTTTAATGTTCTGAAGTATGGTTCTTGCATGTAGAAGTACGGGGACAAAACCCATAAAGGCCATGTCTCGGTAATGACGAATCATTTTACCTCCTTGCGCCGCCATCAAATCGCCACCCAAGAAGCAGAACTCAGTCTGACTATCTTGTTCTTTCAATGCCGCCATCAGATTAGAGGCGTGAAGGTCTCCGGAAGCTTCTCCTGCAATAATAAAATACTTCATAACTTACAATACGATCAACACCATTGAAAGCAAGACTGCAACAATAAGACCTCTAGCAGCCTGCCATCGTTCTGTCTTATATAAGAAAAAGAAAACAAACATGGACGGGAACAATGCCGCAATCATGTAATTGGAGAAATCATGCAACTGGTACAGTTTTGTCAAACTTTCACCCAACTGATTGAAAGAGAAGGCACGACCGGCGAGGAGACTCAAAACGATCAGAGTCATCAAGAAAGAGCCACCCAAACCGATAAAGAAGTTATCGAAACTCTTCTTCTCTTCTTGTTCTTGGTTTTCAAATAGTTCCATATAGATCTTTTAATTGAGACAAACATTCATAATTGGTCATATCCACCTTCGAAGGAACGATAGATGCACATTGATGAGTCAAAGCCCATTCGTCCGTGTCTTGCGACTGAGGCTCTCTATCATCGAAATAGCCTGCCAAGAGATAGGAAACATCACCATAGTCAGAGACTTTCTGATCATATTCCTCACTCCAACGAGCATCTGCTTGACGGCAGACTTTCACACCATCCAATTTGCCTGTAGGGAAATTTACATTGAGATAAGTTGCATAAGGCAAAGGATTGTTCAAAGTCTTTTCGATAATTGATTTCACGACAGGTAAGATATAAGAAAAATCCGCATTTTCATCATGGTCGCACAAAGAGAGTGCAACAGAAGGCACGTTGTTGACACATCCTTCAATGGCAGCCCCCACAGTAGCTGAATAGACTGCATTGACAGAAGCGTTTGAACCATGATTAATACCAGAGAGCAACAATTCTGGACGTTTCTCCTTGAATAGTGCAAAGAAAGCCAACTTGACACAATCGACTGGGGTACCCGAACTAGAATAGACAACAAATCCATCCTCTTTATGCAACATATTAAGCCGCATAGGTTCCGCATGTGTAATCGCTCTAGACATACCGGATCTCACTCTATCTGGTGCCACCACAACGACATCACCAAATTCACGAGCAATTTTTATCAATTCACAAATGCCCTTAGAATAGACACTATCATCATTCGTAATTAATATTGTAGGGCGATTTGGTTTTTTCATAATCTTTTTCTTATGACGGGTTCTATTCATTCCTTTCGAGGAATTTTAAACCCACAATTCATACTAAATTTTGTTTGTATGATGAATTTATAAAATTCACCTTTACATCTGCAAATGTAAGAAATTAGGAAAAGAAACAAAAGAGGAGGAACAAAAAAAATGGCGATTTTCGAATGAAAATCGCCATTATATAAATTTGAGAACCGATTAAGCGTTCTTAACTTTGTTAACAACAGCTTTGAATGCTTCAGGTTGGTTCATAGCCAAATCTGCCAACACTTTACGATTCATCTCAACACCTGATTTGTGGATTGCACCCATCAATTGAGAGTAAGACATACCCTCTAGACGAGCAGCAGCGTTGATACGTTGAATCCATAATGCGCGGAAATTACGCTTTTTATTTCTACGATCGCGGAAAGCATACAAAAGACCCTTTTCCCAAGTGTTCTTTGCAACTGTCCAAACGTTCTTTCTAGCACCATAGTAACCTCTGGTGAGTTTTAAAATTCTCTTTCTCTTTGCTCTTGAAGCAACGTGATTAACTGATCTAGGCATTTTAGTAAAATTTGTGACCGTTAGCGTCTCAATTGAATGAGAACTTCAAGCTAAACAATCGATTAATAATAAGTTTTTTAGCGAAGACAAAGCATGGTTCTTACACTCTTTACATCAGCTGATGAAACGATTCCATCATGAGTCAATCCCAACTTTTGCTTTTTAGTCTTTTTCGTCAAAATGTGACGTTTAAAAGCATGCTTTCTCTTAATCTTTCCTGATCCGGTAAGGGCAAACCTCTTTTTGGCACCGGAATTAGTTTTAACTTTTGGCATTTTTACTTAAAATTTTTAATTATATGAAAATATCATTTCTTCTTCTTTGGCGATAATTGAATGATCATTCTCTTACCTTCCAACAACGGCAATTGGTCTACCTTTGCATACTCTTCCAAATCATTCGCAAAACGAAGCAATAAAACCTCTCCTTGCTCTTTGAATAAAATGGATCTTCCTTTGAAGAACACGTATGCTTTCAACTTAGCACCTTCTTGCAAGAATCCAATCGCATGCTTCAACTTGAAATTGTAATCATGCTCGTCTGTCTGAGGTCCGAAACGAATCTCCTTCACAACGACCTTGGCTTGCTTTGCCTTATTCTCTTTCTCCTTTTTCTTTAATTGATAAAGGAACTTCTGATAATCAGCAACCCTACATACTGGAGGAACAGCATTCGGAGATATTTCTATCAAATCCATCTCCAACTCATCGGCTATGCGAAGAGCTTCTTCAATGGGATATACTCCTTGTTCCACATTATCACCGACCAAACGAACCTCTTTCTCTCGAATGCGATCGTTAATGCGATGCGTCTCTCTTGTGTTAGTACTACCCTTTGTCTCGGGTTTCTTAACAAATGGTTTTGTTGCGATAATTAAATCCTCCTAACTTTAGTTAAACTTACTGAATATCATTCTAATTCACTCGAAATAAGGTCTTTTCTCCACCCTCCTTTTCTAGCAAATCGGGTGCAAATTTAGTAAATTTTATGATATTATGTATTTTTTCAAACTATTTTTTCTGTTGTGTCTCATATTTTTTGTTCTCAGTGCACCTTTATCAAGCAAAAAAAATCGAAGGCGTGTAGCCTTCGATTTTTTTAACAGAGAAACTATACGTTCTTAATTTTTCTTTTACTTATTATTCTGCCAACTGTTCATCATTGATTCTACCTCATCATTCAACTTAACAGCGAACTCTTCCAACTTGAGGGAGCCCATATCGCCCTCTCCTTGTTTTCTGACTGACACTTCGCCATTTTCAGCCTCTTTTTCTCCGACGATGAGCATGTATGGAATTCTCTTCACTTCATTATCACGGATCTTACGTCCGATCTTCTCGTTACGATCATCCATAATAGCACGAATATCTCTCTCATCCAAAAAGTCAACCACCTTCTGTGCATATTCATTGTACTTCTCACTGATTGGCAATACGACAACTTGGTCTGGTGTCAACCACAATGGGAACTTACCTCCCGTATGCTCAATCAACACCGCGACGAAACGCTCCATAGAACCAAATGGTGCACGGTGAATCATGACTGGTCTATGTTTCTGATTATCCTCTCCTACATATTCCAAGCCAAAGCGCTCTGGTAAGTTGTAATCCACCTGAATCGTACCCAACTGCCATCTACGACCTATCGCATCCTTAACCATGAAGTCCAACTTAGGACCATAAAAAGCAGCCTCGCCATACTCAACTTTTGCTGGCATGTTCTTTTCCTTGCAAGCCTCTACAATAGCTGCCTCTGCCTTTGCCCAGTTTTCATCGGTACCTACATACTTGGTTTTATTATTTGGATCACGAAGTGAAATCTGTGCTTCGAAATTATCAAAATTCAAAGCTTTAAAGATGATGGAAATGATGTCCATCACACGGATGAACTCATCTTTCACCTGATCTGGACGACAATAGATATGAGCATCATCTTGTGTGAACGAACGCACACGTGTCAATCCGTGCAACTCACCGCTCTGCTCATAACGATACACCGTACCAAACTCTGCCAAACGCAAAGGAAGGTCACGATAAGAACGTGGTTGCCATTTGTATATCATACAGTGGTGAGGACAATTCATTGGTTTCAACAAATAAACCTCTCCCTCTTCTGGTGTTGTGATAGGACGGAAACTGTCTTCTCCATAGTGATCCCAGTGACCTGATGTCACATACAACTCTTTATTTCCAATATGAGGGGTCATTACCTGTTGGTAACCAAATTTCTTTTGAATGCGTTTCAAGAAGTCCTCCAAACGAAGGCGAAGCGCAGTTCCCTTTGGCAACCACATTGGCAATCCCTTGCCCACCATATCCGTAAACATGAACAAACCAAGTTCCTTACCAATCTTACGGTGGTCACGTTTCTTAGCCTCTTCTAATAATGCTAAATATTCATCTAATTGTTTCTTCTTAGGGAATGTGATGGCGTACAAACGTGTCAATTGCTTACGTTTCTCATCGCCTCTCCAATATGCTCCTGCCAAAGATGTAATCTTGACAGCCTTAATAGGTGACACATCAGGCAAGTGTGGTCCACGACACAAATCTGTAAACGAACCTTGCTCATATAAAGTGATCTTACCATCTTCCAACTCACTGATCAACTCCGTCTTGTAAACCTCTCCTCTATCGCCAAACATCTTCAAAGCATCTGCCTTGCTAATGTCCACACGTGTCAGTGTCTGCTTGGTAGCAACGATTTCCATCATTTTCTTCTCGATAGCAGCGAAATCAGCCTCTTTCAAGACCTCCTCACCAAAATCGATATCATAATAGAAACCATTCTCAATGGCTGGTCCGATACCAAACTTCGCATTAGGATACAACATTTGTATGGCTTGCGCCATCAAGTGCGCAGATGTATGCCAGAAAGTATGCTTTCCTTCTTCATCTTCGAACTTGAAAAGTTTTACGGAACAATCCTCATTAATTGGACGATTCAAATCACGAATCTCTCCATTTACACCAATTGATAATACCTCTTGAGCTAAACGACTGCTGATACTCTCTGCAATCTGCATACCTGTCGTTCCATTCTCATATTCACGAACAGAACCATCAGGGAATGTCACCTTTATCATAATTATACTTCTTTTACGGACAGCCCACAAACGCCATCCTTCATTATATTATTAAAAACACGCAAAGTTATAACTTTTGATTGAATTACTGAAAGGTCTTCTGTAAAATAAAAGCACCTGAATCAATTAAACTGCAATGACTTTATCATGTAATCCACCGTATCTTTCTGCGATTCATTCATATATGAGCAATCAATTCCATAGAATCGATCGTCACGTACCACTATTCGCATCAACGTACCCATCGACGATTTCTCATCGGCAATTTCATATCTGAAATATGACTCGTTGCCATCCACCTTTCTTTCCAACAATTTGAATCCCTCAAACTGAGAAAAGAAATCAATTCGTTCATTGACAAAAGAATCCAACGTCATTCCTTGTTGCACTCTTGTAGACATCTCGATACATTGGTACAAAGAGTCTTCCGAATAAGGAGTGTTTGACACTGCCTCAAAAAGACAGAATGGTTTATTCGGATTGTGCTCCAAATTCCATGTTTTTGGATAATCTACCGAAAATTTCAAACCTTGATACTCTCCCTTATACGTCGTATAAGCGTCATCACTTTTCTTTCCACACGATGACATGATGAGTAAAGCCGATGCGGCAACTGCATAAATGATCTTCTTCATATCTCTTTTTATTTTTTTGTGTTTGACAGAGGCCTTTGAAAACCTCCTTCCCAATTATTATTTATGACAAAAAGACACCCGTAAAAAAAACGAAAAGGGCACTTCCTGTTGATAATTCCCCACAAAGATATTTATTAATTTTTCTATATTTGCATCAGAATTAAAAATTATTACAGTATGAAAAACAAATTCACCTATTTATTAAGCTTATTAGTACTTGCTTTTTCTTTCCTTGCAACAAGTTGCGATACAGCAGAAGATGAGGAGACAACTGAACCTATTGCCATTGAAACAGTCTAATCATCCATGGAAGAACTAGTCAAGCAAAATTCTCTCAAAGCTTGGGTATTGGCATCCAGACCTAAAACATGGGCTGCTGCCATAGCACCCGTCATCGTAGGTTCGGCTATTGCTTTCAACCACCATTCTCTCAAACCTATTGCGGCCCTTTGTTGCCTGATTTTTGCCGTCACAATGCAGATTGCCGCCAATCTCATCAACGATCTCTACGACTTTAAGAAAGGTAGCGACGGCGATGATCGTCTCGGACCTCCTCGTGCCACCGCACAGGGATGGATCACACCCGACTGCATGAAGAAAGGAATCATCATCGATATTATAATCGGATGTCTCTTTGGTTCCGTACTTATATTTTATGGTGGTTGGCAAATGATTCTTGTGGGTATCTTTTGTGTGATTTTCGCCTATTTGTACACCTCCGGTCCCTTCCCTCTCGCCTACAATGGTCTGGGCGATTTGGCTGTAATTCTCTTTTTCGGTGTAATCGCTGTTGGCTTTACCGCCTATGTACAAATTCTAGCATGGGATAACACCATCACCTTTTGTGGTATCGCCACAGGATTGGTCATCAATGCTTTGCTCGTACTCAACAACTACCGCGACCGTGAGCAGGATGAAAAATCAGGAAAACGGACATCCATCGTTCTCCATGGAGAAAAATTCGGCAGATTCCTCTATCTCTTTATGGGGGTACTCGCCATTGCTTTCGTTGTGAAATATATCTTCACCTTCTCTTACGCAGTGATTCCTCATATTTTGAGCTCTTGGTTGGATAAGGAGAGTTTCCTCATCACTATTCTAAAAGTCATTGCATTCCCAACCCTTGTATGCATCTATCTCATTCCTCATTTCCTTACTTGGAGAAAGATATGCGAGATACGTGTAGGGAAAGCGCTCAACGCATTGATTGGTGAAACTTCACGCAATATGATTATATTCGCCATATTGCTTACCATCGTATTATGTATCAGATAATTATAAATTAAAATAGTATGGACTTGAACATTTCAAAACTAAAGTATACGGATTCGAACAATTTCTTCTTAATGGCTGGACCTTGTGTCATCGAAGGTGAAGAAATGGCATTTCAGATTGCAGAGCATATCGTAGCTCTTTCCGACAAATATAAAATTCCTTATATTTTCAAAGGATCATACAGGAAAGCTAATCGTTCGAAAATCGACTCCTTTACCGGAATCGGTGATCTGAAGGCGTTAAAAATACTACAAAAGATAAGTGACACATTTAATATCCCTGTTGTCACCGACATTCACGGACCAGAAGAGGCTGAATTAGCTGCTGAATATGTGGATGTGTTACAGATCCCTGCTTTCCTATGTAGGCAAACAGATCTATTGGTAGCTGCCGCAAAAACAGGAAAGACAATCAACATCAAGAAAGGTCAGTTCTTATCAGCAGCTGCCATGGGATTCGCAGCTCAGAAAGTACGTAACTGTGGTAACAACCGTCTGATTCTAACCGAGCGAGGCACTTCGTTTGGTTACCAAGATTTGATTGTGGATTTCCGTAGCATACCTACGATGCAGAAAATCAATTGTCCAGTGGTTTTAGACTGCACTCATTCGTTACAACAACCTAATCAACTATCTGGCGTTACAGGAGGTGATCCTGAAATGATTGAAACAATCGCCAAAGCAGGAATTGCAGCTGGTGCGGATGGACTCTTCATCGAGACGCATTTCGATCCTGCCAATGCTAAATCAGATGGAGCCAACATGCTCCGTTTGGATCAATTGGATGGATTGCTGAAGAAGTTAATACGTATCAGACAGGCGATAATGGAATAAAAGCCACATCTCACACAAGGGATATTACTGAATAGACATAAATACTGCCGCACGTTGGGAATGCAACAAACCAAATGTAGAACCAATAAAACGGCAGTATTTTTATTTTCCTACATACAAGACGAACTCGTAGGGGTCACTCTCTTTTCGGAAACGATTCACTGATGTGACCGTCAGATTATACATAACAGATTTCTTCCACCCTGGTATCTTTTTCAAATCAATCGCTGTTTCCGTTGTCTTCGTTATTATATTCTTCGGATCATCGAAATCACAGTTAGAGGAATCGGGGAATGCATAAACCACGTAATAAGAGACCGACTCACCACCTTCTGCCACCACAGGATCCCAGCGAAGAACAGAATCTTCTTCCAATCGCAAATTTAACGGGAAATGGGCTTCAGCCGACGTTTTCATCTCCAACGGAAGCGCAGGATAAGCATAATATTGTGTTTTCAGACTATCCAACAAACCTTGTGGATTACGTAACAAGTAGTGCGTACTATAAAATAACAGACCTTCTATGTCCACACACTCTTGATTAAACTTCATTTGACGTACCAACTCATTCGGAGTCTTCCATGCCTTAGGCTTGTTCACTTCCAAACCTGATGCATACAATCCGAAATAAAGCTGACAGGAAGCAGGTACATTCGCTCTCCACCATGGAGCTAATATTGCATAATCGGCAACACTCTTCCCTATCTCCCAATAAAGTTGCGGTGCGATATAATCAATCCACCCCTTTTCTGCCCACAACAAGACATCTGCATATAAATCATCATAATTGGTAACGCCCGCCTTCGTATCTGAACCTTTTTCGTCTTTCGCCTTGTTACGCCAAACGCCGAACGGACTGACACCAAACTGCACCCAAGGCTTCTCCTCCTTCACCATCTGTTGTATACGCATAACAATACGATTCACATTGTCTCGTCGCCAATCTGCCTTGTTGGTAAATCCATTAGGATTCTTTTTGAAAGTCTCTTCATCTGGAAAATCCTTTCCACCCACAGGATAAGGATAGAAATAATCATCCAAATGGAAAGCATCAATATCGTATCTGACAAGGATGTCTTTCAACACTTCCAACAGATAGTCTGCCGTCTCATCCTGTCCTGGATCAAAGAAAATCTTATCACCATATTGTTTGAAGAGATAGGGTTTCTTGTAATAAATATGATTCGGAGTCAACTTAGATTTCGGCGTGTTTGTCACACGATACGGATTGATCCAAGCATGTACCTCCATGCATCGCTTGTGCGACTCCTCCACGACCACCTGCAATGGATCAAACGATGAATCATCAGGAGATTTTCCTTGTTCACCCGTCAACCATTCCGACCATGGTTCAATGTCCGAACGATACAAAGCATCCGCCGTCGGACGGATCTGGAATATGACGGTATTGATGCCACATTTAGACAAAGAATCCAGAAGCAAGACCAACTCCTGCTTCTGGAAACTAGAGGATGAATCCCGACTTGAAGGCCAATCAATATTAGCTACAGTTGCAATCCATACGCCACGCATTTCTCTTTTCTTTTGCGAATAAGTAAGCGTCGAGACCAGCAAAAATAATAACAGCCAATATAACCTTCTCATCGAGTTTTTATGTTTTTTATCTAATCAGAAAAAAATCAGATTAATAAGATAATTTATTCTTTGCTCTCAATTTCTTAATGATATACTCTCCTGATCGAGTCAAGATTTTAGGATCCAACGGATACATCTTTCCATCGTTCCATTTCAAAGCAGCACACTCACCGCCCTCAGCGCTGTAACTCCAGTTACACCAACTAACCACTTGATGAGCTTCATTATCGCCATCAAAGATTTTCAACCATTTATCCGTCATTTCAGGACAGAAATTGTACCAACCACTAGCATCTGTCGTACCAAACTCTGTCACAAAAATAGGAAGTTCCTTCAAGAGACAAGGAACGCCGTGAGCCGAATCACCTTTAATAGGTGCCATGAAGTCATGACCTCTGATGCCAGCAGCGATAGACATGGAATCTGTCGGAGTTCCATCATTATGAGAAGCCGAATAGAAGTGGAACGAGTAAATTAGATTATCATAAACTTTACCATTCTCATCTTGTGGTTCATGACCAATAACGTCCTGTGGTCGCTGACTCCATTCTGGTGTACCACACACACAAACCACATCCTTGTCGTGTTCTCTGATAATCTTTAACATATCCTCGCAATAGGGCTTGATATGACGTTGCCACGTCACCTCACCCTTAGTAGAGTTAGGCTCATTACACAACTCATATATCACATGTTTCTGATATTGGAATCGACGTGCGCAATAAGTAAAGAAATCAGCAGCCAAATCGACACCACAAGAAGGGTGTTTACGATAATGAGCACTTTGTGGATTACCCGGACTATGGACGTGCCAGTCAATCAACAGATACATACCATTTTCCGCACACCATTTCACAACATTTTCCAAATGACGCGTACGATGCGTAGGATTATAAGCATATCCTCCCTCCTCGTCCACATAAAAGGCCAATCGGAAAACATTACAATTCCAATCTTTAGCCAAAGACTTAATGTTTTCCTCCGTAATGTTTGCAACACCTGCCCACTGCATACCATGAGAACTCATTCCTCTCAACTGAACAGGGTTCCCTTTGTCATCGCACAAACAACGATAACCATTCTTATCCTTACAGACCTGAAGTTTGCCCCACTTGGCAACAGGAGAATCTTTGGGATACTCTAATGGTAATAAGATCTCAACCTCTTTTGAATCCGGAGAGACTTTACCAAAAGGGGAAGATGGCTTAGTAGGTTTGGTCTCAACTTTGTTCTCTGCTTCATTTTTCTTCTGCTCTTTCTGATTATTCTGAGAACATCCGCACATAATCATTGCCAACGCAGCACAAGCAAATATCCACTTCTTCTTTATCATAAGACTACCTATTTTCAGTTAAACTCACTAATTTAGATTCTATGTTTATGCAAATATATAAATTATTCCGAAATATGCAAACCCCATGGGGTCTGTTTCATTTTTTTTGATAAATGCGAAATTTTATCCCGTTTCAATAATATTTTTTTGCTATTTTTTTGAGGATTATAAACCAGCGGATTGGGGAGTGTCGCAGCCAACATAGCCGATTCTTTACGCGTCAATTTTGCTGACGAATGCTTATAATAATAGCGACTGGCTGCCTCCACACCATAAATTCCATCCCCCAGTTCCACAATGTTCAAATAGACCTCCATGATTCGTTTCTTCGGCCACAGTGTCTCAATCAAAACAGTATAATATGCTTCCAATCCCTTTCGCAACCAAGAACGTTTGGGCCAAAGAAACACATTCTTTGCCACTTGTTGTGATATGGTACTCGCTCCATACACTTTTCCTCCCTTCTTATTCATTTTCTTTGCCATACCAATCGCCTTAAAATCAAATCCCCAATGAGTCATAAACCGATTGTCCTCTGAAGCAATAACCGATTGTATCATATGAGAAGAGATTGAATCAATAGGCACCCATTCGCGATCCATTTTAAGAGGTCTACCTTCCGACCATTGCTGGCAAGATCGAATCAACATCAAATTGGTGAATCGAACAGGCAAAAAGCGAGCAATCAGAACAGACAAGACTGATGATAACAAAAAGAACAAAAACAAATTACGAGTCCATATCAAAATCCGACCCCATCTGCTTTTGTTCTTGGTATTTTTATGAGAAAGGATGTGAAACATCTATTACTTAACTTTCACCTTGACAACCATTTTCTTCTCCGTTCCCTTCCCTATCAGTGGAGAATGAGCATCTTGAGGGAAGAAAATAGCGAAATTGCCAACTGTCAGCGGGAAGGAAAAATCAAACTTGTCCTTATAAAAAGTAACATCCTGTTTCGGATGGATCTCCTTCAAGTAACGGCAACTCTTACGATTTTTGTACCCTACAAACTCTTTGTTTTCTATGGGTATCTGAATATCTATATATGCATTATGAACTTCCAAATTGGTCATCTGAACATTCTTCAACTCACAATTATCCACATTGATGTAAAAATCTTCATCCACCTCTATACGTCCTGGCTGCAACTCCGAAAAATTCAATGTCTTTAAATAAGCGAACACCTTGGCAAACGAAGGGTGCAGGTTCACATACAAATCTAAATTCTCAATCGTATCTAATATCATATGACAAAAAATATACGGAAAGACTCACCTTTCCAATTAAACTTATTACAACAAAAAGATTCAACACCATTTTTCTGTGAGAAGTTCATTCTCTTGTCTAATTCATAAGCAATAAAACTAGTAAACTTCTCTGGATGGATTCTATATTTACCAATCCACAATTTTTACTTTTTTTGTTTTGACGATGAATTTTATAGAACTCACCTCTAACAAAAAAGGTCTTCATTATCGAAGACCCCTTGAGCGGAAAACGGGGTTCGAACCCGCGACCCTCAGCTTGGAAGGCTGATGCTCTACCAACTGAGCTACTTCCGCAGTTGGATTTTTTTGTGTGGGCGAAGATGGATTCGAACCACCGAAGGCATAAGCCAGCAGATTTACAGTCTGCCCCATTTGGCCACTCTGGTATTCGCCCTTCCCTTAAAACGGGTGCAAAGATACGACTATTTTTTAATAATCCAAAAGTTTTTTATTAAAATCGACCATCTTTATTGCAGTAATGGCCGCTTCCACCCCTTTATTTCCTAATTTACCTCCCGCACGATCGAGTGATTGCTGCATATCATCAGTTGTCAACAAACCAAAAATGAAAGGAATCGTGCCTTCTGTGTTCAATTTAGACAACCCATTAGTCGTCCCCTGACACACATAATCAAAATGCGGAGTACCTCCACGAACGACACACCCCAAAGCGATTACTGCGTCCACATCCAACTCCTCACTAACACGTTTGGAAGCATACACCAACTCGAAACTTCCAGGCACATGGAACTCACATATATTTTCAGGATCAGCGCCGTGTTTTATCAACGTCTCCCGTGCACCCTGCAATAAACTAAATGTCACCTCGCTATTCCAATCCGAAACGACAATACCAAAGGTCATTTCTGAAGCACTTGGAACAGAGTCTTTATCATATTTCGACAAATCTACCGTAGCCATATTTCTTTACAAAAAAAGAAAAGGCTTCCAAATCACAATGCGATCTTCGGAAGCCTTTTCATTATACTAATACTTATTTATTCTTTACCAATTCAATGTATTTCTTTATTCCAGAAATATTAGAGTAACTAGGATATTTTTTTACGATACCTTCTAACACTGCAAGAGCCTTATCGTTTTGTCCTAATGACATATACGCCAACGCAGCTCTCTCATTGTAATAAGGAGTCATAAATTCATTGTCTCCTTCTGCTGCTTTCTTATAATATGTAACAGCTTTGTTTGCATCACCCAAATCCCAATAGCAGTCTCCAATAGAACCCAACACTGATGGTTGAACAACATTATCATCTGCACTGAACTTGCTTAAATACTCAATAGCCTTCTCCTCATCACCCAACTGTTTGTAGCAAATACCAGCATATGCTTTTGCCATGTTACCAGCATCGGTACTTCCATACTCCTCAATCACATCCAAGAATCCCATTGCATCATTTTTTCCATCCAACGCTAATTGGAATGAATCGATTGCAAAAAATTGTTCAGCCATGAAAATTGACTCTTGAGCTTCTTTCTCTCTTGGTTCAAAATATTGGCTTTTGAGAACTATAATTCCCACTACCACCAAGGCAATCGCTGCTAAACCAATCAAAATAGGCTTTTGATGATTTTCGATAAATGCCTCTCCTGAGTTCAACACCTCATCCGCCTTATCAAATACTTCTATAGAACTCTCTTCTTCTTTGGTTTTGATGTCATTAGCCATTTCCTAATAGTTTTTATATTATCAACTTTCTTTAATTCAAAAATTCGAGCTACAAAAATAGCAGTTTAATAGTTATCTTGAAAGTTTTAACCGTTTTTTTTTCTATTCTATCCATTAAAAATCAATCCACAGTCTGGAAGTTTGCCTCCTTCATCATCTCCCATACATCCTTCGTGGTGAAATACCGAACATCTTTTTTCTCCTTTACAGCATTTCTAATCACTGTCGACGAAATATCTAGCAATGGGGCATTCTCCAACATACGAACTCTCCCCTTCCATTGTTCCGGTACTTCATTGGGACTATCGGGTCTTGGATAGACTAAAATCTCACACATCTCCACTATCTTCTCTGCATTCTTCCACATGTGAAACTTCGGAAGGTTATCCCCTCCCATCACCAATAAGAAACGTACATCTTTCTCTCTTTCAAACATATATGATAATGTATCATACGTGTACGAGGGTTTAGGAAGGGAAAATTCAACATTCGTCACCGAGAATTTCGGATATCCCTCTATTGCTTTCTGAACCATCTGATACCGCAGTTCATCATCCATCAAATTTAAATCCTTTTTAAATGGATTTTGTGGGGATACTACAAAACGAACCTCATCCACACCTGCATATTCTGCAATGTAATTGGCCAAAATCAAATGACCATTATGGATGGGATTGAACGATCCAAAAAACAATGCGACGTTTCTCATTTCTCTACAAACTCTTTGACGATCTTCTTAATTAATCCTTTAGTATGCTCTAAATTATCATTCACGACGATTCGATCAAACTTATCTGAAAAGGTCATCTCATAGGATGCCTTGTTCACACGATCGTTTATCACCTCCATCGTGTCCGTACCTCTATTAATCAAACGCTCCTTCAAAGTAGCTATCGATGGAGGCATGATGAAGATAGACAAAGCCTTGTCTCCATACATCTTCTTAATGTTGCATCCACCTGCCACATCAACATCAAAAATGACAATGTTTCCCTTCTCATTAATTCGGGAAACCTCACTTTTCAACGTTCCATAATATTTGTCGGTATAAACCTCCTCCCACTCTAAAAAAGCATCTTCCTTAATCTTCTGCTTAAACTCTTCTGCCGTCAGGAAATAGTATTCCACACCATTCTTCTCCTCTCCCCTCGGACTCCTACTGGTTGCCGAGATGGAGAACTCAAAACAGTCAAAGTGTTCCATGAGATAATTAATCAACGTGCTCTTACCAGATCCTGAAGGAGCTGAAAATATTATCATCTTCTCTTTCATACGTACTCTATTTATTATAATACGTTCAACACCTGCTCTTTAATCTGCTCCAACTCATCTTTCATCTTCACAACAATCTTTTGCATTTCTGAATGGTTGGACTTAGATCCCAATGTATTAATCTCTCTTCCTATTTCCTGAGCAATGAATCCTAACTTCTTACCAGAATTTCCTTCTGCTTTCATTGTCTCCTCGAAATAGGTTAGATGTTGGCGAAGACGATTCTTCTCTTCGTTCACATCCAATTTCTCAATATAATATATCATCTCCTGTTCAAATCGATTTTTATCATATTCCACCGATTTGATTTCAGAAAGATTATCCATGATTCTTTGTTTGATTTTCTCCACACGTTCTTTTTCAAACGGATCAATCGTGCCCAACAATGCACGGATGTTTCCTATCTTCTCCTCAAATACAGCCGCCAAGGACTCCCCTTCACGGGTTCTAAAATCCACAAGTGACTGCACTGCTCTTTCGAAAGCTGCTTTTACCTGTTGCCAATCTTCCTCATCTACCTCTTGAATCTCCGTTTTCATCACCTCTGGCATACGTAACAACAAAGGCATCCAGTCTGTAGGCTCTGCCACACCCAATTTTGCCGACATTGATTTAATCTGCGCATAATAATTCTCCACAAGAGCCTCATTTATCTGAGTAGCAGTCTCACCATTGATCGACTCAACATAAATGCCAAATTCTATCTTACCACGCTCCAAGCGTTGTGATACAATGTTACGCAACTCGAGTTCTTTCTCCTTATAGGCGTTAGGAACTCTCGAGAACAGATCTAATTGTTTACTGTTCAAAGACTTAATCTCAATTGTAATTTTCTTGGATCCTACCTCGCAAGTTGTCTTGCCGAATCCTGTCATTGACAATACCATATACTTTACTAATTTGAAAATTTACAGCGCAAAGTTAATTTTAATTTTGTCAAAACGACACTTTCCACGCAAATAATGTATTTTTGCATAAATTTTTTATCTAAAAATGGCTACAATAATTTCAATTGAGACATCTACGGAAGTCTGTTCCGTTGCTCTTTCACGAGACGGAGAGATTCTTTGGGAGAAAAAACATATGGAGGGACAAGCTCACTCCACTCTATTGGCTCCCTATCTACAAGAAATGCAAATCTTCATCAACGACAATCACATAAAAGTAGATGCTGTGGCAGTAAGCAGCGGTCCCGGCTCATATACAGGATTACGCATTGGCGTCTCCACCGCCAAAGGTCTCTGCTATGGTTCAGACATACCGTTACTTTCCATTGACACATTAAAAATATTAACCACCGAAGCGCTTCATTCATTAGAAGGAAGTAGCATTCCATCAGATTCTTATTTTTGTCCGATGATTGATGCGAGAAGAATGGAAGTCTACACAAGTTTCTACGATAAAAATTTGAATCAGGTCAAAGAAATTTCAGCCGACATTATCGACGAGAACTCCTACCAAGAGCTTCTCAATGAGCATACTGTCTATTTTTTCGGTAATGGTTCCGACAAGTGCAAAAAAGCAATCCATCATCCCAATGCCAAATTTTTAGACAACATTGTTCCTCTTGCAACAGGAATGTGTCAGTTGGCAGAACAAGCCTTTCAGAACAAAGATTTCAAGGATGTTGCCTACTTCGAGCCCACCTATTTAAAAGAATTTATAGCAGTAGTTGGCAAAAACAAAGTTTTAGGATTGGAAAATCAAAAATAAAGTTGTAACTTTGCACCGCTTTTTTTAAGCACAATGAAGTTTAACTAATAAATTAAAAGAAATGGCAACCAAAATTAGATTGCAAAGACACGGCCGTAAGGGGTACGCGTATTACCACATCGTCGTAGCAGATAGCAGAGCACCACGTGATGGTAAGTATATTGAGAGAATTGGATCTTACAATCCAAACACCAATCCTGCTACAGTTGACTTAAACTTCGAAAGAGCATTGTATTGGGTAGAGACAGGTGCACAACCAACAGACACGACAAGAAACCTTTTGAGCGACAAAGGTGTTTACATGATGAAGCACTTGAAAGGTGGTGTAAAGAAAGGTGCATTCTCTGAGGATGCAGCTCAACAAAAATTCAATGCATGGATGGCAGAGAAAGATAAGAAAGCTCAAGCTGTCGTAGCAAAGAAGGAAGAAGCAAAGAAGGATGACGTTAAGAAACGCTTAGAAGCTGAGAAAGCTGTACATGCAGCAAAGGCTGAAGCTCTTTCTAAGAAGAGAGCAGAAGCTGCAGCAGCACTTGAGGCAGCAGCTAAGGAAGCAGCAGCTGAGGCAGCTGAAGCAATAGCAGAGGCAGAAGCACCAGCAAATGATGCTCCAGCAGCAGAAGCTCCAGCAGCAGAATAAAATTCTATTGCAAAAGAAATTTGAAAAGGATATCAGAATAGATATCCTTTTTTTTATTTTAACACGAATTACGTCTAATCGTATAAAAAAAAAGAGTAACTTTGCACAGCAAAAACAAAAAGAAACTAATTTGTTTATATATATAATTTTATGGTAAGAGACACAGCAATTTTCGACATCATCGAGAAGGAGCGCCAACGTCAACTTAAAGGTATTGAGTTGATTGCTTCCGAAAACTTTGTAAGTGATCAAGTAATGCAAGCAATGGGTTCTTGCTTAACCAACAAGTACGCTGAAGGTTACATCGGACATCGTCACTATGGCGGTTGCGAGGTAGTCGACATGAGCGAAGGTTTAGCAATCGAACGTCTTTGCAAACTTTACGGCGCCGAGTACGCCAACGTACAACCTCACTCAGGAGCTCAGGCAAATGGTGCTGTCCTTCTTGCAGTTCTAAATCCTGGCGATAAATTCATGGGATTGGATTTGGCTCATGGTGGACACCTATCTCACGGTTCATTAGTTAACACATCAGGTTTGATCTACAAGCCAGTTCCTTACTTTTTGAACAAAGAGACAGGACGTGTTGATTACGACGAAATGGAGAAAACAGCAAAAGCTGAACATCCTAAATTAATCATCGGTGGTGGTTCTGCATATTCTCGCGAATGGGATTACGCTCGTATGCGTAAAATCGCTGACGAAGTAGGTGCATTACTTATGATTGATATGGCTCACCCTGCTGGTTTGATTGCTGCTGGTTTGCTTGACAACCCATTGAAATATGCACATATCGTTACATCTACTACTCATAAGACACTTCGTGGTCCTCGTGGTGGTATCATCCTTCTTGGTAAGGATTTCGACAACCCATGGGGTAAAGTAACAAAGAAGGGTGTCATCCGTAAGATGTCTTCTATCCTAAATTCTGCCGTGTTCCCAGGTATGCAAGGTGGTCCATTGGAGCATGTAATCGCTGCTAAGGCTGTTGCTTTTGGCGAGGCCCTTCAACCTGAATTCAAAGAATATCAAACTCAAGTGAAGAAGAATGCTGCTGTAATGGCTCAAGCATTCGTAGACAAGGGTTATGCAGTTGTTTCTGGCGGTACAGACAACCACTCTATGTTAATCGACCTTCGTCCTAAGTTCCCAGAATTGACTGGTAAGATGGCTGAAACAGCTCTTGTTTCCGCAGACATTACAACGAATATGAACATGGTGCCATTTGATACTCGTTCAGCATTCCAAACTTCAGGTCTCCGTTTCGGTACCCCTGCAATCACAACCCGTGGTGCTAAGGAGAATTTGATGGTTGAAATCGTAGAAATGATTGATACTGTTCTTTCTAATCCAGAAAGCGAAGCAAACATCAAATCTGTTCGCGAGAAAGTAAACAGCATCATGAAAGATTATCCTTTGTTCGCTTGGTAATCATTAATAGAATATTCCTATCATAGGAGCATACAAAGGAAAGAGGGTGTATCGATGATACACCCTCTTTTACTATCTCAAGGCTATGTTAATGGCATTCATACATAGCAGTTACCCGTTGGATGAATTAAAATAACGCATATTAGTCGCCATTCTTGTGAAATAAAAGTGTCTGACACCGCATCTCGCCACATCTCCCTTCTCATTTACTTGATTTCCTGCGAATTGTTTGCAAATTCCAAGAGTTTTTCTAAAATTTGTAATGAAGTTGCGCATATCTAAGACAATGGTATTTGTTTTATTTTTTTGCATTACTAAAATACTAAAAATCAAGAAAATACGCAACTTTTTTTTTGTATTTTTTTATTATAAATTTAATTCAACCAACGGGTATGGCAGAAATAGATTTTGTTAAGCTGGCGGAATATTGTCAGCAAAAAAATATAGAGACTCACACTGTTGATGGTGAACGGTATAGAGAGACTGTTTTTGTCTCTATAGAAGATGGGAATGCTTTAAGATACTCAATGACACCACATCTATTGCGTAATGCTCGGCAATGTATATTAGTCCATTATTGGGATGCATTGGCAGTGACAATTTGGCATTCTTGTTATAAAGTGGAATTTATAGACTCGGACGGCTGCGTCCATGGCTCTTTAGATGAGAATTTCAGGTTGTCTGTTGGTTCAGGTAATGGTTACCGAATAATGAGTTTGTCTTATACAGGAGATCGTTTATATTGGTTCAGATGGAATCATAGTAATCCTGATATGGAGAAATTTTCCAAGGCATGGGAGTTGTATTTAAGGCTCAAAGACATTAAGTCCGTCTCAGAAATAAAGCTCATTGCGGAAATGTATATGAAGGACGATAAAATCTTTGAGCTGGAGCAAAAGAATGAAGATTTGGAATTTTCAAACATTCTTTTGAAACAAGAAAAAGAGCAATATCAAGAGCTTCTTGATGAGATAAAAGAGATTGTTGAAAATAACAGGGGAACCGAAAACTGAATAATAGAGTAGGTGTAAAAAATTATCAACCCCATGGACTTAAGTGCTATTGACCGACTGGCTCTTTCCACATTCACCCCAGAGGAGAAACAATCATTGTATCAGCTTCTATGTGGAGCCATGCACGTTGATGGAAATCGTGATGCGAGAGAACTTGCCATAATCAGCGAAGTCAAGTTTTTAGCATAAAGGGATTTATATTGATTAAAAACAAAAGGAGGGATTTTTATTATGATTTGGAATATTCAAATGGAATCTTTATTTTTGTGAAAATACGGTAATCATCGGTTCTGCTGTATATGTGTGCCCAATTATTTTTGATTTAAATTTAACTTTTATAGGAGGTAACTTTATGGAAGTATTTAATTTTATAAATATAGGGATGATTATGGTTATGATAAGTAAACCTATAATTAACGCGTTTGGTAGAATTGTCAAAGGGTTAGGGTCTGGGCACTGAAATTTCGGTTAACTCTATGATTACAGACCCGCCCACCAATAAGAAAGCAGTTCTTCGGAACTGCTTTCTCTTATTTTGCACATTTGTCCCCAAATTATCACTGTTATAGGCGGATCATTACACCGACGCTCCTTTCTCCGGCTTTTTCCCCCTTTCCTGCAGGGTTTTGTTTTTTTAATATAAAGGGATTTATATTACTTAAAAACTATAAGAGTTTGAAGGCTTTTGGGGAGGTGTAGATTTGGTGGTTTAAAAAAGGTTTAGTATGTTTGTGTATTGTAGAACTAATCTTAAAATAGCGTGAAACATATAGGTTATTTTTTAGCTTGCATCTTACTTCTTGTTGTATCTTGCAATAGTCACAAAGGTGAAAAGGTTGATGGACACTATTGGAAACAATGTAGCGAATGTGATGGCGACGGATACACGAAAGAAAAATGTGAAAAGTGTAATGGTGACGGAAAGTTAGAGTGTGACGAATGTGATGGTGATGGAAGAGTTCGTTGTCGTCAATGTGGTGGAGACGGAACAGAGAATTGCTGCTGGTGTTATGGTGATGGTTATAAAGATTGTGACAGATGCAATGGAAGCGGAAGAGACTCTTGGAACGACACTGAATGCGGTTCTTGTTATGGAAGTGGAAGACAATACTGTGGACGATGTTCCGGTAGAGGAAATGACGAATGCTCATACTGCTATGGAAATGGCAGAAAAGATTGCGATGAATGTGATGGGGATGGAGAAATGGAATGTAGGAATTGTTATGGGCATGGATATATAAAAACATCCTGTCCACAATGTAATGGCAGAGGTGAGGTTATAGATGATTGAGATTATTCGCTGCAAAAGTTAAAACATGAAAAGAATAGAGTTGAATCCAGTCAATTAGTGCTTTCAAGTTTTTAACATAATGGGATTTATATTACTTAAAAACTTCAATATGAACTTGTTTAAAATTTTTAAGAAAGTAAAGGATTCTGATAACGGAAGGAAACATTTTTTGGACATCAAAAGCAGTAATTCACCTTTGATCGCACTTCCTTATAAGTTCGATTTTGACGACGATTTTGTTTTGTGCAGTTCAGACAACTACTTTGAGTTCATTGATGATTCCGACAATGATATTATTTCCGATTCATCCGTGTCCGACTCAATCTCTGATGTTATAGCACCTGATAAAAAAGGAGGTGTTATCACATTTTCTACAGACATAAACGCAGTTCGTCTTAGTGAAAACAGATTAATTAACTTTTTAAAGCAAAAATTATCGAGTATTGTTAATAGATTTCTCGTCAACAAAAAGACCACTAAACTATTAGAAGAGAACGATGACGTATTCGCATGGTCTATCGGAAACTTTTTCAAGGGTCGTTACAAAGACAGAAACGGAAAGGCATTTGACGAAACGTCGATTAGCATTCAGATTCTTGGAATAGACAGTAAGACCTTGTGTAAAGTTGCAGAGGGTATATGCGATACGTTCCGACAAGAATGTGTTATGGTTCTTGATTTCGATGGTAATAAAGTTTATTTCATAGATTCAACAGTGTCTTCCTATGATGACGACGAGATTCAAGACTCCTACTCAGAGAACGATGACGACGTGGTTGCAAACAACATCTGTCTGATGTTGGAGAAGAACGACTCCAACTTCTACAACTCACTGTTCAACGTACTCGTGAAGAAAGCGAAGAGAGGTGTTCAGTTGTCAGCGGAGAAACTTGCAAACAGTTCCGTCGTAATGAATCAGTCTCGCAAGATGAGAAAGGATTTGAATGAGATGAACGAGGGCTCCAACTATGCAACCATGAGCGACGACAAGAAAGGTCGCATGATGTTCGCACAGAACATGATTGAGAACGTAGGTTACGAAGTTGAGAGACTGAACGAGAAAAAATAACAAACATATTCGTCTATGGACTTTCCAATAATGTTGGAGAGGGGTAGGCTCGCCCACGGTACGGAGGAGATGGAGCAGGCAGTCCGAATCCTTCTGTAGAACGAGGTCATGTCCTGTTTTTAACATAAAGGGATTTATATTGTTTAAAAACAGGAAAAACGGGAGGTGATTTTTATGGTAGGTGTAATTACGTGGAACGTGAAAGTGTCTGCATGGGAGACGATCTTAATGCACCGAATACAACAACAGTGTCCATCAATGATGAAATTTTGTAAAAAAAAGCGATGAAATGAATGCATTCTTTTGGTTGCAACAACATTATGGATGTTCTCCGTTTAAGACTCAAATAAAATATAAATGTTATGTTATACTAAAAAAGTAGAAGATGGTTTTTGTTGAGTTATACTTGAATTTGTGTCACTTGTCAGGCGTGTTTCTATTCGTCAATGCAATTCTTATTGCATTACTATCGAATGTAGATTTGCCTATAAGAAAAATAGTGTGTTTTTGTGTGACAACTTTTTTGCTGCTTTTCTTTTTAAAGGAAGAAACGTATATTGACATGCATTCTTTCTTTGGTAGGGATGTTGTCTTCTTTTCTTTTATGGGTTTCTTTTTCTCTTGGGTGTTGAGACAAATGAATGAGTATAAGAAATTATTCTATTGGTCTATGATTTTGTCTTTCCTTGTTTTAATTCCTAATTTCGTTTTCTTTGTTATTTTGTCCAAATGTGCCTTAGAGGTGATTTCAGTATATGTATTGTGCATATTGTTGAAGGAGAAATGTTCGAAAGAAGTTCAGGTGCCATTGCGGATAGTTGTTTCTTTCTTGTTATATGTTTTATCTCTTTTTTTTATAACAGTATCTTTCAATTATTTGTCACTTAATACGGTTTCTTCTTTTTGCCATAGATTTCAAGTGATTGAAAATATGCGAAATTCTAATATTTGCGCTGAGGATTTGTATCTGTTCCGTTTCGTTGAAATGAATGATAGTAAAGAGAAATTGTCCGCTTTTTTGGAGAAGTGTCGCAATTGTGAGGATGGAAATTTATATTTTTTTGAGGGAAACTATGATTTTCATCACGATGAATTTTTCTTGGATGAGTGGGATTGTCATGTCTCTTGTTCTTCCGAGGCTTCCTTTGTATTAGTGAAAAGAAAAGCAGGAAAATATGATGGACAATTTGAATATGAAAGAGGAACTCATGGTTTTTCTTTTTCCCCAAGGGCGGATTCTAATTCTTTTGTCTCTTCTTTCGAAAATTTGAATTTGTCTTTGCTTGCTGATTTTATAAATGAATGTGTGGATTTGTCAATGCCGAATCGTTATGTCTTATATGATGAGAATGGTGAGGAAAGATTGTCTGTATTAGTAGAGAAAAATGGGCTGTATGATATTATTGTAACGTGAGTTCGACGAAAACTTTCAAGACAAAGAAAACTGATTATCAATTGTTTTTACAATGTTGATACATGTTTTTTGGGGAAAAACAATAGGCACCTATTCCACCTAACAAATTAACCACAAAATTGTCAAAAGAAACACCGCACCCGGGACGATGGTTCTTTTGCCCTGCATTGTAGACGCACGGCCGTGCATCTCAACGGGGTGATATTGAGATGAGATAAAATCATCGAAGAGGAATTATCGAGAGAAAAATTTTTGAAAAGTATCCGATAAGTATTATCTTAGTAACTGATAAACAAAACGAGTATTCGTATCATTATTATGGTCGAAAAAAAATGCAAAAAAATACAGGAGAATTCTCTGAAAATGCCCGAAATGGTCGAGTTTTTTTGACGAAAAATCTTTGCATTTGTTTGATTATGAATAATGTATGAGTTACACGTTTTTAACATAATGGGCTTTATATTACTTAAAAACTACAGTCCTTTTCTTATCAACTGGCGTTATTTTAGAAATGCTTAATGTTTTAGAAATATAATAAAACCAATGGGAAAAGCTAATTTGATAAAAAAAATAATCGCACAGGGAATGGTGTCAGAACAAGATGCTTTGGCTGCTATTTCTGAGCAAATCGGTTCTATACGATTACAGGACTATTACTACTTGGTAGCTGAATGTAAATCAAACGGAATTGATGCGAATTCGTTCTTCACGAGCATTTATATGAACGCTTCGGAAGAAGTGCAATATCAAATGTGGAAAGATGGCTATGTTGAATCATGTCCTGCCAACCTTCTAATTGCGGATATAGCATTAGAAAAGGAAGAAATAGTTAAAAAAATTGATGTTGACTATGGAGAAAAACTGACTCATTGCGAGGCATACTTTGACAATATTCAGGCCATCATTATCGGACATCTGTCAAATGCAAAGCGTTCTGTGAAAATTGCAATGGCATGGTTTACGAATCCCGTTATTTTTAACACTCTACTAAAGATTTGTAAGCGTGGCATAGAAGTTGATTTGTTGATTAATAATGATTTAATCAACAATAGACCTAATGGTTTACCTTTTAACAAGTTAATCCAAGCGGGTACAAACTTATATATTGCAGAGCCTCCTACTTTGATTCACAACAAGTTCTGCATAATTGATGACCAGATTGTTATTGATGGGTCATATAATTGGACTATTCTTGCTGAAAAAAATAATGATGAAAACATTGTCGTAATTGAGAACGGTAGTGCGATTGAATCATTTATTGATGCATTCAATAAATTGACTCGCAAGTATGATTGTGTTGATACTATGCCAGTTCGGGTTCCTGAACGACCAGAATACGATTGCTGTTCATATAAATATTTCAATAGCGAAGAATGGCTTGAACAGGTCGTCGATATTGGAAGCAAAAAAAGACAGCATGAGTTGTATAAGGAAATCTACAAGATATTGCCAGAGGATGCTGCAAAAGATAAATTGCCTTCAGAGGTATTTGAAACTGTAAAAAAAGACGTTGAAGAAGAAAGGAAACAAGACGAGTCTCTTTTTAATTTGAGTATAACAAAAAAAACCGAAGAGCTAGAGAAAAAGTTATCTTCAAATGAAAAAAGGAGAGCTTTGGTCTCCCAACAAATAGAGAATGTTACAGCTCAAAAAACGACAGCAATTGAGAAAAATAAGGCCAAAGTAGAGGCAATTAAGTCCAAAAGAGTATCGCAGGAACAAAAAGATGCTCAGATAAGTTCGCTAAGACGAACTCATAAAACAGAATTGGGAAAAATCAATAGATCCTTGGCAAAACTTGGCAACGAACTCGATTCGTTACAAACAGAATCAGAAAAGATAGTGAGCCAAAAGGACTTTATCCATTCAATCCAGGAGTCAAACTTAGAAGGTTCAAATGGCTTATGCCGAATTAACCTTAAATGGAACACGGCAGATGATTTGGATTTACATTTAGTGCTGCCAGGCGGAGATATAGATAGTGACAAGGATATTTATTATAGCCATATGCGTACAGAATACAATGGTGGAGTCTGTTTTTTAGACCATGATGCTATACCAAATAATGCAGGTGAGAATCCCCAAGAGAATATAGTATGGAATCAAAACCTTCCTGATGGGGAATATAAAGTTAAGGTGAAGTTATATAATAAAAAGAGTAATCTCTATAGTATACCTTTTTCTATAACAGCGTTTGCAGGGAAGGATGTCAAGACCGAATTATTTAACTTCGAAAACGCCGCAAAAGGTGCTGTAATTGACATCGCTACACTAACATTCAAAAATGGGAAAGTGGTAATGCCAATTGAGTTCCATTAATCTGACTCTATCGATGAAGCCCAAAAATAACATAATATTTTGCCACGGTTGTCACAGAAGCAAAATGCTCTTTGAGACAAAATCAAAGGCTGACAATTTCATCAAGTTTAACAAAGATAATATACTTGAAGAAAATGGCCATGCCCCCGTTCGCAGCTATTATTGTGAGTTTTGTTGTGGGTATCATGTAACAAGTTTGACTTGTGTGAGACAAAGATTGACGTTGCAGGCTATCTGTTTAGTAAAATAGAAGTTGAAGATACAAATACGGACTTAATCAATTCATATATAGAAATGAGGAAACAAAAAAATAATAGCATTGAGATATGATAAACTTTGTAGCATTAGATCTAGAAACAACGACTTCTGTTAAGTCATCCATCTGCCAGATCGGTATTACCGAAGTCATTAATGGTATTCCCCAAGAGTCAAAAAGCTGGTTAGTACAGCCAGAGGGAAACGAATATGATTTTATGAATATGTTTTTAACATAAAGGGATTTATGTTACTTAAAAACAGAAAGAAGTCTTAGGATTTTTCTTATTTCAATAAGCCTGTTTCTTCTTATGTCGCATTCTTCAAACCTGAATAAGATGTCGAAGAAACTTGCGCTGTCATTCTTGATCATCAGTTTCATTATTCTGCAACGCCATCCGTCGTTAAAATGTTCCCATATATCCCATGGAGATATAGTCGATGTCATCTCCTTTGTTTGTTCATTTTCCATAAAAATACAATTTGGTTTTTGTTTACAACTGTGAAAGCTGGAGTTTGTTAACTATCATTCCATTATTGATTCCGCAATCATTCATATGTGAGAATATGTCAGAAGTGTAATATTCATAAAATAACGGCATGAATTTCCTTATGCATGATTCGGCGGTTGTAGGATTCTTAAAGATTATGGCTGATCCGTTACAATTATAGGATGTTGTGTAGACTGGAAAGCATCCTATATATATGTAAAATTCCGTATCTTTTATCGGAAGGCAGAATTCTTTCCTATAAAATCTCTTATAAGATTCTTCGTCAAGGATATGATAGCCCACGGAAACATGTTTCAGACCGAACTTATAATTGGCTGGATTGAATTCATCACCGTCATTGAATGCCGTTGCTATCATTCTCAATTTGGTGTATGCCATCAATGAAGGTGAAACGTCATTAATACTCGATAATGCCTTGTAGTCATTAACGCATTGAAGGCCTGAGTCTCCCAGGAACTCAACCACGTCTTCAAAGCTGTTAATGATTCTGTTTATCGGTTTGAACATTTCACTTCCGAACATCCTTTCAAATACTTTCTGTGTCTTATAATCGCTCTTGTTATATACACTGCGAATTGCTCTTTTGTTTAAAATAAATTCTTCTTTCATAAATGTTAATCATCAAAAGTTCAACTTTCTTTGCTCACACCTGTTTCGACACGCCTCTTTAGCAAACTTATCGTCTGGATTTATATCTTATCCAACATGTCACAAATGGCTTCCTTGTCCATATTCTTACCTATGAAAACCAATTTAACCATTTTATCGCCATATTTTTCATCCCAATCCTTACGCAATTCTGGATTCTGTCTCAACATCATCTCCATCTCATCCTTAGGGGCAGTGCAGATCCATTGTCCAGCCTCTTGTAATGTCTTTTGCGTACCTGCTTGTTCAAACAAATATGACATATCCTCATTATCTGTGAAATATGTAATACCCTTCGTTCGAATTACACCTTTAGGCCATGATTTATATACGAAATAATCGAATGCATTCAGACTCATTGGTTTACGACGATAATAGACAAACGTACTGATACCATACTCTTCCGTCTCACCCTCACCATGATGATGTTCGTGATCATGGTGGTGATGGTGATGATGGTGTTCATGATCATCATCGTCGTCGTCATCATCGTGGTGGTGATGATGATGTTCATGCTCGTCATCGTCTTCATCGTGGTGATGGTGGTGGTGATGTTCTTCTTCATCATCATCGTGTTCATGGTGATGGTGATGCTCGTGATCATCAGCATCTCTCTGTTCTGCAGTCTTTTCAATCTCCTCAATCCATCCAGCAGACACAGTGATACGTTCCATATCAAACTTATGGCAATCGATGATCTCATTCAGATCCACTTGAGCATAGTTGGCCTCTAAAATCTGTGCATGAGGTTGTAATTTTTTCACTACGGCCTTCACCTCTTCCAACTCTTTACGAGAGATTTCATCCACTTTATTAAGGATAATCACATCGCAAAACTCAATTTGTTGAATAACCAGATTAGCCAAATCCTCTTCATCTGGGTTATGCATCAGGTCATCACCGTTGGAGAACTCTTGCGAGAGCCTCAACACATCCACAACTGTTGCGACGCAATCCAATCTGCATATCTCAGGAAGATGGTATCGACGTGCCATATCCGAGATGGATACAATCGTATTCGCTATCGGATAAGGTTCACAGATTCCACTCGCCTCAATGACAATATAATCGAATTTATTCGTATTAGTGATGTCTGTGATTTGCTGAATCAAATCTGTTTTAAGTGTACAACAGATACAGCCATTGGAAAGGGCTACAAGACTATCATCTTTTTGAGTAACCACACCACCCTTTTGAATAAGTGATGCATCAATGTTCACCTCTCCAATATCATTTACAATAACAGCTATTTTCATTCCCTTCTTATTCGAAAGAATATGATTCACCAACGTGGTTTTTCCACTTCCCAAATAACCCGTTAGCAATGTAATAGGAACAATTTGATTTGACATAGTATTTATAATTTAGTAATTATTTCCACTTCATTCTCGACGTTCTCATCTTCACTCTTTGTCGTTTTGGGGATGCACTTCATTTTTTCTTGTATACATCCAATATGCGATGAACAAAACAATGGATGTAACAACGTTAGAACTCATATTCACCAACGAAGCTCCCACAATCTTCCATTGAGTGATGAAAAAGTATGACAAAGCCAAAGTAACCAACACTCCCACAAACGACTTTATAACCAATATTCTCAGTTTGCCGATGGCTGAGAAATAATGTCCAAAGACATTGGAGACAGCAATAAGCAAAACACCTGGAGAGAGATACATCAATACCGTTTTCACATCGGCAAAGTCTTCGCCGCCAAAGACGTATGCATACAACTCTCCTGGCAACAAATTTGCCACCAAGATGATTGCCATTGTAATCCACAGACTGTATCGAGCCACCTGAACAGTACTTCTTCTTGCCTCAACGCCATCCTTATCTTTCAACAGTTTTGAATATTGCACCATCGAAATACTACGGCTGACAATCCATATTGCCTCAGCCAACGCAACGCCGATAGAGAAAACACCCACAGAGGCTTTCCCTATCAAGTAGGACAAGAAATAGTAACTCAATCGATAATTGAAAAACTGGAGAAAATTACTCAGTTCTGTTTGAAATCCAAATTTGAATGAACGAACCGCTACTGGCCAAAGGCGTTCCATCTTTGTAACAGAAAAACGTTTCCGATCCAAATATAAACAGGCAATCGTCAGGATGAACAACGAGAGCATCAATGCGTAAAAATAAGCACGATAACTTGAGTCCACAAAATAATAGAACAGCAACATAAAGCCAAGCAACATAAATGGTTGCAAAATAGTCAAAATATTATACTGCTTAATGCGCTGATTTCCAACAAATGAAGAATTAAAAAAGGCAAGAAGTCCAGTAAACGCAGAAGCTATGAAGAAGAACAGCGAGAGATTCTCCTTTTCTAAAATGTGGAATAGAAGCGCACCCAACGTAGAGGTGATTGCAATCCATAGCATCGCAATGGCAAATAATCGAGAAACGCCCGATTTTTGCAGATAAAACGAAACACTACTTCCCGTAAAAATATTAGTTAAAATAAGCAACAAACTGATATCAGCCATAAACATGGCAACAATACCACGGCCCTCAGCTCCCCAAAAACGGGCGGTTAAAACGACTACCAAAAAATTAAAGATTAGAATTGCACACTTACTGGCAATTGTCATCGCTATATTTTTTTTTACATCAAATGCCATTATGAATGAATTTAACAAATTGATTCTCTATATTTTCCCAATTATATCTTTGGGAGGACAAATTTAAACTATTTTGGCAAAGTTGCCTATAAAAATTTGGATTATCCACACATTTTAGAATAAACGCTGTTATTTTCTCCTCATCATCAGGCTCCGACATACACCCTATCTCATCAAACTCAGGCACTCCCTTCTGTATGGCTTTTAAATTCGAATAGATCATCGGCCGTCCCGCCATCATATAGTAGAATAATTTTATTGGCAAGCAATGACTATTCTCCATATCATTATCTCTTAAATCCATATAGATATCCCCCTCTCCCACTGTTTCGCAAAACTGAGGGAAACTCATCCATCCCGATGAATCAATCTTCAGATTATCTGGCAACACAATCGTCTCTGGTATGGATGCGGAAACAATCCGCAATTTAAAGGGAACATTCTGCCGTAATGCTGCCACCTTTTGGGCAACGGAAACCACCCGGTCATACCCTTTTTCTTTTGTAAGATTACCCGAATAATATAGGACACATTCTGTTTGTAATGTATCTTTAGGTTCTATTTGTTTCACAGCTTCTTTAGAAGCATAATAAGAGACCAAGGCAGATGGTTTCCAAAAAAATAAGATTTTGAATGGTAATGACTTATAATACTCTCCAAAGATAAATGCATCAGCAAGCAAACCCGCCATTACCGATGCAAAAGATAGCAGAAATGCCCGAAGTATTTTCTTTATTTCCGAAACGTTCCTCAGATTTTTTTTTGATGGATACCACTCTGTGATATCGTATAGAACACGAACATGAGGGCCAATCTTTTTTTTTACTTTATAGGCTATTTTCACAGCTATTGGAGTGTCACACACAATCACCTCCGGCTGATAGTCGAGCAACTGTTGCAACAACCATTCCGATTTTTCTTCTCTACTCTTTTCCTTCTGTTCATACGCAGAAAAGACAGAAACCTCATCTCCCGCACGTTGTAATGCCGCTGCTTCTTGATAGGCCACCCTGTCATCATCCGAATTATGAATCATTAAGGAAAAAGCTACTTTCATACCATTTGAACCCTTTACATGAAAAAAAGGGATGCCCTACGGACATCCCATTTTATTTTCACTAATGTTTAATTACTTTGAGATAGCACCTGCTGGACAAGCGTCTGCACAAGTTCCACACTCAGTACAAGCATTAGCATCAATCTTGTAGATATCTCCTTCAGAGATTGCTCCTACTGGGCATTCTCCTGCGCATGTACCACAAGCGACACAATCTTCACCAATTACGTAAGCCATAATTTTAATATTTTAAAGTTAACACCGCAAAGATATGGTTTTTAAAGAAATTTCAAAAGGAAAACGACCTTTTTTTATATAAAAAATTAGGCTATTCATCGATAAAAATCAACCGACATTTCCCCTTCTTCTCGTCAAACACCTCATAGACAGAATCATTGCTCGTTTCATCGCTCCATCACGTTTTTCAATAAATTCTCAATTTGAACCGCACGACTCCACTTTCTGCAATATATCATACGCTGTACGAACATCATTCACATCGACAAATAAGATTGAACGCTTTCCTGCCACATCCCGCAGTTTACAACGTTCAACATGACTCTGAAAGTAGTTCAATATCTTACCAAATGCCTCCGATTGGAAATATGGTGAATTTTCAGACTGAACAAAATAGCCCGCCATTCGATTTTGCTTGATTGTTAATTTTTCAAAGCCCAACGACAAAGCTATCCAACGCAAACGAACCAACAACATCAAATTGACTGTTTGTGGCGGAAGTGCGCCAAAACGGTCTTCTAGTTTTGTTTCAAATGCTTTCAACTCTTCTTCATCCCTCACATTATCTAATTCCCGATAAAGAGACATTCTTTCTGAAATATTCTCCACGTAATCCGACGGGAAGGTCAACTCCAAATCGGTCTCAACTTGACAATCGGAGACAAACTGAAGTTCATTGTTCCGATCTGGATTCTCCTCTTGATACAATTCGGAGAATTCATCCACCTTCAATTCCGACACCGCCTCATTCAATATCTTCTGATAAGTCTCATATCCCAAATCAGCAATGAATCCACTCTGTTCCGCTCCCAACAAATTACCAGCCCCACGGATATCCAAATCTTGCATGGCAATATTGAATCCACTTCCCAAATCAGAGAAACTTTCAATGGCTTGTAAACGACGACGTGCTTCAGGGGTAACAGACGTCAAAGGTGGAGCCAACAGATAACAGAAAGCACGTCGATTGCTTCGACCTACGCGCCCCCTCAACTGATGCAAATCACTCAGACCAAAGTTCTGAGCATTGTTGATAATAATAGTATTGCAATTGGATATATCGATGCCAGATTCCACTATGGTTGTAGCTAGCAACACATCATATTCATAATCCAAGAAATCCATAACAATCTTCTCCAAATCCTCCCCCTTCATCTGTCCGTGTCCGATAGCCACGCGCGCCTCTGGCACCAAACGATGAATCAAAGCTGCAATATCTGGCAAATTTTGTACCCGATTATTGATGAAAAAGACCTGTCCATTCCGTTCCAACTCATAACGAATAGCATCCCGAATCACATCCTCATTGAATGTATGCAACTCAGTTTGTATTGGATGGCGATTAGGCGGAGGAGTATTGATAATCGACAAATCACGGGCTCCCATCAACGAGAACTGAAGCGTTCTAGGTATAGGGGTCGCCGTCATCGTTAACGTATCAATATTCACCTTCATCTGCTTGATTTTCTCTTTCACAGAGACACCAAACTTCTGTTCCTCATCAATGATCAGCAAGCCTAAATCTTTGAACTTCACCTCCTTGCCCAACACCTTTTGAGTACCTATCAATATGTTAATGGTTCCCTCCTTCAGTTCATTGATGATTTTTTTCACATCTTTAGCTGAACGAGAACGATTGAGGTAATCTACTTTGCACGGAAAATCTTTGAGACGATCGCTGAATGTCTTATAATGTTGCAGCGCGAGAACCGTTGTAGGGACAAGTATCGCCACCTGTTTGTTATCGCACACAGCCTTAAAAGCGGCACGGACAGCAATTTCTGTTTTACCAAAACCAACGTCGCCACAAACCAAACGATCCATCGGCAGGTCTCGCTCCATATCCTGCTTCACCTCCCTGGTTGTCTTGAGCTGATCCGGAGTATCCTCATAAATGAATGAAGCTTCCAACTCGGATTGTAAAAAAGTATCAGGAGAAAAGGCATACCCCTTCTCCTCTCTTCGCTTCGCATAGAGAGCTATCAGATCGCGAGCGATATCTTTTACTTTTTTCTTGGTACGTTCCTTCAGTGTTTGCCATGCACCCGTACCTAATTTATTGATTGTCGGTTCACTACCCTCCTTACTTTTGTATTTTGAAATCTTGTGAAGAGAATGGATGCTTACCAAAAGCAAGTCATCATTTTTATAAAGCAATTTGATGACCTCCTGCTTTTTCCCATTCACATCCACTTGAATCAATCCGCCGAAACGAGCCACACCATGATCGATATGCACAACGTAATCACCTGGTTTGAAGCTATTCAAGTCTTTTAACGTAAGAGATGCCTGTCCGCTTCTTGCACGATCCGAACGCAAAGAATACTTATGGTAACGATCAAAAATCTGATGATCCGTATAACAACACAAATGGGTATCCTCATCAACAAATCCCTCATGTAATGCCTTCAGTACAGGGGTGAAGAGGATGTTCAATCCTTTATCTTTAAAGATTGAATCGAGACGATCAATCTGATGTTTGTTGTCACTCAATAAACATATCGTGTAATGTTCTGCAATACGACGTTTAAACTCATCCGCAATCAAATCAAAGTTTTTATTAAACGCAGGCTGCGGAGAAGAATGGAAAAGTATCTGCGATGCCTCTTTTAAACAACAATGGCCTCCAAAATCAATCAGACGAAAAGAGTGCATCTGTTTTACAAACGATTCAAAATCAATAAATTGATCTTTATCTTCCACCGATTCGCACACATTTACCAACATCTCTGCAGTGAACTGATAATCTAAGAACGAGAGAATCGTCTGTTCCGGTAAGAAACTTAAAATCGAATCGGAGACTACCTGTTTATCATGAATATTGGGAACAATCGCAATCTTTTCTTTTTTCTCTTTTGAGAGTTGTGATTCAACTTCAAAAGTTCGAATGGAGTCGACCTCATCGCCAAAGAAATCAATACGATACGGGTATTCGCATGAATAAGAGTAGATATCAATGATACTACCACGAACGGAGAACTGTCCTGGCTCGTAAACAAAATCGACGCGAGAAAAGCCATATTCCAATAGCATCTGAATCATGAATGACGAATCGACAGACTCGCCCACCCTCACTTCAAAGGTTTTCTCCTTTAAAACTTCTGTTTTCACCACCAATTCAGTCAACGCCTCTGGATAAGAGACGATCAAGAAATGAGAATCTTGACTTTCCAAACAGTTTAAGACCTCTGTCCGCAAAATTTCGCTTCCTGCATCCTGACGTTGTTGATCGTACTTGACAGAAGATTTATAAGAAGATGGATAAAAGTATACGTCCTGATCACCAATCAACTGCGTAATATCATGGTAAAAATAGGCTGCCGATTCCGAATCGTTCATAACAACGAACAAGCGTTGTTGTCCTTTTTGATACAAACAAGAGAACAACAAGGCACGAAGAGAACCCTCAACACCTTTTATGTTGAGTTTTTTCTCCTTCCCTTTCGTCCACTCATCTACCGCAACAATCTGATTACTAAGACTAAAGCGGTTTAATAATTCAATAATTTCCAATGGTAAGAAAATTTTTCACAAAGATAACGAATAAATTTCCAAACCATTTTTTAAATTTGCATAAACGTACATACAAAATTTAAATAAAGTGGAAATTAACGACGGCATAGTAATTATACCAACGTATAATGAAAAAGAGAATATTGAAAACATTTGTAGAGCCGTGTTTTCATTGCCAAAGCAGTTTCATGTTTTGGTGATTGACGATGGATCTCCGGATGGCACTGGCAATATTGTAAAAAATCTGCAAAACGAGTTTTCCGATAGGTTATTTATCATCGAGAGAGCAGGAAAACAAGGATTAGGAACTGCTTATATCACAGGATTTAAGTGGGCATTGGAGCATAATTACGACTATATCTTTGAGATGGATGCCGATTTCTCCCACAATCCGAACGACCTATTGAAGCTGCACAAAGCATGTGCTGAAGAGGGTGCAGATTTGGCCATCGGATCTCGTTACGTAAGTGGCGTGAATGTCGTTAATTGGCCAATGGGAAGAGTTCTCATGTCCTATTTTGCCTCTATCTATGTACGAATAGTCACAGGAATGAAGATAGCAGACACGACTGCAGGATTCAAGTGTTATAGGAAGGAAGTATTGCAAACAATCGAGTTAGACAAAATTCGCTTCAAGGGATACGCATTCCAGATTGAAATGAAATACACAACTTATAAGTGTGGCTTTACCATTAAAGAAGTTCCTATTATATTTGTAAATAGAATTTTAGGTAATTCAAAAATGAGCGGAGGCATTTTCGGAGAGGCATTGTTCGGCGTAATTCGTTTGAAATGGGATAGTCTTTTCCGCAAATATCCACAAAAACAGAAGTAAAAACAATAGAATCAATTTTCTAAAATAAAAACTTGAAACATGAAGAGCATACTAATTCATAAAGTAAAAATCATTAATGAAGGAAACTCTTTCAAAGGGTCTGTATTAATCGAAGGAGATAAAATTTCAAAGATATTCAAGGATGAGGTTCCTGCTAACATATTAAAAAATGCAGAGATTGTCGATGGAGAAGACAAATGGTTGTTGCCAGGAGTTATCGACACTCACGTACATTTTCGTGAACCCGGTCTAACACAGAAAGGAGATTTCGAAAGTGAGTCGAGAGCTGCTGTTGCAGGAGGAGTAACCTCTATCATGGATATGCCTAACACGAATCCTCAGACCACTTCCATGAAAGAGATTGACAACAAAATCGCACTTGCCGAGAAAAAATGTCTCACCAACTTCTCTTTCTATTTAGGTGCCACCAATGAAAACATCGAAGAGGTGGTCAATGTGGACAAAACAAAGGTGTGTGGTATCAAAGTATTTGTCGGAGCCTCAACAGGCAATATGAGAGTCGACAACCCAGCCATTCTTGAAAGGATCTTCAAGGAATCACCTATCCTTGTGGCAACCCACAATGAGGATGAGGCTATGATTCAAGAAAATCTTGCAAAAGTAAAAGCAGAGTTAGGTGACCAACCAATACCTATCTCCTACCATGAGGTGATTAGAAACTCTGATGCCTGCTATAAATCAACATCCAAAGTGATTGATTTGGCAAAGAAATATGGAACGAAACTACATGTCCTTCACTTGACAACCGCCAAGGAAATGGCATTGTTTAATAAGAAGCCATTAGCAGAAAAGCAAATCACTGCAGAGACTTGTGTTGGCTATCTGTGGTTCGACGACAGAGACTACGAGCGCTTAGGCGCAAAGATTAAATGCAATCCTTCCATCAAGAAGGAGAAGAGCCGCGTTAATCTGTTAAAAGCTGTCGAAGAGAACATCATCGACACCATTGCTACAGACCATGCACCTCATTTGTTAAGCGACAAAGAGGGCGATTGTCTACAAGCAGCATCTGGATACCCATCCATCCAACATTCACTTCAAATGATGTTGGAATTGGCTAAGAAAGGTAATTTCTCTAGAGAGCAAGTGGTAGAGAAAATGTGTCACAACCCAGCCAAACTTTTCAATATTGAGAAAAGAGGATTTATCAGAAAAGGATTCTTTGCTGATTTGGTTCTCGTTGAGCCTAACAATCCAACGAAGGTTACCAAAGAGTCTCTCCAATACAAATGTGGATGGTCTCCTATGGAGGGTGAGACATTAAACTACAAGATATGCAAGACTTTCGTCAACGGAGAATTGGTCTACGATGATGGCAAATTCAACACCGAGAAGAAAGGTAAATTGCTTGTATTCAACAGATAATACAAATCAAAACTAATACGAGCACAAGGAGGTCCTTTTGAGAGATCTCCTTGTTTTTTTAGTTATTTCGTCGATAAAATAAAACACTTAGTCGATAAGATTCTTTTATAAA
>CACZUS010000003.1 GCA_902784425.1 uncultured Bacteroidales bacterium
TATGTTTGTTCCATCTTTATGCTTATGGGAGGAGTGAACTTCGCTTTGTATTTCTATGCTAGTACGGGAAATTGGAAGCCTTTGAAGACCAATGAAGAGTTCCGATGGTATATCTGTGCAACGATCTTTTTTGTGTTGCTCTTCTTCCTCTTCTTCTTAATCAATCCTAATCATGTGGTGAGTGAGCAAATGCCAACTTCAGTTGCAGACTCTTTTAGGGCTGCTTTGTTTCATGTGACTTCAATTTTCACCTCATGTGGCTTCCAAGGTACTTATTGCGATTATGATGCATGGGGAGCTGCATTCTGGATGCCTACTATGCTGATGATGGTGAGTGGCGCCTGTGCGGGTTCCACCAGTGGAGGTATGAAACTGATCCGGTTTATTATTTGTATCAAAAACACAAGAAACGAGTTCCTTTTGCATAAATACCCTAATGCGGTGCTTCCTGTGAAGATATCCAAAAGAGTGATTGACCACGAAATGGTAACCCGTACTCTTGCATTTATCTTCCTTTTCATCATTGTTGTCGTAATTGGAACTACGGCACTTGCTGCTACGGGACTCTCATTTGATACAGCCTTTGGTTGTTGTATCAGTGCGATCAGTAATACGGGTCCGGGATTTGGAGAAGCAGGTCCATATCTTAACTTTTCCACTTTGCCAGCTGTAAGTAAATGGATATTATCAGGTTTGATGCTCATCGGTCGTTTGGAGATATATACGGTGTTGCTGATGTTCACTGTAAAATTCTGGAGAGAGTGAGACTGATGCGATCATTTAAGGTGAATTCTGTAAATTCACCGTTTTAAAATAAAATGTATGTATAATGGGTTGATGAACTTTTCGGTGATTTTTAAAAATCCCGCGAAATGAATTTATAGAACCCACCTTAAAATATTATAAATATGGGAAACGGACATAGAAAATGGTTCGTCAGAAAAGGAGTAGAACCAACAGAACTTGAACTTAAAGTGATGGAATGTGAGCGTAGGGGATATATCGTGCCGAGTAGGAAACTGATTAAAACACCTGAGCAGATAGAGGGAATTCGTGAAAGTGGAGTCATCAATACGGGTGTGTTGGATCTTATTGAGAAAGAGATTAAAATAGGGATGAGTACGGAAGAGATCGATAAATTGGTCTATGACTATACTGTTGATCATGGAGCTATCCCTGCACCGCTTAATTATGAAGGATTCCCTAAGAGCGTTTGTACCTCCATTAATGAAGTGGTTTGTCATGGCATTCCTAATCCTCATACAATTCTTAAAGATGGTGATATCATTAATGTTGATGTCTCTACGATCTACAAAGGTTACTTCTCGGATGCTTCCAGAATGTTCTGTCTAGGTAATGTGTCGGCAGAGAAGCAACGTCTGGTGGACGTTACAAAAGAGTGCCTTCTCATAGGAATGGAAGCGGCCAAGCCTTTTGGATTTGTTGGTGATATCGGTTTCGCCATTGAACAACATGCCAAGAAAAATGGCTATTCTGTGGTGCGTGACTTGACTGGACATGGCGTTGGACTCGCATTTCATGAGGATCCAGAGGTGTGTCACTTCGGAAAACCTCATACAGGAATGGTTCTGGTGCCAGGTATGGTTTTCACCATTGAGCCTATGATCAATATGGGAAAGAGTCAGGTGGTCTTCAGTGAAAGAGATGGATGGACGGTTACCACGCGAGACAGGCTTCCTTCTGCGCAATGGGAACATACATTTGTCATGACGGAAAAGGGTTTGGAAATCCTTACATATTAGTCACAGATCGATAGACGGTTGTATGTGATTAAAAACTTCAGCAGATTTTTATCATTTATATATTATTCTCTATGAAGTGTTATAACTGCGGTAATGAGATTCCACAAGGAGCAAAATATTGTTTGAGTTGTGGGCGTAAGGTGGGTGATACAGGTAGTGCCAAATCTGACACCCATGCTCAGGGTAAACCAGAGCATGTGGGCGAGCGGTCTTATAAAAAACTGACCACACGTTTCCCTTATGGATTAAAGTTTCTCTTCTTCATTGTTGTGGCTGTTGTCGTTTGCTTAATCATTCTATTCAGGTAAATAAATTTTGTAGTATCAGGAATAAAAAAGCGCAACTGAAAAAGTTGCGCCTTCTGAGGTTCCTAGCAGATTCGAACTGCTGTAAACGGTTTTGCAGACCGGTACCTAACCACTCGGCCAAGGAACCATTTGTTTTTGCGAGTGCAAATGTAGAATAATGTTTTTAGAAAACCAAATTTTAATTCGTAAAAATTAAAACCATTTTCAATAATTACTATTGTGGATTTACCATAAAGAAAACGATGTGTACATCGCTTTTGATTGTACACATCGTCTCTATCTTGGTTTTGTTGTTAGTCAGTAGGATTTTATTACCATCCTCCGCCGTTCCAGCCACCACCATTCCATCCTCCGCCGCCGAATGCACTACCGTTACCATTTTCGGTCTTGACGTCGAGTCTTTGGAGTTGGTTGATGTTGAAGTTTTGTTCAGGATTGTAGAATCCGAATGTACCATCGAAATAGTTCAACTCTCCGTTGAAGTTGTTGCCAATGTAGAAGTTGTAGTTTCTGACATTGGAGTTATAGATGCAGACAGCACCGTTACCATTGTTTGAGTTGTATGGGTCGAGTGTCATCTTCAGTGCAGCGAGTACGCTACCGGAGTTGTTTGCTACAACGATGTATTGACCAGCTCTAAGAGTGAAGCTGTTGTTGTAGATGTGACCTTCTGATGATTTAGGAATAGACTCATTGAACATTCCGTTTCCACCCACAGCAAGAACGAAACCTCCTGTGTGTGTGATTCCCTCTGCATCCAAAGGAGAGTTTAGTGAGTGCCTTTGTGCCACTACGGTGATACCGCCAGTGATAATCATTTCTCCGTTGGAATCCAATCCGTCACCTTCAGCTTGTGCGAAGTGTACACCACCCTTTAAGTAGATATGTACGTTCTTGGAACTTTCGTTTCCATCGGTAGCATTCCAAGCATCGTCTGAAGCAATTACGTAGGTTTTACTACCCTCGTCGAGGGTGATGTCTGCACCAGATAATGCTTCGTAAGAAGAAAGAACTTTTACATATCCACCAAGGATGTTCAACTTTTTCTTGCCGAATACACCTTGGTCGTATGGAGCGTCCACCTCGATTTCTCCGCCGTTGATGGTAACTTCATTCTCTGCAAGAATACCTGTATCATAAGCGTAGATGTCGATTTTACCACAGTTGATGGTGATGTTGCCATCTGCTTTGATACCCTTTGGAGAACCATGTGCTTTAGTGCGAACACCTTCGATGGAACCGCCATCGTGTGTATGGGTCTCATTCTTTTTACTGCCAGCGTTGATGTTAAGTGTCAGATCTTCATCTGTACCGTTTTCCTTACCAATGGTAATATTACCATCGCAGATGATACCTTTACCTAATGTGGCGGATAAATTGGCTGTTCCTCCTGTCATGGTAAAGTTCTTAGCAGCTTTGATTATCTTTGATGAGGCGTAGCTGTAGACTGTTTTGGAACCTCCGCCCATCCACATGTTGCCACCTCCAGTTTGGGTTTGTCCAGTGATGTAGTAGCCACCTTCGATATTGATGGTTAAGTCACCTCCTGTGATGTCTATGTCATTGTCCGCCTTGATGCCTTTGCAAAGCATTGCATCTGAACCAATGTGGATATCCACCTTACCATCGTTCATAGTGAGTTTTCCATCACATTTGACACCTGTACAAGAGACGGTATCCTTGTTGGCCGTTTCGTCGTATTGCTTTCCTGTTAGGTCAATGGTGGTCTCACCTCCGTTGAAAATCACGTTGGCATCTGTGTTGATTCCTTTGGCTGCAATACCGTTTCCTTTGATTGAAATGTTTGCGTCGCCTGAGATTTCAACATCTCCATCACACGAAATACCTGCATTGTATCCGTAATCATTATTTGTGCCTGGGAATGGCTCTTTTCCCTCCAATGAGATCTGTAAAGAACCGCCAGACACAGCTGTTTTCAACTTACCTCTGATGGCTTTCGATCCATTTCCTGTCACAGTGGCATTCAATGTTCCTCCTTTTATTTCTACAACGCTATCGCATTTTAGTCCTTTTGAATCTTCGGAAGAGACGGATAATGAAACTTCTCCATCCTCAATATAAATCAACTCGCTACAATCTACACCGTCACTTTTTGTGTTCTTTATGGATAGCTTTCCACCATACATTTCCAATCCGTCAGCATTGATTCCATCACCCTCAGCTTGATCGATTGATACAGTTCCGCTGTAGATCTCAATTCTTTTTGAAGAGTTAATGGCATGTTGTTTCTTTCCTTGAATTGTCAGTTCGCCTGCATTTGCCAAACTGTCCTGACTGATTTTTAGTTTTGATTTTGTATAGATGGCTGATTTCAAATTGTTCCCGCTGCCATCTGCTAATTCAGACTTTCCTATCAAATGAACAGTGGCTGCATACGATTCATCATCTAAACCTTTGTTTAAAACAATAGGTGCCTGGTCGCTTGAGAGGGAGAGGTTGTCAAAAACCAAGGTGTAACCCTTGTCAGGTGTGAAGTCGAAACCTCCGTTGGATGAGGAACCAGACAAATAATAAACCACACCCTTTTTTCCTACATGAGAGATTAAGGTAGCGTGTGCATCATCGATATATGTCTCAACCGCATCCGGACCATAAGGATTATCAATGGTGACAGAGTTGTTTTGATAGGTGATAAAGACGGTGTCTCTTGCGCCTAAATCAAATGTGGCACTATCAACATTTGAAATGTCGTAGCTCCTTGTCTCTTTTCCTTCCACCAAAATCTTTCCGTTGTTGAAACGCACAGTATCTACATCAGAGATTTTGATACTATCTTTCCCTGAGGTTCCTATGTGAAAGATGATGGATCTTTGTGCCCATACTAAGAGACCTGCAAATATTGTGAATATAAGTATAAACAGTCTTTTCATATCTTGTTGAATTTAATATACATATTACCGATATTCATTAAATACATTCCAGCAGGAAGAGAGGTGACATCTATTGTTCCTCCATTGCTTATTTTCCCCGACTTGACCACTTCGCCTTTCATGTTAAGAATCGTATAAGAACTATCTTCTTCGAAAGGGGTACGGACCGAGATGAACTCTTTCGCAGGATTTGGAAAGAGATCGAATGATGACACATAGGCATCATTTGTCTTTGACAATCCTTTATCGGAGAACAACAGTTTTGTAACATCCTTTAGATTGATTTTAAAAGGATTTTGTCTCGATTCTGCATTTTCACTCTGTTCAATCACTAAAAAATCATCGGAAAAATACATTTTGCCGGATTCATACACATCAATTGATTGTTGTGCATGGTCGTTTGTCTCTACCGTAATTTTCGCTGCAAGTCCTTCGCCCCAAACATTAAAACACCCAACGATTAGTCCAAACGTAATAAGTAATAGCGTGTTTTTCATACTTTTATGTTATAATTAGTAATTCAAAATACAATATTACGAATTTTTTTGATTCGTAATTATATTATTAAACGAAACGCCGTTTTTATTCAGTTAACGACAAAGAGAGTCCGTTTGGGTGGGTTCTCAACACACCTTTTCAGATCGTATTTGACAGTCTATTTTATAGAATCTATCTTAACCAAGAGAGAGCTCTTTCAGTACGAATCCTTCTAGATTGCGAATACGAAGGTATTTGTCTTCGTCGATTGTCGCAAATGTGGGTTGTCGCTCTTCTTTAGGAAACGTAATGCTTCCCGAGTTGCAGACAATGCGGTTCTCTTGCTTTTCCAACAGCCACCGATGGGTGTGCCCGTAGCACATAACGTCAACGTGTAAATCTGGCAGATGCTCTGAATTGTAGCGATGTCCGTGTGTGAGGAAGATTCGTTTCTGGTCAATCACCAACAGGGCATAGTCGGCCATCATTGGGAATTTGAGGAGCATTTGATCCACTTCAGAGTCGCAGTTGCCTCTTACGGCTACGATGTGATCGGAAAGTGTGTTTAGCTCGTTGGCGATTCCTAATGCATTGAGACCTTCAGGAACACCGTTGCGGGGACCATAATTGAGTATGTCTCCTAAGATGATAAGCATCTCGTAATGCTCTCGATGGTAATAATGGAGTACTTGCTTCAAACGAGGCAATGAACCATGTATGTCGGATACAATAAGATATTTCATTGATTGTGTATTTAATGGTTTTATTCTGCGAAATAGTTGGTTCGAAGAGGCATTTCCTGAGGTTCTCCGATTAGTTCGATTTCACCACTTAAACGGATGTCGGAAGAGGAAGCACCGATTTTGATTTGATATTTGCCTCTGTCGATGCTCCATGCACCTTTGTTGTAATAACTTAGTTGATGAGGAGAAACGGCGAAGTCAATTGTTTTTGTTTCTCCAGGTTGCAGGGAGACACGTTTGAACCCTTTCAACTGAATAGGTTTTAGGTGCTCTTGATGGTTGATGGGGGAGAGATAGAGTTGGACAATTTCGTCAGCTGCCATAGATCCTGCATTGGTGATATCGCAACTGATATGAAAACGTTCGGATTGGATGGAAGCCTGTTTTTCCATTTTTAGATTAGCATACTTGAATGTGGTATACGAAAGTCCGTAACCGAAAGGATAGGCGATGCGAGGGTCGTTGTTTAATCCATAATTATAACAGATGGGCTCGTGTAGCTCTTGTGCAGGGTAGGAGACTGACAATTTGCCAGAAGGACTGATATTACCATAGAGTATATCAGCTAAGGCGTTACCTCCCTCTTCTCCTGGATACCATGCTTGAATGATAGCGGCGCATTTTTCTGCTATCCCAGAGATGACTTGAGCTCTTCCTCCAAAGAGGATGAGGACAACGGGTTTCCCTGTGGCGATTAATCTCTCCACAAACTGCTCTTGCTCCCCAGGAAGGCGAAGGTGAAGTCGGTCTCTGTTTTCACCACATAAGATGACATTTTCACCCATGGCTGCAATGATCACATCACTTTGGGCGGCTAGTTGGATGGCTTCATCTGCATTCGCCTCTTCTCCGCTATCTATTTTTCTATTTTGGATAGATTTCATGTAAGCTGCACGTTCGTCGCCTGCATCTTCGATGATGGTTTCCACCTTTTCTGTCCAGTCGCTTCCACGACTGTATTGAAGGGAGAATCCTTGTGGAAGTTTATTCGTAAGTCCCTCTTTTAGACTGACGATATGAGGATGCATGTCATCTTCCAACTCCAACTGCCAAAAATAACGCATGGAGTGGTAGGAGTAGTCTCCCAACATGGCCCACATACTATTTGCATTGGGACCAACAAGTGCTATTTTTTTAGATTCTTTTAAAGGCAATACACCGTTGTTTTGTAGCAATACAACAGATTGAGTTGCCAGTTGATAAGCAGTTTGGCGTTCTTCAGGTGTGTCGAATTGAATGTGACCCGTTTCTCCGAATTGACATTTCTTATTGAGTAAGCCTAGCTCCATCTTCAGTTTTAGCACCCTTTTTACGGCTTTTTCTAATGTCTCTTGTTTTACAAGGTTTTGTTGGATGGCTTTTTGTAGGTATTGGTAGCTATCTCCGTCTGGAAAATCCACATCGTTTCCTGCATTGATTGCAGCTGCTGCACGATGTATGGCATCTTTTTCTGGTAGTTGATTGATTGATCCATAGTCGCTGACCGTTATTCCGTCAAAATGAAGATAGTCTCTCAGAATTGATTTCTGGATATAGGCGTTTGCCACGCAATTTGTGTCATTTATGGAGTGATACCCGGTCATTATCACGTTGCTATTTGCCAAACGAATGATGGTTTCATGAGGCATGAGAATCTCCTCCATCAGTTCCTTTTCTTCTGCATTGCCTCCGCCTCCGTAGCCAAGGAAGTGTTTAGAGCAAGCTGCTATTCCCTCGGACAGATTGCCGTGTTGAAGACCTTTCACAAAAGCTACCCCCATGACAGATGACAAGTAGGCATCTTCGCCATACGACTCTTCCAATCTGTTAAAAGAGGGGTTTCGAATGATGTCGACCATGGGAGATAGAGCCAGACACCCCCCAATCTTACGCAGGGAAGTGGCTGTTTGATAAGTCTTTTTCTCGGCCAATTCTGGATTGAAAGAGCAAGCAAGACCTATTTGTTGAGGATAGACGGTTGCATCATACGTGGCAATACCAGAGAGCACCTCTTCATGAAAGAGGGCGGGAATGCCATTGGGGGTGTTGTGGATGAGCCATTGTTGCATCTGCTCCACCATGTCGCGCAGCTGATCCGGTGTTTTCCTTTGTGTGACAGCGAATTGGGAGAAGTGACCAACACCGTTAGGCAATAAAGCTTTGCATTTGTTGGTGTCCAATTGATTGCTATCATTGAAGAATTGATCGAGGTGAATGCCGTGAAGTTGAGCTATGCGTTCTTCTTGGGTCATCTGATCGTATAATTGATCTATGGGGTTTATTTCTTGAGATGGGGTAGAGCAAGATATGATAGCAGAAGATAGAAGCATTACAGAAAAGAATTTATTTATAATTGTCATGATGTGTAGTTTTGTTAATGATAGACAAAGATAAAAAAAATGGTGAAAAATGGATTGTTTGACAAAACAAAAATGGTCAATCTGGAAAGACTGACCATTTTTGGGTAAATAATAGTATTATTACACACATTCTTGTTTGATTCTGTGTCTGTATACTAGACATGCAGATATGAAATAGATGATTATTTGAATAAGCAATGCCATATATTCAAAAGAGATATCAGAGAGGGTGGCTCCAGTGGAGTTTAGTTTCACAAAGCCATGAATACCAAATGTGCTTGGAAGTAGATAGCTTGCGTACTTCCAGAATGAAGGTACTGCAGATGCTGGCCATGACACTCCTGAGATAAACAAGAAGATGAGTGACAAGAAAACCAACAAGACATAAGGAGCTTCCTTCTCCTTGATGAAGATGCTGAGAGACATACCGAAGAATGTGCAAGCAACAATGTAAGGAAGTAGGAAGGTGATGATATGTAATGGATTTCCTATCTGTGGAAGTGAAAAGATTTTGGGTACTATGCATAGAAGATAGAAACCAGAAATGAGGTATATCATCAAGTAACACAAAGCTTTTCCGAACACAATACGAAAAGTTCCTCGTTTATGACGAAGAATTGGGGTCATTCTGTGAAATCTCTTGCGGTCGTAGGTGTCTCCGGTTAATACACATATGCCAATAATAAGCGTCTGCTGAATAAGCAACATTAAGAAAGCGGGCAGTAGGAAACTGTCGAATCCGCTCTGAGGATTGTAGAAAGCCACCTCTTCATAGTCGACTGGAGTGATTGTCACTTCTGCCTCACGTTCGGTTGCATTCTCCATTCGATAAATTTGAATGTCTTTGTTCATCTTCAACGAAACCTCCGTTGCAGTCAGCAAAAAGCATTTGTAATACAATAAGCTACTCATGTCGGAGTAGAGTTGTATGTTAGCTTTCTCTTTGTTGGCGAGGCATTTCGAGAAATCATCTGGAAATTTCAGAATGCCATAAGCCTCTTTCCTTCTGAGCATTTCTCTTGCCTCTTCCATGTTGGCACAGGTAGCCACAACGTTGACATCTCTTGTTGCATCGCATAAGCGACGGAATTCTCTTGATTCGGGAGAATTACAAAGGTCAACCACCACTAGTTTAGCCTCCTTAGCCACCTCCTGATTATAGACGAATCCGTAGACCAGAGGGTAGAGTAGAGGAGCCGCAAAGAATAGTAGCATAACAGCTGCGTCTGATAAGATGCTACGAAGTTCATCGTACCAAACAATGAGTAGGTCTGAAATTCCCTCCTTTATTTGTTTGAAAAATCGGTTCATCTTAAATCCTCCTATATATCGTAAACATCATATTTATAAACTGTTTTCAACCGCCATGAACTCAAAAGCGGTAGGAACATAAAGAGCACGAGTGCTAAGTATGAAACCCATGAGTAGCAGAATGATAATCCATTAAGAGCGTTGTCCACATAAAGTAGGAAGAAATGTCTTAGAGGGAATACTGTTGCCCATGTTTGCAGTATTGGATGCATCTCAGAGACTGGGAATGTGAATCCGCTGATGGAGAACGAAAGCATGCAGAAGAAAGCTGACAAACTCAAAGCTATTCGTAGAATAGGAATAAGTGCATAGAAGAAGACTGCGATCGACTCACATGCCAGCACAAATAGGTAGGATACAATGAGCATCGATCCCAGTCCGTTCTGACACGGGAAGTGCATATAACCGTACAGCATCACTTCTATGAATGTGATGATTAGGAAGTAAATCAACGTGTGTGGTAATAATTTCCCAATCAATACAGTTAGTATGTCATCTTTTGCAATTCTTAGTAGCTCATTCGACCGTCTGCTTTTGACCTCAGATCCGAGGGCGAAAACAGTGGTGATGACAATCATGACACATAGCAGGCCGGGCAGAATGGTGTTGCAGAGATAGACTGCATAGTTGATCCATGGATTTCCTATCGGATGGGTCTCGATGGCAATCGGTTGGATCTCTGCCATAGCTTGTCTTTCTGTCTGTCCTTTTGCATAGCGTAGTTCTCTTGCCACGTATGCAGAACCCAATATGGATAAAGTCTTCATATCCCTGAAAAGAAGAGAACCAGCAATAATATATGAGTTGTTGGTGTAGAAAGAGACTTTTGGTTGACGAAATGAAAGAATGTCATGTTCTAGTCCTTCAGGAATATAATAGATACCATAAGCAGAACCTTCCTGAACGAGTTTCCTTGCCTCGTGAAAGGAGGTGCAATGGGCTACCACATCAGTCTGTTTGAAATTATCTAGTTGTCTGGTAAGTCTTCTGGATATGTTTGAATTGTCCATATCGACTACAGCAACGGGCAATTTTTCTGGCAATCCTTTTTCCATAAGAGAGAAAAAGAAGATGACGCAGAATAGTGGTGCTCCAACCATGGCAATAAGATATATCCTTCTGGAAGTGAGTATGCGCCACTCACGAACCATGATCATCCAAATCCTTTTTATGGTTGAATAGTTTTCCATCTATCTATATTCTATTATTTTTTTATTATAACAGACATTCCTCCGATTAAACCTTCGATTCTATCGTTTGGCACAGCTTTGATTTCAAATGTTTTGGAGTCAAATTCACCTGTAACCTTTGTTGCTTTCCATGCAGCGAAGGAACCAAGGTCTTTAACTGAACTGACGGTTAGAACCACCTCTTTGTTATCCAATGCAGGAATAAATGCAGTAAAGGTGGTTCCCTCCATGAATTTTGAATAGTCAGCTTCTCTAATGTTAAATGTCACCCATACGTCTGCAGTATCGATGATGTTCATTATAGGAGCTCCTGATCCTACTAACTCACCTCTTTGAGGAAATATCTCTGCAATTTTACCTGAGATAGGGGATGTTAAAACTGTTTCTGACATATAAGAACGAACTTCAGCAACAGCCCCTTTTGCTCTGTTTAGTTGTGCTAAGGCTGCATCTTTCTCTTCTTCTGATGCACCTTTTACGGCCATGTCATATTGAGATTTGGCAGCTTGTTCTGTTGCTTGCATAGCCTTGTAGTTGGCTTCTGCCTCATCTCTTTTTTGAGCTGGAACTACTTCTTTCTCATACAATGATTGTACACGTTCGTATGTTTTTTGAGCCACTTCTAATCCGGCTTGAGCTTTTTGCCACATTTCGTAGGCTGCTTTAATCTGTTCCTCTGAGGCGCCTTTGTTTGCTTTCTGATTGAGAGCAGATGCCGCTTTCTCTGCAGCGCGAGCTTGCTTCATTTTAGCCTCGATCTCTGGACTGTCAAGAATGACAAGAGAGTCTCCTTCTTTTACATAAGCTCCCTCTTTGACAAGGAATTTATCAATTCTGGCAGGTATCTTCCCGGATATTCTCAGTTCTGTGTATTCAACTTCACCTTGAATGATATCTTCATTAGACTTCATTGAAAAAACACCGATTAGGGTGATGCCTAATACTATGATTAAAAGTACAACAAACGCAATGGCGATGTTGACATTCTCTTTTTTATTTTTTTTGCTCATGGTTGTATGTCGTTAAATTATCTGTGTAAATTAAGATTTGAATAAAAGTGTTTATTCATTTAAAAGTGTACCTGTTGCTTTCTTGTAATTGATTTCGCTTACCTTTGCTTCAATGGCGGCTTCAATCACATTTGATTTAGCAGATAACCATGCTGTTTGTGCTTCCATAAGATTGGAGGCAGGAACAACACCTTCTTCAAATCCAACTGTTGCTTGTTTTAAGTTCTCTTCTGCTTTTGCAAAATTTCTGTTGGAAATTTCAAGTTTGCGAAGTGCTTCAGAATGTTTGAATTCGCTCTGTTTTACTTGAAGTTCAATCTTCTCTTTGATGTCATCTTCCTTGTATTGGGCCATTGCAGTTTCGCACTTGGCAGCTTTTAAAGTGAAGATGTTTTCTCCCCAGTGAAGTAGAGGAATGTTTACGGTAACTCCCACATGCCAGTCAAATTCAAATTTGGTGTCGAATCCATTTTTGAAACTTGGATTGGTACCGGCGTATGAACCGATTAACGCAATAGAAGGCATCAGTTTAGCTCGTTCAATGTTCTCTTTCTGTTTATATATTTTAGTTGCAAGGTCCAGACTTTTGATTTCACTGCGCTTTGTGTAAATATCCTCTATGTTGATTGGTTCTATTACACCCAATTCCAACGATTCATCATTTTCGTCTTTGAGAGAAAATTCTTCATTGAGCGGAATACCACAATATTGAGCCAGTAACATTTTAGAAAGATGAATACCATTGTCGATTTTAAAGAGAGCCATTTCTGCTTCATTTTTCTTGACGGAAACGGATAGCTTGTCTGTCTTGGTAGCCATTCCCGTTTCAATGAGTGCAGTCACGTCATTCTCCATTTTGGTTAGGAGAGAAATGAGACTTTCCACTGCTCTTTTCTTACTTGACAATGAAACAATCTGCCAATATGTTTCATCAATGTTTATGACGATTTCCTCTTGTAGGGTGCTCTGTTTGCTATCAGCCAATTCTTTTTTTAGCTTACAAATCTTGTTGTAGGCAATTATCTTACCACCCATAAAGACAGGTTGCGTCAAATTAAGAGATGCAACATATACATTTCTTGTGTCGTATGTAAGTTGATCTGCAGGGATCGTGGTGTATTCTTTCCATTGTATTTTTTCAGGGTTTTTCTTTGGATCGAATGGAACACCATTGGCGTCTAGTGGAACGGGTTGTCCACCTAATACGGTCCATTTGTTGTTGATTTGATCCGGAGTTAAAGAAAAACTTCCATTATTTACGGTTCCAATAGGAAGAAAGAGATCCTCTGTGATGAGACGGAGTTCATCGCTATTACGGATATAAGCTCCTTTGATGGATAAGTCAGGGAAAAATTTTGTGAATGCGGCTTTTCTCTCATATTCAGCTTTTTCACTCTCTATCTGTGCAATTTTATTGGATTTGTTGTTGCTTAAAGCCATTTTTCGACATTCTTCCAATGAATATACATTCTGAGCCGAAATAAGACATGTCCATAGTAACCCACCAATAATTAAAACAATCTTTTTCATGATACGAAAGTCTGTCATTATTGTAAATTAGCAAATACTCTTCCTAATAAGTTAATGGCTGTTTTAACTTCATCTTCTGAAAATCCATAAAAAATAGATTCAAGACCTTTGACAGTCACATTTTTTACTTTCTCGTGCAGTGCTTTTCCTTTCTCCGTTAGCATCACGTAGTTGGCTCTCTTGTCTCCATCTTTTTCAGATCTGACGATTAGCTCTTGACGCTCTAAATTTCTAAGGAGTCTGGTTATGCTCGGCCTGTCTTTAAATGTCGCCTGTGCAATCATGTTTTGCGTCGGGCGTTCACCCACCACTTTGTGCCAAAGACATGTCATAACTAACCATTGTTCAGGTGTCATGTCGATTTCATCGTTGCGGAATTGCCTAATCATTACTCGATTGATGGCATTGCTGACTTTTCCGCTTATGACGGCGAATGCAAGTTCAATATCGTCCGTCCAAACTTCTTCTGACCATTTTTCTTTCATAATTTATGTGATTTAATTTGTTATTTTTCAATGACACAAAGTTAGTTGTTCTGACAACGTTAACCCCCACTTTTTGTGTTAAATAACCTTAAATTTGTTGTTGTAACAACTTAAAAATATATAAAAAATGAAAGCGAGCCCGTAAAGAGCTCGCTTTCAGATAATTATAAAGCTATGGTATTATTCCACGAGGTTGAAAACTGATGTGCTTTCGATATTAAGAGTGGTTTTGCCCAAACTTACACCGTTGTTAGCAGCTTCTTGTAATAATTCTTCATCCAAGATAGCAGACAAGTCGTATGTAGCAACCATAATAGCTTTGATGGCTAAAGTTTTACCAATGACATTGTACTGAATGGAATTAATCTCTAAAGAAAGAGCTTCTGCAGGAAGTCCAGATTTCTCTTGGATAAGTTTATTGTAGTCAGCACCTTTTTTAATAGTGATTACAGTTCCATCTTCAGCTGTGTAGGATAGAGAAAGCTCGTTTCCGTCTGTTTCGTATGTACCAGAAGCCTCACTTCCTGCAATGAATTCTCCATCTTCTTTGAAGGTGATAGTATCTTCAGCTAAAATCTTTTCATTGATTTTGTCAAGATCCATGCCTTCGAAAGGATTTGAGAAAGTGTCATCAATTGCTGCGTTTTCAGTGTTTCCCATACCACCAATTAATTGGGAAATGTAGTTTTCTGCATTTTGTCCATTAATTGTGTTTTTGCTTTGATTCTCATTGTACACCCAAGTACCAACAATGTTTCCACCCTTCATTTCATTTGAGGTGTTTTCGTCCTCGTCATCGTCGTTACATGCATTGAACGATAGTGACATTGCACCCATTAAAAGTGCCCATACAAAAAATTTAATGTTCTTCATATCGTTTTTTTTTAAATGTTAGTTTTTCCTTTTCGTTCCTTTATAACTTAGTTCGATAGGAGGTTCGACAATCGCAACTATAAAAGTCAAATCGCCATTTTCGGACACGTTTCCATTCACGTCGACATCGGCCTCAATGGATCCTCCTAACAGTTCAACATTTCGTTTCACATTGAAAGACCAAGATTGATTTTTCTTTTCGGCTGGAATTCCCTCAAAGATTAAATCACCCAGTTCTAATCCGTCAACTACAGCATTGTAAAGAGCCAAATCGAACGTTTTGTTTTTGTTCGCCACCACTGTTACAGGAAGTGGGGATTCTCCATCTTCGATGAGGAGACTTCCATCATAAATGCCTGATAACGTTGTGAAATCAAACGTATTTGTTGTATCAGGCGTTTCTGTTTCTTCCTCCTCTTCTTCCTCGTCGTAATATATGGCTCGGCGGTTATCTCCCTTTCCGTAGACTTCCAAACCAACCCCATATTCATCATCTTCAAGACATGATGGCAATGTTACAAAAAAAAGAAGAGAAAAAGAAATTAAATATATAATTTTATTCATAATCAATTATTTGTATATGATGGCGGCGGCTAATTCTTCAGCTATTTTAGCGCCTTTCATGATTTCAACTATTTTCAATCCAAATTCCATGGCTGTTCCTGCTCCTCTGGATGTGATGAATTGGTCGGATGAGACCACAACATTTTCGGAGCTCACTTCGGCACCGATTAAATGTTCTTCGAATCCTGGGTAACAGGTTGCTTTTTCTCCGTTCAACAATCCGAGGTTTCCAAAGACGGATGGTGCAGCACAGATGGCGGCCAATTTGACTCCATGTTCTGCGGATTCTTGCAGAAGTTCGCAAAGTCCAGCGTGGGCATCAAGATTTTTGGTACCAGGCATTCCTCCAGGCAAAAGTAATAGTTCAGCATCAGAAAAATCTGTTTCGCTAAATAGGGCTTCTGTCTTAATGGAGATTCCGTGAGAGCCTGTCACCAAGAGTTCGTTAGTGACAGAGATAAGTTTGATGTCAAGTCCTGCCCTTCGTATAATATCGATGGGGGCAATGGCTTCGGTTTCTTCAAATCCGTTGGCAAAAAATGCGTATATCATATCTGTTTATTTTAATTGTAAATCGTATGTTATGCGACCAACTTGGTTTTTCTCATTTTTAGAAGGTGTGAATTTGGTCTTTTTAGCTGCTGCTACAGCTGCGTTGATAACGGAAGCGTTATCGACCGTTGTTCCTTTTATGTGGTGGGCTTCGATCACATTTCCGTCTTTATCAACTGTGATGCTTACAATTACTTTTCCTTCTACCTGATCGGAGTAGGAAGGCATAGCAATAGCACCTTTTACGGAACGTCCTGCTAGAGAAACAGAGTTGTTGTTTCCTGATCCAGAATTTCCTTCTGTGTTGGTGGAAGTATTGCTTCCAAATGGGTTCCCTTTCGAACCGGAAGAGTTTCCTCCTGTACCTTGTGTGTTATTTTCTATGCCGGAACCACCACCACCGTTGCCAAATACGTTTGTTCTTTTAGCAATGGCGTTGCGGATACTATCTTGACGTCTTTTTTCTGCGTCTTTTTTTCGTTTTTCTTCAGCAATTCGACGTTGCTCCTCCAATTGCTTTTGTCTTTCGATTCTTCTCTTTTCTGCGAGTTCTTTCTCTTTTTTCAGTTCCTCCTCCGTTTTCTCTTTTTTCATCTGTACGGATTCCTCTATGTCTTGCGTTTGATAGGCTTCGTCGCTAGGCGTTACAGATTGTTCTGGGGGAGTAGGCTCAGCCAATTGTTCTGCTATCTCTTCTGCGGGAGTAGGCTCAAAATAATCGTTGCCGCCATTGTCGGACATGCCAAACATCACCTCCAAGCCCTCCTCATCTTGAGGAATCTCTCGCTTAAGGTAAATGTTGAGCAATAGTAATAATACTCCTAGGTGGAGTAATATCGTCACGACTACTGCTATTATCTGTTCTTTTTTGAATCTCTCCATTCACTATAATCATTTATCCATTGGCCTTGTGGCAATGACTAATTTGAATTTGTTTTTGTTTGCAATGTTAAGTACTTTAACAACCTCTCCATAAGGAATGGTTTCATCTGCATAAAGAGCCACATACATCTCTGGTTCTTCGCTAACAATCTGAAGTAAGAATGGCTCTATTTCATCAAATGAGACATTTCTCTCACTGTCTTTACCAAATGCTACATAATAGTTCAACTCTTTGTCTATGGTTACTCGAGTCAAAGGCTTGGCTGATGTCTGCTCTGAACTTTGTGGCAACATCAGTTTGATAGCATTGGGATGAACTACTGTGGATGTAAGCATAAAGAATATAAGTAGCAGGAAGATAATGTCGGTCATAGACGACATGTTGAAGCCTGCTTCTGCTTTATTTCTTCTTTTTAGTGCCATTGTTTCTCCTCGTTTTTATCGCTTAGTTAGCGGGTTCGTTAAGAATATCCATAAACTCTACAGTACGAGCTTCCATATTATTGACAACTGTATCAACTTTGGAAGTGAGGTAGTTGTAGGCGAAGAAGGCAATAATACCAACAATCAAACCTGCTACGGTGGTAACCATTGCTGTGTAGATACCATCTGCTAATGATGTGACATCTACATTGTTACCTGCGTTAGCCATATTGAAGAAGGCTTGAATCATACCTGTAACGGTTCCTAAGAATCCAATCATTGGTCCTCCTCCTGCGATTGTGGCAAGAAGTGATAGTCCACGTTCCAACTTACCAACTTCAATGTTTCCTACGTTTTCGATTGCGACCATCACATCATTCATAGGGCGACCTAAGCGGGAGATGCCTTTCTCAATCATGCGAGAATAGGGTGTGTCTGTGTTTTTACACAATGTAAGAGCTGCCTCTATCTTTCCTTCATTGATGTAATCTTTGATTTTGTCCATGAAGGATGGATCTTTTTGCGCTGCCTTACGAATGACGATAAGCCGTTCGACGAAAATGTATACGGCTATAACGCAAAGCAATAATAGGGGAATCATAATCCATCCACCTCTTGTTGCCATGTCAAATAGGTTGAGGCTTGCTATTTCCGTTTCTGCCTCTGCTGCTTGTAATAGTACCATTGTATTCCTTTATTTTATTGCTACAAAAATAGCGTTGATAATCTTAAAAACAATTTAAATAACGAAAAAAATCAATCGTTTGTATCTCTTGTACGGACAAATGTAGCAAAAATATGCTTACAAATGAAGATTATGTCCCATTCTCTCCTTTTTGGTTCGAATGTATGACATGTTGTATTTGTTAGGTGTTATCTCGATTGGAACATTTTCTGTGATCTCTAGTCCGTAACTTTCCAATCCAATTCGTTTAGTCGGATTATTCGTCATCAATCGCATCTTTGTCACACCTAATTCTCTCAGAATTTGTGCTCCGACACCATAGTCTCGTTCATCTGGTTGGAATCCTAAATGGACATTGGCATCGACTGTGTCATAGCCATTTTCCTGTAATTTATAGGCTTTGATTTTGTTCATTAGCCCGATTCCTCGTCCCTCTTGATTCATATAGACAAGTACGCCTTTCCCTTCCGATTCTATGCGCCTCATGGCCTCTTCCAGTTGCTCTCCACATTCACACCGAAGTGAACCGAAAATGTCTCCTGTCGCGCAAGATGAATGTACGCGAACTAAGATTGGCTCATTTTTCTCCCACGTTCCTTTGGTTAGTGCAATGTGTTCCTGCCCGTTGGATTTCTGTCTGAACGGAGTAAGCATGAAATCACCAAATTTCGTTGGAAGGTGAACAGTTTCCCCTTTCTCTACTAGTGATTCCGTTTGTATTCTATAGGCGATTAAGTCTTTGATTGTGATTATTTTGATATTGTATTGTTGGGCTTTCTCAATCAGCTGTGGCATACGTGCCATTGTGCCATCTTCATTCATGATTTCAATGAGTGCGGCAACGGGTTGTAGACCAGCTAATCGAGCTAAATCAACGGCGGCTTCCGTGTGTCCGGCACGTCGCAATACACCTTTTTCTTGTGCGTATAGTGGATTGATGTGACCGGGACGTCCAAATGTCTCTGCCGTGGATTTTGGATCTGCCAATGCTCGTATGGTTTCTGCACGGTCGTGTGTGGAAACACCTGTGGTACATCCTTCAAGTTTGTCAACTGTTATCGTGAATGGTGTCCCCAACATGGAGGTGTTATTCATCACCTGCTTTTCCAGTTTTAATCTTTCACAGTGAGAAATGGGAACAGGTACGCACAAAACACCGCGTCCTTCTTTAAGCATGAAGTTTACTTTTTCTTCTGTTATCAATTCTGCTGATGTGATAAAGTCTCCTTCGTTTTCACGTTCTTCATCATCAACCACGATGAGGAATTTTCCTTGCTTGAAATCAGTAATAGCTTCCTCTATACTATTTAATTTATATTCACTCATTTATGATATTTGTGTTAGGTCATTATTTTTCTTCGAAAAGATATTCTTGATTTTTTTAAAGAATGATGAAATGGCAGAGAGATTCAATGTCCTATCGTTTGCTGCCATATAGGTCAGGAACATACCTAGAGGGAATAGGATAAGTGAACTAAGCCATATTCCTTCCCAAACGAACCAGACTCCTTCTCTTGCCATCTTATAGCCGGCATTGTCAATAATGTAATAGATGATGAAAAGGATTACTGATATGACTACAGGAAATCCTAATCCTCCTTTTCGAATGATCGCTCCCAAAGGCGCTCCGATAAAGAAGAAAATCAGACAAGCCAATGACAATGTGAATTTTCTATGACGTTCAATGTCAAATCGGTGGATTCTTCTGTCGTCACCTTCCACCACACCATGAATGAAGGGAAGATCCAATTGGGTTCTGCTGACTTGACTTTCTGCTCGGTCAATCATTTCCAATTGAACGGATATGGGTTGTTTGGACAATAATTTTTCCAAGTTATATACTGAGTAATCTTTTACAGTGTCGGTTGTGTATATGCTTGGTGTGCTTAACAATCCTCTGTCAAAAAAGAGATTTCTGTATACATTGTAATAAGCGAGGTTGACGCTGTCTCGATGCATGGCCATAGAGTCCATCGCCACGGATAGCTCTTTCAAATCTTTTCCTAGATATCGATTAGACATGATAGATTCATCTACCTTGTTGAAATTGGCGTCGAAATCAATTAGAATCTCTTTGTAGGTGTAGGTCTCCCGCCTGTAAGGCACATTCTTACTTGATTGAGTTTGGTTTTTTAGATTTTCAAAGGATTCTCCTGAATATAAGGATAATAATAAACTGTTTTTGTCGCTAGTTACGCATAGACGACCGGAGTCGGCTGCTAAAACGACTGAGTTGTCAAATCCTTTGGTGAAATCATATATCATAATGTTCTTGAGTAGTTTGGTTTTTTTGTCCTTCTCCCGAACATATATGTGATATCCATCAATTCCTTGGTAGAATGATCCTTCCGGTATTTCCACCTCGGGAGATTTCTGCTTCATCGAATAGAGTAGTGTCCATAATTTGGTTTGAATTTTAGGCATGGCTACATTGGAGTAGAAGAATGCCCCCACACTGATGATGGATATAAAGATAATGTATGGACGCATGATACGAAAAAGCGAAATGCCTGCTGCTTTCATAGCAAGCAACTCCAATTTTTCGCCTAAATTACCAAATGTTATGAGAGATGACAACAGAATGGCTAATGGTAATGCCATGGAGACCAAGGATAAAGCAGCATAGAAGAAAAATTCCGCCAAGACGGAAATGCTTAATCCTTTTCCTACCATTTCGTCTACATATTTCCAAAGAAATTGCATGAGAACGATAAAAAGACATACAAGGAACGTTGCAATAAATGTTCCCAAATAACTTTTTATCAAATAGGAATATAATCGTTTGATATGCATCTCTTTTTACAAAAATCGGTACAAAGTTAATGATTTTACTTTGTTTTACCTACATTCCGAGAGCTTTTTGAAGTTGATCGATTTGTATATTCCACCAGTCGGTTAAATCTTTAAGGTCGTCGCTCGACTCACTGAAATCTGTTATGGTTAGTGTTACATCTTCTGAAATTTCAGAAACGCTTATTCTCATTTCGAAATAACAACGATTGTCTTCTTCATCTTCCCAGCGATATCTAACATGACTATTCGCTTTGCTTAAAAGCATTTGTGCGCTTTGCTCGCTTCTTCCCCAATGAAATGTGAAAATATTCTCTTTTTCCTCTACTTTGTCTGCAAACCAGCATGCCAACCCATCCGACGTGCTTAGTGCATTCCATAAAACGTTTTGGGAAACTTTCCCTAATACATATTCTAACTGAAATATCTCCTTCATAGGCACAAAGTTGTTTTTATTAACTCTTCTTGGAACCCTATCGTCCCTTTTTTATCATCCTGCTTTCTGCCTTTGCTGATGTTGCTTGTTTTTTGTATAATTTTTCTTTTTTTTGAAATGTTCTTTTTGTGTTCAGCAAATAAGCAGAAACAATCTTTTTCTCCTTTGATAAAAATTTTTCGCAAGATAGCAAATTTTCTGTAGAAAACCGAAACGTATATTAGAATTTATCAAAATAGTTATCAACATGTTCGGAAATGGCTATGCATTCCATCTCGATCAACCATGACGGACGACAAACAGAAGCCATGACGAATACTTTTGGTATTGAACTGAATTCTGATGAGGAAAATATCTTTGATACCAGCTCATAATCCGCATAATCTCTTAGGTAGATAATAGCAACGACCGTGTCGGCGATTGTGGCTTCTCCTTCTTCTAAAAGTGCTTTTACATTCTCAATCATGCGTATTGTCTGCTTTTCTATATCTCTCTCGTACAGCACTTCTCCTTTATTGTTGATGCTGGCTGTCCCCGAAATGTATAGGTGATCTCTGTCACCGTATTTTACCCTTACTCCTCGCTCAAATGTGACTCCATATTCATATGTGGGATTGAGATGGTCTTTGGCGTGAAGATATTGTTGCTGTTTCTCTTTTAATCCTTTTACTGCGTAAGCATTGAATAGAACTTGTGCTGCAGGATCGGCACATCGTCCTTCTATTCCCGTACTTGCTATGTAATGTGTTTGTGGCGTTAGTCCGACGTTTGTGAAGTTTTCTCTTCTTCCAATCACTACACCCTGATAGTTCACGTCAATGTTTTGAACGAAAAACCATGTGCGTATGCAGTCGTTGGCGAAATCAACCCCCTCTTTTTGAAGTGCTGACTGATAGTTTTGTAGTAGTTGATGTGTTTGTGATTCGGAATCGCCTTCTGCAATGCTTTGATCTCCAATCCAATAATGCGTGTATCCGTTGTGCTCAATTGCATGGAATGGTCCTTTAGATATGCAAGTTTGCCCGATTATATCATAGCACCATAGAATGATTTTGGTGCTGGTTATGAGTGGTGGCTGCTGCACTATGCTTATGGCGCAGTGACAAAAATCTTCTTCTTTGATAAATGCTGCTTGATTGGCGGCATCTGAGATGAAAAAACGAAGGAATAATGTGCTTCCATCACTGTTCTTTTCCTGTTGCCATTCGGCAAATGCTTCTTTTAGTCTTCGCAACTGATTTTCAAAAGCGTTTTCTCCTTCGCAACAAGGCACGGCTTTGTCTTGAATGGGGGTAAATAGAGAGTGAATCTCTTGGATACCGCCATCAGTAGGTTGAAATATTGAACTTTTCCTTGCTACTTTTGAAGATTGATATTGGACTTCTTTTGAAATCATAAATGAACTTGTTTTACTTGCAAAGGTAATAATTAATTTATAGAACCCACCTAAAACGTCTTCGCTTTATTTATGCACGCGACCTTCGTTCTTTGCGGCAAAATCTTTCCAACTGCTGAATTTCTTTGTTCTTAGGGGCGAGTTGGTCTCATAATAGTGACATAATGCTACACCTAACGCATCTGTTGCATCTAATTTCGTCTCTAAATCCTCCTTTGGAATCTTCAGAATCTGTTCAAGCATCTTGGATACTTGCTCTTTCGATGCGGCTCCATTGCCAGTGATGGCTTGCTTGATTTTCAATGGAGCGTATTCTGCAATGGGAAGATCTCGTTGAAGTGCGGCTGCTATGGCAACACCTTGCGCTCTTCCTAGTTTTAGCATGGATTGTACGTTTTTTCCAAAGAATTGTGCTTCAATGGCAAATTCATCGGGCAGGTACTGCTCGATGAGTTCGATGGTTTTGTTGTATATGGATTTTAATTTTAAATAGGTGTCTTCTGTTTTTCGTATATCAAGAATTCCCATTGCCACATAGGAGGCCTTTTTGCCTACTACTTGTACAACGCCGTAGCCCATAACATTGGTTCCTGGGTCTATCCCTAATATGATTCGTTCTGTATTATGGGTGCTACTTTCCATCTCGAGTACTACAATTCGTATTGTTTAAGATAGGTGGAGAAGAATAAAACGCGCTCTCCAAATGTGTTACTGACCTCTGTTTGCATTTCAGTAAGATGATGCTTCTTGAATTCGTTCATCTCTGAAACGTTCTCTGCTTCTAACTGATATGAATAGGATATGCCCTCTTTCTCATCTGTTAACACCTTGAATAGCCGAATGTTAGAGATGAGTCCCGTCGCTTTTATCTTGGGCGTCAGATCGGATGAAAGCCAGTATAGAAATCTTTTTTCTACCTCGGGTGAAACTAAATATGTCGTATTGAATAGTATCATAGTGCAAAAATAACTACCTTTGTTCAAAATAAAAAATATGAACGAACTGATTTCTTTGTTTTGTCGTCTTACGGGCGAAACTCCAACTTGTCATCTTCTGAAAGGTGAGGGTTCTAACAGACAATATTATAGATTAATTTCTCCTTCTCATTCCTTGATTGGTGTGAAAGGTGAGTCGGTAGTGGAAAATCACACCTTCTTGGTGATGGCGAAACATTTTGAGTCGAAAGGCTTGAACACTCCTCGTGTTGTGGCTGCATCGGATGATGAACTCTATTATTTGCAGGAAGATCTAGGGGATGAATCGTTGTTTCATGCCATTTCTGATTCGATACAGACTCGTTCTTTCTCCAGTGAAGCTCTTGACTTGCTGAAAAAAACAATGTCGAAATTGGCTGATTTCCAATTTAAAGCTGCTGAAGGCTTTGATTTTTCTGTTTGTTACCCAATACCATCCATGGACCGTCAGTCTGTTTTATGGGATTTGAACTATTTCAAATATTGTTATTTGAAGTTAGCTCATATTAATTTCTTAGAATTGGAATTGGAGAAAGATTTTCAATTGCTGACGGATGATCTACTGAGATATGATAGCAATACATTCTTGTATCGTGATTTTCAGTCTCGCAATGTGATGATAAAAGACGGTGAACCTTATTTCATTGATTTTCAAGGCGGACGAAAGGGCCCTGTTTTTTATGATGTGGCTTCATTTGTTTGGCAGGCGAAGGCTAATTATCCCAAAGAGATAAAAAATGAGTTAATCGGTGCATACATAGAGTCTCTCAGAAAATATCAGCAAGTGGATGAGACTCAGTTTCGTTCTGCCTTAAGTTTGTTCGTTCTTTTCCGTATGATTCAGGTCTTGGGTGCTTATGGGTATCGAGGTTTATTTGAAAGGAAAGCGCACTTTATGGAGAGTATACCATTTGCACTGATGAATATAAAAGAGTTGTTGGAAGAGAATGATTTTAGTAGATATCCGTATTTGTGTTCTTTGTTAAAGAAAATGTCGGAGCAGGTGTGTGAATCATCTAAGGAACTTCCTGATCCGTCGAAGTTGATTGTTAAGGTGTATAGCTTCTCCTATAAGAAAGGTATTCCGAATGATGATTCAGGAAATGGGGGTGGCTATGTTTTTGATTGTCGTGGCGTTCATAATCCGGGTAGGTATGATGAATATAAATCGTTGACAGGACTCGATCAACCAGTTATAGATTTTTTGGAAAAGGATGGTGAGATATTGAAGTTTCTGGAGTCGGTTTATGCATTGGCAGATGCTCATGTGCTTCGTTATATGGAGCGTGGATTCACTTCGTTAATGTTTTCTTTTGGATGTACGGGTGGTCAGCATCGCTCTGTATATTCAGCACAACATGTGGCAGAACACATTGCGCGTAAGTTCGGTGTAAAGGTTATGCTTTGTCACAGAGAGCGTGGCATAGAGAAGGTGTTGTAAAAAGTTGTTTGATTACTCTTCTGGTGCGCTCTTCTTCAGAATCAGTGTGGTGGCTCCCAGTGTGATGATTTCACTGTCTTCCACAATTCGTTTTTCCTTCTTTTGGAGTATTTCATTCATGACAAAAGTGCCGACAAGACTGTCATAATCCTCCACTTTATGGATGATTTCACCTCGCTTATTGATTTCTACATGAATGATGCAGTGCTTTCTGTCCATACTCATATCACCCGTGTCGATGGGTGAGGAGATGACTGTTCCTGGACATCTTCTGCCAAAGAGGTTCTCGCCCAATTGAAGTGGAATGATTTGCTTCTCACAAAATACGTTTTCCACTACAATGACATGACCATAGGTATAGTCAATGTTTTGCTTCTCTTCCTTTTTTGATTTGAACTTAACACTGAAGTTCTTCCCGCAATTTTCACAATGTAAAATAAGGGAGGCTCCTGGTTCGATTCTACTCTCTTCAAAAAGAACGAATTCTTCACATTTAGGGCAACGTATTTTTCTCATGACGGAATAATGTTGAAGGTTGGTGTGAGGTGGATACTTATTTTTTACCTATTTTACCAGCTGATTTTAATTTTTGGAAATCTAGTTCGAAATTAGGAGTAAAGACCTCTTTGCCTATGTTTTCTTCAATCTCTGAAATTTTCCAAAAACGTCCATCCACCACTTCTGAATGGTCGGGTTGTGGCTCTTTGTCATACACAATGCTGTGGACGTATATCATCTCTCTTTCTCTGGGACTTTCCCAGATGTAGTTGAAAAGCCTTTCGGGTTGAATGTCTGTCAAACCTAATTCTTCACGGGCTTCGCGGAGAAGAGCTATGTCAACGCTTTCGCCGAAGTCTATGTGTCCACCAACAGCGGTATCCCATTTGCCTGGTTGGATGTCTTTCCAATCGGCTCTTTTTTGCAGATACAGATCTCCAGCCGCGTTGAAAACATGCAAGTGAACTGCTGCGTGTAGCAGTTTTGATCCGTTGTGACACTCTTGTCGGGTGGCGCGGTCGATTACGTTGCCCTCCTCATCAATAACTGGGAAATATTCAATCATAGGTTTTAATTTTATACCAATCTCATTGGAATGCCTTCGTTGGAAAGATATTTTTTAAGATCGGGTATGGCAATTTCGTGAAAATGGAAGATAGAGGCAGCGAGGGCAGCATCAGCTTTTCCTTGTTCGAACACATCTTTGAAGTGTTCCATTTTACCTGCACCACCAGAGGCAATGACAGGAATGGAGAGCGATTCGGAGAGACGAGCTAATGCTTCATTGGCAAACCCTTGTTTTACGCCGTCGTGATTCATGCTGGTGAAAAGGATTTCTCCTGCGCCTCTCTCTTGTGCCTCTTTAGCCCAAGAGAAGAGTTTCTTTTCTGTTGCGATACGTCCGCCATTGAGGTAGCAAGTCCATTCTCCACTTTCATCCAGTTTTGCATCGATGGCGACTGTGCAAACTTGACAGCCGAAGTTTTTAGCTACATCAGAAATTAGATCGGGATTTTTTATGGCGGCGGAGTTGATGGATACTTTATCCGCTCCGGCACCCAATAGTTTGTCCACGTCGCTTAGTTCATGGATTCCTCCTCCCACGGTGAATGGAATGCTTATGTTTTGTGCAATTCGGCGAACAAGGTCGACGAATGTTTTTCTTCCTTCATGAGAAGCGGTGATATCGAGGAAAACAAGTTCGTCAGCCCCCTGACGACTATACTCGGCACCAAGTTCAACGGGATCGCCCACATTGCGAATATTGACAAAGTTGATTCCTTTGACGGTTTGTCCATCTTTAATATCCAGACAAGGTATGATTCGTTTGGCTAACATAGGTTCAAAAAGTTTTTAAGTATGATTTCCCCCATGGAACCGCTTTTTTCTGGGTGAAACTGAACGGCATAAAAATTATCTTTTTGTAAAGCAGCACTGTAAGGGTGCATATAATCGGTGGTGGCAACCGTATTGGCTCCTATCGTTGCATAATAACTATGAACATAATAGAAGTAAGGGTTGTCAGGAAGTCCTTCGAATAGTGTGCTTTTGAGGTCGTGAATAGTATTCCATCCCATGTGAGGCACTTTGTTGATTTGTGCGTTGGGGATGAATCGTTTCACCTCTTCGTTAAAGATGCCTAAACACTCCACTTTCCCGTTGGCTGCTTCTTCGGACGACTGACACATCAGTTGCATACCGATACAGATGCCAAGGGTGGGTTGACGAAGACTTTTGATGACTTTGTCCAACGAATGCTCCTTGAGGTATTTCATGGTCGTTTCAGCTTCACCGACGCCAGGAAATATCACTTTGTCTGCTTTTTGTATCTTTTCAATGTCTCCTGTGATTTCTGCATTCACGCCCAATCTTCTAAGAGCGTAGTCGACAGAAAAGATATTGCCAGCATTGTATTTTATAATGACAACGTTCATCTTAGTTTATTGTTTCAATAAGTAGGATTTGAATGTTTCGAAATCTTTAGGCAGTTCGATGCTTTGTTTCTTTCCTTTCATAAACTCTTGTAGTTTTTGCGGAATGACAACAGGTTCGCCAATGATTTCTTCTACTGTATCTTTGAATTTAGCAGGGTGGGCAGTCTCTAAGAAAACACCTGTTTCATTAGGTTTTAACATCTCGGACAATGCACGATAACCCACAGCGCCATGAGGGTCGAGAAGGTATTTGTGTTCTTTGTAGCACTTCTTGAGAGTCTCTCTGATTTGATCGTCTGTGTAGGTGCAACCAGAGATGTCTTCGCAGATGGCTTTGTGAGAGCCGTATAGGGCGAGGACGCGTGCGAAGTTGCTAGGGTCTCCCACGTCCATTGCGTTGGCGATGGTTTGTACGGAAGCTTTTGGTTTGTATTCTCCCGTTTGTAGATATTGATAGAAGATGTCGTTGCGATTATTGGCTGCAATGAAACGGCTAACAGGCATACCCATACGTTTGCCGAATAGTCCAGCCGTGATGTTCCCGAAATTGCCGGAAGGTACGCAAATGACAATATCTTTTTTGATGCCTAGTTTGTGCAGTTGAGCTACTGCGTAGAAGTAATAGAATGCTTGAGGAAGGAAACGTGCCACGTTTATGGAGTTGGCAGAGGTTAGTTTCATGTGAGCATTCAATTCTTTATCCATGAAGGCTGATTTGACAAGAGCTTGACAGTCGTCGAATACGCCATCGATTTCTAAAGCGGTGATGTTTTCTCCGAGGGTAGTGAACTGACACTCTTGGATAGGACTTACCTTTCCTTTTGGATATAGTACGTAGACATGAATACCTTTCACACCAAGGAATCCATTGGCTACGGCAGAACCCGTATCACCGGAGGTGGCAACAAGAACGTTCACCTCTTTTTGTCCCTCTTTTTTTATGAAATAGCCTAACAGACGGGACATAAATCTAGCGCCTACATCTTTGAATGCAAGGGTAGGACCATGGAATAGTTCCAAACTATATATGTTGTCATTGACGTGAACGAGAGGCACGTCGAAGCTTAATGTATCGTAAACAATCTTTTTTAGAGAATCAGCATCTACATCTTCACCGAAAAAGGCATCGGCTACTGTATAGGCGATTTCTTGGAAAGATAGATCTTTCATCTTGTCGAAGAAAGATGCTGGTAGTGATTTGATGACTTCTGGCATGAACAAGCCTTTGTCGGATGCTAATCCTTTCACCACAGCCTCTTGAAGTGTGGCTTTGTCAGCTTTTTGGTTGGTACTGTAGTACTTCATATTGTTAATTTGTTATTTTGCAAAATAGTTTTGCAAAGATAGGAATCTTAATTAAGAATTAAGGCGATTTCATAAAATTACTTTGATGAGAGCATGAAGATTGTGTTATAGGTGAGAATTTGGAATAGAGTGGTGAATAGAGATAAAAAAAGCGGAGACAACCCATTGGGAAGTCTCCGCTTAATTAGAAAGTGTTTATTAGTTTAACCTAATTATTTCACTTGTAATTTTTGAACGGCTGTTTTACCGTCTACAGTTTGAATCTTAACCAAGTATACACCTGCAGGTAAAGAGATTTGAACTAAATCAAAATCGCTATTGTTAGTGTAAAGAACTTGACCCATCAAGTTGAGGATTTCAATGTTCTCAATAGCCTCAGAGCTCTTGATGCTGAACTCGTTTCTTGCAGGGTTAGGATAGATAGAGATACCTTCTACGTTGTCGATATCGTCTGAACTGTCAGTTCCAGGTTTGCCAGTGATGGTTACTTGGTACAACTGACAATTTTCGAATACGTCGATGGTTGTCTCTTTGTCATAAGTTACATTATTGTAAGAGTTACCATCAATAGTTCTCTTCTCAATTGTAGGAGCAGGCTTCCAGATCTTGAAGTATCCAGACAAGTGAAGCATTGCCAAGTAGTGTACCAATCCATCGTAGTAACGATATTGACCAGTCATCAAGTTGCTATCCCATGCCTTCTTCAAGTTTTTCTTGATGATATCTTGGTAGCTGCTTTCTTTCTCCAAAGCAAGGCAAGCTACTGCGTTAGCACCAGTTTCACCCAATGTGTAGGACTCTGAAGCACCAGAACCATCCCAGTTGAAACGAGCGTGTTGATAATTATCGTTTTCGAAGTGGTTGATGATTCTCTTCGCCATCTCTGTTTGTCTTGTTGCATCTGCACCGAACAAGTAGTAGTCCATACCAAAGTTCATAGCGCAACGCATTGCATCGTACATGTATTTTCCTGCATCGGCGTTGTAGCTTGTAGAGTGAGGCGTTCCGTCGAAGTTGTTATAGTCAGTGAACAGACCAGATTTTGAGTTAGATGATTTGTACAAGTGATCACGAGTCTTTTGTACTGCAGTGCTCCATTTGCTATTGTTAGACTCAGACCAACGAGCGAACAATTCAACGAATGCAGGCAAGTCATAAGAAGGATCTGAGAAGTCTGAGCAGTTGTATGGTTGGAATGTAATCACCATTTGTTGTTCGTTGAACAATGATCCATTGCTATTCTTCCAGAATCTTGACAAGCTGTATTGAGCATCTTTCATGTAAGAATTATCATTCCAACGGTTTGCAGCCAAAAGCAAAGAGGTCACGAAGTACATTTCACCATCAGGAGCACAATTGGCATCTTGGGAAGAACCGTCAGGATTACATTTCCATTTGAAGTAACCATCCCACTGTCCTGAAGTATGGAGCATGTGATTCTTGGCAAACTTCCAAAGTTTGTCGAACTCAGTCTTGTGATTTGTTTGAACGCAGATCATCATACCATAAGACATACCCTCAGAACGAACATCGTTGTTGTTGATGTCTTTGATGTAAGCTTCACCGTTATTGCCTTCGAAATATACAGTGCTGTTGTTGTCACCTTTGAAGTAGTGATTCCACAATTTATCCATTTTGGCGTCAATTTCCTCATCGGTTTTTCCAAGGTACTTCTTGAATGCGCTAGTATAGTCACCTGTGTAGTATGCACCAGACAATTGTTTTCCGTTGTCGCAATCAGGACCGAAGTAAGCACCCTCATCAAAGAATGTTGATGTGCTAGTAGTTGTTGTGCCAGGGTCAGTTCCAGGATCCGTACCAGGATCAGTACCAGGGTCTGTAGAGCTACCTGCTGTTTTGATTTCAACGTAGTCGATGTTACAGTACATGGTTCCGTATTTGATTTTCAAGGTATGTTGACCTTTCGTTAGAGAAACGGATTTTTTGGAAATCACTTTGTATGTTTCCCAATCGTTACCACCGTTACCATCGCCAGACAAGGTACATAATGATTTTCCGTCTAATTCAAGGATAATCTCCACGTCATTGGCTCCGTTTGAGGTATTTGCGTAAATGTCGTATGATCCAGTTTCCTCTACATTGATAGTGTATTTCAACCATTCACTTGTAGTGGTGTGACCAATTGCATAGCCTGTACCACCTTCTTCGATATCTACACCATCACGACGGTATTCACCAGTTTCATTGTCATCATCAGTATCGGAATAACCGAATCCGTTACCTCCCTTATCGTAGTTTTCTGCTTCGATTTTTCCAGGGATAGAGATTACACCCTTGTATGGCTCTTCTGTCTCAGTTGGCTCTGGCTCAGGAAGTTCTCCACCGCAGATGGATCCTGCACCCTTACAACCATTCCAACACATAGAACCGTATGTATATTCAATGGAACCTGATCCGTTACCAGACTCACAAAGAAGTTTACAGTCATAGATACCACCTAGAGTAACACCTCTTTGCTCCCAAGCTTTAAAGTGCTCGGTAACATTGATAGTTCCACAAGTTGTATAAGAAGAACGAACGGCAAATATTTGTTGGAAAGTCTTTCCATCACCCTCGATAGATGCAGCGTTTCTTCTTGTTCCTACTTTAAGTGTGTATTGAACACCATCCACTGTGTAGGTTCCTTGATCTGTTGCACCATAGAAGTTGCTCTGACCACCGAATGAGTCATCTACAATATAATACTCAAGCAATGGATTCTTTGTCCAACCATAGACACCGATGTAGGAATAGCTGGATCCTCCACCGCTCTTTGTATAGTTGTAACCTGCAATGATTGGGTCTAGAGCGGCATGTTTCTTTGCTGCACTTCCATCATAATAACCTACGCGGGCAAGGAAGTCACCGGAATTGTTCCAGCTTGCCTTGAACGCACACTCAGCGTCGCCACCAAAAGCTGTCATTGAACCAGGAGAACCTTGATCACTCCATATTTCAAGGTGATAACCATTACCAACATCTTGAAGCGCTTGACCAGAAACTTGCTTTCCACCAGAGTGCTTAGTCTTTTGAGTACATGGATCTACTGGATCCTTTGTAGTCGTTGTATTGGCGTTAGTGTTAGTATTAGTATTTGTATTGGTGTTAGTATTGGTATTTGTATTGGTGTTTGTGTTCGTATTGGTGCTAGAAGAACTGTTTCCATCGCTGGAATCATTGTTAATCTCCATTTTTGCGTATTTGAAATCTACGTAACCAGAACCACCACCAGCTTCAGCCAATATTTGACATTCCATCAATCCACCAAGGTTCAAACCTAATTTCTTCCATTGTCTGAAGTGCTCGGAAACGTGGATAGTACCGCATTGACGACGAGATTGACGGATACTGAAGATTTGAGTAAAGGTTGAGTTACCCCATTTAGACTCTCCAGTACGAGTACCTGTCCAAACAGCATATTCCTCACCATCTACTTTAATGGTACCTTTTTTGGAACCCATGTAGTTACCGCCAGGAATTCCACGATCGTGCAACCAGTCATCTACGATGTAATACTCGATTTGTGGATTATCCATCCAACCGTAGATTCCTACGTATGAATATGATCCACCATCGTTACCAGACTTAGTGAATTGGTATTCAACCACCAAGTTACCACCAAGGTTGTCAACTGATGGCTTGTTGTTCCATGATTTACCTACACGTCCTAGATAATCACCTGCATTATTCCATTCAGCTTTAAAAGCAGCCTCTTGGTTGTAAAGAGTGATTGAACCAGAACCACCTCCGTTACGCCACAACTCGTAGCTATAACCAGATTGTGTGTTTCCAATTTTTTGGTTTCCTCCACCGAAATCGATTTTCTGCCCTCCGCTAACGTTAGGAGTCATCGAACATGGATCAGCTGCAAAACTGGAAACTCCTGACATGAACAAAAGTCCTGTCATCAATGCTGCAGCATAATGCTTTAGCACCAAAAGTTTTTTTGCGTTCATCTGTGTTAGATTTAATGATTGTTTTATAAAATGTAATAAATTGTTTCGAAATCCGAAAAGCGCAAGTCGTTTCTTGACATTGTCAAAAGACGACAATACATAGGTAAGTGAAAAGTCAAGTCGTTTCATAATAATAATGGTTTTAATTCATGTAATAATGTATCAAATTTGTTTTTTTCGCTCAGTGAAAGTAACATCTCATTCTCCAAAAGGTTCAACAGACAAAATCATCAAATTGGATAAGCAACATTTCATTCATACATCTCAACGCTACAAAAATAGGTTGGAATATGGTTGTGGACTATGAAAAATTTGGCAAATAAGGAGAAAATTTTGTCAAAATAGAAAAACAAAAACAGGCGATTGTTTATGTTAATGCTTAGAAAATGAGATGTTTATGTTGCAATTTTTAGGTTTTTCCCACATTGCCATATGGAGGGCAATGTAAAAAATGAGTGGGTCTTATTTTGAGATGCACTCATTTATTTTTTCATTTTATAATCATGTTATTTTGTAGTGTAAATCCATCAACGTTCAACACGTAAAGATAGATTCCACTAGGTAAGGATTCTACATTAATTGTTACTGTGTGGATTCCTTCGGATTCTTGTCCGTTGACAATATCCATAATCTTCACCCCTAATGTATTATAGAGAGAAAGGGTGACATGTCCATTGCTTGCCAGATTGTAGGAGATGTTTGTTTCTCCGGAACTGACAGGATTAGGGGTATTTTGATACAATGCGTATTCTTTTGTGTCAGCCTTCATATCGTTGCTTAGAGTCGTCGCATTCGGGTTTTTGTTGGTGTTTATTGAATCATTTTGCGTTTCTCCGTCGTTGTCGAGGTGCCCAGATTTTCCTTTCCATGACATCGTGGCAAATGTGTATTCGATAGAACCTTGACCGCCGCACACTTCGCATAAGATCTTGCAATCGTGGATTTTACCCATAATAATACCTATCTCTTCCCATTTTTGGAAGTGTTCGCTGACGGATATATGGCCGCATGTACGGAAACTACTTCTCATAGCATAGAGTTGAATGAATCTGTTGTCGCCCATTATAGAAGGGGCGTTGTTTCTTTCCCCTCTATACAGGGTGTATGTGGCTCCGTCTGCGGTATAGGAGCCTATCTTTTGAGTGTTCCACAACATGTATTCGCCATCGGGAGAGAAGGAGTCGTCTACGATATAATATTCTATGGTAGGATTTTTTGCCCATCCATGAACACCTATATATGAACATTCTCCGCCAGTTCCGGTTTTTATATAGTTGTATTCAGCTGCGATGACGCCAAGGTCTGTGTAACTTTTTGATATGGTTTCATCATAATAGCCGACTCGAGCTAGGAAGTCGTTGGACTCGTTCCAGCTTGCTTTGAACGCACAATCAGCGTCTCCTCCGAAAAAGGTCATAGAGCCGACTTCCTCTACATCCCATTCTTGGAACCATAGTTGGTAATTGTATCCGTTGCCAATGTCATTGATTTCGTTTCCTGTAATGGTTGTGCCTCCACTGTATGTGGTTTGATGGTCACATGGGTCTGCTGTGGCAGTGAATAGGTTCGCTGCTAAGAGAGAAAAAAATAGCACTACACATAACCTTAGGTTATTGCACACGAATGATATTGGAATATTTTTCATTGTATGAATATATAATTTTAAAGTGTAATAAACTTAGCTTATGAATTATAAATAGTGTCAAATTCGTAACAATGGTCTAAATCGAGGCAAATATACTCTAATTTTTTGTATTAACAAGTTTTTTTTATGTTTTTTCAAATTGGTCAATAGAAATGTTTTTGTTTCTTTTGCAAATCAAAATGAAAAACTGAAGTAGATATGTTAAAGAAAATTTTATCGATATCTGGTAAGCCCGGATTATTTGAGTTGATTTCTCAAGGTAAAAACATGTTGATTGTTGAGTCGTTGATAGATCATAAGAAACTTCCTGCGTATACGAATGAAAAGATTCTTTCATTGGGTGACATTGCAATGTATACACAAGAGGGTGAGGTTCCTTTAGCAGAGGTTTTCGTTGCCATGAAGAAAAAAGAAGAGGGTAAGAAGGTTCCTTTTGATGCTAAGAAGGTGGATTCTAAGACGCTTTCAGATTATCTTGCCGCTGTTCTTCCGACATACGATAGAGAAAGAGTATATTCTTCTGATATCAAGAAGTTGATTACATGGTATAATATTCTGATTGAATCGGAACATTCTGATTTTGAGTCGGATATTCGCAAGGAAAACGAAAAGGAAGAGTAAGATTTTTATAGAAAATCGAGAAGAGATAGGGAAGAACACTGTAATGGTGTTCTTCTTTGTTTTTGTTTGTGGACAGATCGACAAGAAGATAAAAGATTGAGAAGCAAAAGATAATGAAAAATCTTTTTTGTTATTTGATTTGAAATACCTAACTTTGCAAAATCTATAATTATGAGCATGAAAATTTCATATAAGATAGTAATTCGGGCGGTCGAGGCAGTAGTTTTGCCGTATGTTCTGGGGTTATTGCTGACTTCGTGTGGTGAGTATACCAAGATATCCAAGAGCGGTGATTCTCAGTTGAAGTATGACAAGGCTTTTGAATACTATGACAAGGGAGATTATGTTAAGGCTGCCACGTTGTTGGAGGCAACGGTTCCTTCTTATAGAGGTACGGAAAAGGGAGAAAAGGGATTGTATACGTTGGCTATGGCTCATTTTAAGAATGAAGACTATATTATGGCGAAGAGTTACTTTTCAACCTATTGTAAGGGCTATCCGTCTGGTCAACATATAGAGGATGCTAAATATCATATTGGATATTGCTACTATTTGGATTCTCCAGATGTAAAACTGGATCAGACAAATACACAGAAGGCGATAGATGAATTGTTGGAATTTGCCCAATTATATCCGAATAGTGAAAAATTGCCGAGAGTGTTGGATCTGATAAAAGAAATGCGTGAAAAACTCGCGGAAAAAGATTATTTGAATGCTAAGTTGTATTACGATTTGGGTGATTATATGGGAAATAATTATCTGTCAGCCGTGATTGCAGCTACAAACGCATTGAAGAAGTATCCCGATACTCAATACAGAGAGGAGTTAGCTTTCCTAATACTAAAGTCTAAGTATATGCAAGCTGAGAAAAGTGTTGAACATAAAAAAGAGGATCGTTATAGAGATACAGTAGATGAATATTACAATTTTGTTAGAGATTATCCTGAGAGTAGCCATAAAAAGGAAGCTCAGAAATTTTTAGAGCGATCTCGGAATTTCTTAAATAAAACAACAGAAGAAAATAATAAAAAGTTATAAAAAATAATTAATTATGGATTACAAGAAAGTAAATGCTCCGACAAACACCATTACACGAGATATGAACTCGTTGTGTGCTGATACGGGCAATGTTTATGAAACTGTAAATATCATTGCAAAACGTGCCAACCAAATTAGCATCGAAATGAAGAATGAGTTGGAAAAGAAGTTACAAGAATTTGCTTCTTACAACGATAATTTGGAGGAGGTTTTCGAAAATAGAGAACAAATTGAAATTTCTCGTTTTTATGAGAAATTACCAAAACCTACGTTGATTGCAACTCAAGAATACATCGAAGGAAAGATTTACTATAGAAATCCATTGAAGGAGAAATCAAAATTTTAATTTATACATAAATTCGGAAGGTCATCCGTAAGGGTGACCTTTTTTTTACGTTACGATATGAATAGAGAAAAATGGGTTGATGTCGCTCGTTGTTTGGGTATTTATGCGATTTATTTATTGCATATGGGAGAAAATATAGAATCCGCATATTTCTTCTTCTTTAAGTTCGTTGTGGCTCTATTCTTTTTCTTGGCGGGATGTACGGAAACCTATCAAAAAGAGCTCTCTTTCGTTGATTATGCCCGACTGAAGGTTAAAAGGATTTTATTGCCTACATATATGTTCGTCTTTCTTGTTGTATTGGTACAACTCATTCAAGATGAAAACATTATGAAGTCATTGGGAATCCTTCGCGATGCATTTGTTTACGGTGAAAGACGAAATTTACCTTATGTCGGTACGTTGTGGTTCTTTACTTGCTTGTTTGTCATCCAACTATTCTTCAGACTTCTATTAAAACTGAAAAACAAGTGGATTATTTTAGGGGTGTCGGTCGTTTTCTTGATGATAAGCGAGTTTGCTTTACCTCATCGACCTATTATAGACCCTCGGTGGGCATGGAACGTGGATAGTGCTATGTTTTACCTTTTTTACTTTGCATTAGGTTATGTGTTATATCCATATCTCAAGAATTGGTTTTTGTTAGATACGAAAAAGAAAAAGACGACTTGGATTATCGTATTCCTTATATCTGCTATTTATACCTTGGCTGTTTTCGGACATGGAGAAAGCATCTTGATGGAACGTAGTGAATCGTTTGCACGAGTTTTCTCTTATCCTGTTTCTATAGAGTTAAACTTGCTGATTATTAGTCCGCTTTTAATAATAGTATGTGTGTTATGTGTCTCAAAACTGTTAGAGAATTTGCAATTTTTAAATACATGTGGTAGAGAAACTCTATATTTGTGTGGCAATGAATCTATATTGAAAGACCTTGTCCCTTATTTTATTAGTTTGTTTGGTCTTGAATTACGGTTCACGAATCCCATATCGGCTTATTTCTATTGCTTCCTTCTGTTATTCTTTGCATGTAAATACATTATTCCTGTACAAAGAAAGATTGTGAGTCGGTTTGAAAAACATCTCTTCAAATAAAAAATTTAATAGGAGAGATGCTCCCTTCTTGTTGATTCAGATGAAATAGATGCAAAAAAATGCCCCCGAAAGTCTTTGATTAGCTTTCGGGGGCAATATTTTAAATTTTACTTATCCAATAATAAGGATGATTATTCAACTGATAAAATATATACTTTAGGATTGTACTTGAATTCTCCTGTGTGGTTGATTCCGATAAACTCAATTTTGTCGATGAATTCACCATTAGGTTTTTTGAGTAAATAAGCAGGAATATCACAGATGAAACCGATCTTGTTATCATCTGTTCCGAAAGCGTCCTGAACATCTTGTCTTTCTATGAATGTAGGAGTAAAGATGCTATTGTCTAATTTCAAATAAAGGTTATCTAATTTCGATTTTGACTCTGTGTCAAATGCCCATCCATCAATGGTAATCATAGCTGATTGTGCATATCCTTTTATATGAATGGTATCTGTTCCATTTGTGTAGGAATCAACATATATACCACCGCTGGCAAATTCATCGTTTCTAATCTTTTCTGTCAAATTTGGAATGGTGGCATTTTTCCTTAGTTCATATTTGACAGGATTGTAGGCTTTCCCATCTTTGGTAATTTTAATTAGGCTGATTTCATTAGCGGTGAAACCAGAAGGGTCAGTTAATAAATCTTTAGAGAAGGAGAAGGAGAATCCAACATTTTCAGAATCGCAACCGAACGAATTCTTCACATCTGGTCTGGATTCACCATATTTTCCTTTGATAAATGTTTTTCCGATTTGAAGAACAATATCTTTTATCTCTGTATTGTTGTTTTGATCAAATGCCCAACCTGAGAGCTTGATTGTGTCGCTATTGTTTAAATCTAGGATACGAATGTTTGGACTAAGACCATTGCAAACGTCAATATATACACCGGAATTTTCATCCTCAGTTTGAACGGCTGGAAGTTCAGGTTTGTCAGTAATTGAACATCCTTCATAAACGAGGGAGGAGTTGTTGTTGCAACTAGAAAGTATACCTAGTGAAATGCAGCAACATAGCAATAGAGATGAATGTTTCATAACTTAAAAAATTATTATAATATTTTTGTGACTTATCTTGTTAGATTAATCTTGAATGCAATACCGAAGTCGTTAGTGACTGTTGGGTAACCTTCAGAGACTTTCGGCGTACTGGATTTGCAATCATAGTATAATTTCACATTTAGTCTCTCGCTTAGAACATAGTCGGCTGATAACTTTATGGTAAGAGTCCTTAGACCGCTACTTAATTGAGAGTACTCATCATCAATCACGCGGATGTAAGCATCGGTGTTTTTGAATCCTACATCTCCACGGAGATTCAAATCGTTCTTAACTTTTTTCTGATTCTTTCCGACCTTGATGATCATGCCGATGTCGTCGAATCTATATCCACTACCGAATACATACTCCATGTTGCCTGATTCTAGGATTTGATTTCCTGGAATGTCAAGTTGTATGTTACGTGATTTCTTCACTTCAAATTTAATGGAGAGATTATTCTTCAAACTAGCGTCGATACCAAACAGTGGAGAGAATTGCTCACTGATGCTGACTGTATTGACCTCATAGTGGGAAGTGATGAAGTTGAAGTCCTCATTGTTTCCATTGATTCCATAAATATCATCTCCATAAATTCCTACCCAATCAGTCAGTGACCTGTATGCACCAATGTTGTACGTACTCTTATATGTGTGATTGATATTGAAAGACTTGAATTTCTTTTTGATTTGAGGAATCTTCATAAGAGCGTCGCATGTCACCTTCCAGTTTGGAATTAACGAGGATATCATTTTCAAGACGTTGCTTTCTGGAACGAAGTTCAAATCTGTCGTGTGAGCATCTTTGTCCATATATGCAGCATAGAATGCAGGTATCAAGACATCAGCGTTGCTTTTGCTTACGAAATTAGGGTTTCCGTTCGCATTTTGATAGCCCACTCTGTTGTAAATTCTTTTTTGAATGATGTTTCTGTTTTCCAAGAATTTAGCAAAGACTTTTGAATCTGATGTATTCTTGGTGAAAGCAGTTCTTATTGGTAAGCAGGTGCGAGAGAAGCTACCAGCTATATCTTGAGAGTTCCATCCATCCTTATAACCATACATGTAATATATATCATCTTGGTTATTTTTAAGCCATGAGGCGTTCAAGTCGATTTTCAGACCAGGAATAGGTTCCAAAAGTGACTTAACCGTTAGATTTTGTGATATTGTATGAACGATTGGGTTGGTGATGTTATCGTTCATGATAAGTAAAGAATCTTCGTTGTAAGCCCGATTAAGGAATTTTTCCACGTTATAGAATCCGAATGTGAAATCATATCCTGGATTTTCATTATCCTGTCCTAAGAAACCGCTATATGGTCGGTAACCATTAATCTCAAGCGCATCATTATGTCTGTAGTTTATGTTGATGTTTCTTATTAACATAAGGAAGCGGATACTATAATCTCGTACTTTATCAAAGGCATTGTCTTCTCGTTCATTGTTCTTAATTGTCAAGACAAGGTTGTTGAAGTCTGCCTTAGTGGAGACAGAGATGGAATTAGGATCGACGATACTATATTTGAAAGGTACGTTTGCTCCACTGGTATCTGTTAGAGTTACGATCAGTTTCACTGAGTTGAGTCGGTGGTTGATACGTGTCTTATTGCCAGCCTTCAGCCTTAGTTTCTTCCTTTCGTAAACTTTTGGTTTATTATCTTTCTCTTTTTTCTCTTTTGATTCATCTTTCCATTTCAGCGTGTTGGTTGGCTTTTGAAGCTTTCTGTTTAGTTCCTTCAAATATGGGAATTTATTGTAAAGAGTCTCAAAATTGAATCGTACGTCACCGCTCCAATTACGCTGATTGTTTATTATATTACCAGTGACAGGGCTTTCTCCCATTGTTAGGATTGCGCCTTTGTCCCATTGATAGTTTGCACTATATTGAGCATTGGATGTAATCCAATCCAAGTGTGGCAGTTTGTTGATAGGGAGAGCGTATGTTGCAGAGAATTTCTGCTCATAAGCGACAGGGTCTCCGAAACCTTTGATACAACTCCATACAGTGTCCTTCCATTTCTCATACCAGTCAAAGTAGCCGATATCTTGAAGGTATTCTTTGTTGATAGGAATGTTGACAAGACGGTCTCCGTCTTCAGGATCCGTATTGATGATTTCTGTGATCTCGGAGTTCATTGCTGAGTTGAAAGATAATTTCAAAGATCTAGTCAAATCCCATTTTATGCTAGATGTTCTGTCCCATTGCCAATTCTTGTCGAACGACATGTATTGGAATGTTGTATCCTTGATGATAGGGGAGTTGTAGTTCCTGTTTTGTATCTCTTCATAGTATCTCGACATGGAGGTGCTGAATGATATATTTTTAGGAACATAATAGAAGTTGAAATCTTTAATTAGTTTCAGATGATTGGATTTAAGCCATTTCACTTTTTTGAAAGGCTCAACTGGCTTTGGATTGAGGGAATAAACGTAGTTGAATGTTCCCTTGTAATTTTGAATTTTCTCGTATTCAATGTCTGGGTTTGTCTCTTTGGTTTCGTTATATCCTAAACTAAATGAGAAGTTAGCAGGATCATAAGGCATAGGGACTTTTTTACTTGCTATGCCCACACGTACGTTATTCAATGAGAAGCTTTGGTATACCTTGTCAGTTCTTGACATTGCTTTTATTGAATCTTTTATTCTATTGTCGTCATAATTATCGAGCGTTTTTTCCAACTCAGTGTCTGTGTTGAGAGGATCGTATTTTGGCTGCGTCATTTGATGCGTTCTAGTATAGGTGAAAGGCATATTAACTTTTCCTTTCTCTGGGAAGAGTTTTCCTAATTGTATGGCTGCGGTGATATTGTATTCATAGAAATCTTCTTGGTTTCTGTTTGTCACGTTGTCTTCGATATTACCGAATCCTGTTGTCTCTGCTTGTCCGCCAATGGTGAGTGATCCCAAGTCGGAGAATACGACTCCTAAATTGGCAACGGCAGCCCAACCTCCGTCTTCGTCAAATCCGGACATTCTCATTTCGTTTACCCAAATCTCTGCGCTATGGTTGATATCGTCTTCGTTGACGATACCAATCATGAGTGATGATATTTCACCGAATGAAGGGGAACCGATGATTGCCATCGTGTTTTTACCATCCATTTTCGTGTAGCGCTCGTTAAATCTTGCTTGTCCGGCATTTTTCTTTTTGTCTCTTTCTAATTTCAGATTCGTGAGTTGCTCGAATGCGAAATCAAAGTTGTTGTATGCAGGCCATACAGTTTCCGCCAGGTTAGCTCCTTCTGGAGTTATTTTCAACGGTATTCTGTATTCGTAGTAGTTGTCGGTGAAATCAGATCCTAAACGAACGAATGCGTAAAGTCTGTTGTCAGGAATATCTTCTCCGTCCATGAGTTTCTCCGCATGAACAAACATCTTGAATCTCTTGTATTGACGAGTGTCTAGTGAGACGGTCTTGTATACGGCGCGAACGTCATTTGGTTCCAAACTGTCGATGCGAAGAACCATTGATTGTTCGTTCTCTTCTACGGTACTTTGCTGCTGACTTGGATCATATGTCGGTTTTATGTGCGGTGGCAATAGATATCCAACAGGTTTCTTGCTGGAATCATTGTATTTGCAGACAGATGAGATGTCGATGCGACCCGTACCTTTTAGTTTGTTAGCTATTGAACTTTCAACCAATCGTTCGTTCTTCTCATAAATTCTCCAATCTGTGCGTACTAGTTGCAATTCACCAATACGAAGGTGCTCTTCCTCCTCAAATCCTGTCATGTACATACGTATGTAGCGAATGGATCTGAAATCAGAAATGTTACCCTCTGCACGCTTTTTGCTTGTTTTGATAGGAATTCTTATTTGGTACCAATGAATACTATCTTTTTCTCCATTTTTAAGCTTAACCTCAGAAGAAGCTTTGTTGGTGATGAAGTTTTCACCCCATTTGCTTTCATCTTCAAAATACTCTTTGTCGATTTCGAGAATATATTCATAGTATTGTTCGGTTTCGTTAAGAGTATTATCTCTGTTCAAATCCTCGCAGTCTGGTGTGTTGACGGCAGTAGAGGTGAAATTGTTTTCAGAAGAAGAGGTTGAGTTGCCTTCTGTTCCGTTGTAATATTTGTAACAATCGAAAATGTGGGCCTCTTTTTCGTCATAGTCACTTCCTCTGAAGTAGTGGAAATTATCTCCGGCAGGGTCTGTGAGAGGGGAGAAGGTGGCATCATTCCATCTAGCGATTGCTTTTGAATTGACTTTCTCTTTGATGGCCTGAGCGTATCTTCTATAAGATTCGGTGAAGTTAAACTCATCTTCGTCGGATAGTCCATCCAATCCCAAATCTTGTTGAGCCAGATATGCGTTGTCAAAAGATCCCGTGATAGCAGTCAGACGAGGCACTCGACCCCAAATGGTGGTGTCGACTGTCGCAAGGTTTTGAACGGTTGGCAATCCGTTCTCAAAAGCTTTACGACCATCTTTTAAGACATCCTCAGATATGTTTCCTAAATTGAATACCAATTTTCCGGATGTAGTATTCATGTCGTCATATATGAATGGATCCATCAACCATAATTCCAGATATTCAATGTTGGAATTTTCGAAGTTGGTGTTGTCTAGTTTCCTCATGATTCCGGCCCAACGGTCTCCTGGATTCTCAAGGTATCCATCTTCGTTCATTCCATCCACATCCAAGTTGTATGCACCTCTTTCTTTTGGATAATAGTGAAGATGAAGCGTTTGAAGTGTAGTTGACTCAAGATTGCTAAAATCCTTGTCGAGATATATTTCTGTCTCATGAGTTTGTCTAACATAGTGGTTGGACAAAATGTCGTCTTTGTTTGCTTTTATATAAGAAGGTGTGTTTTTACTGCTATGGTCGGAAGTGAAGATTTGATCGATATAATACCAAGCCATATGAGAACGATTCAAACCATAACCGATGTAAGATAATTTTACTGGATCAAGGTATTGGCTCCAATAAGGATCATTTTCGCGAATGAAATGTTTGTTGTATAATGGTCCGCTGCTAATCTTTGGCGTACTTGCCAATGCCCAAGACGATGGGTTTTTGATGTTAATGCTAGACTCTGCACCTTCGAAGTCGTCAATGTATGAGATACCAGTTTTGTCGTCATCTTGGTTGATGGACCTGTTATGTCCAGGAATCAGTTGAGCGAACTCACCGGACAAAGCAAATGAAGATGGTGCTTTTGCATTAATGAGAGGTAACTTGTCAATTGCGTTTGTGAGCCATTGCCAATCGGTTTTGTAGGTTCCGTTCATTCCCCAAATGGTGTTGGATAGTGGTTCGTTTCCAAGAGACACCTTTGATGTAAGCGGAGTTTCATTCAAGTGCAGTAATGTAGTACCTAGTGAAAATTTATCGGAGAATGTATATTCTGCATTGACTCCCACCAGTGATTTTCGTTGTGTGCTGAAGAATGATTCACTTTCCAACGATATGTTGATAGGAGAGTTGGATGCGAGAGCCGTTTCATCAAGGATTTTTACGATACCTAGGTTATAGTCGACCGTGTAGCCGGTTCCTTCCGTAAGTGTTCTTCCTCCTGCGGTAACGCGGACAGAACCTCTAGCCACGTTGGTAACTCCGAGTCTGATTTCTGATCCAGAAGTGGAACTGAATTCTCCCGTGATTAAGTATTTGTTTTTCTCTGTGTATTGTTCAGCAATGGTTAGTGTTGAATCATACAATTCTGGATATGTGTAATTTTCGATGTTTGGAAGGTTTCCGTATCCATTTCTAATACCTGTATCAAAAGGTCGGGTAGATAGGAAGATGATACGTCCTGTGGATGGGTTAATGGTGTATCCCGGAATGTAGTCGAAATATCCATCAGGCATTGCATTCTGCCGCTTGTTGAGACGGTCCATGTTGAGTATTTGCAAGAGGTTCTTGTTATTCAACGTAGGGATGTAGTTTAAGTAAGCGGTGAGAGAATCGTTTTGGAAATAGTATTTAATTTCAACTTTGAAATTGTCTTGTTGAATGTTAAATGCACCTAGAGAATAGATGTTACGCATACATAAGTTCCAAAGTTTTTTATTAGTAGGTGTAGGAATGGAACTTTTCAGCAATTTCACGATGATGTTTTGAGAAGCTGTTTTAGTTGAGTCGGCGGTTGTTGTTGTCAATTCACCCACTTGGTATTTTTTTCCACCTTTTGAGTATTCGTATGCAACTGCGATAATATGGTCGGATGAGGATGTGCTTCTTAGTGAGATGTAACCCAATTCAGGATTCAGAGTGTATTCAGATTCTGATAGTAGTCTTGCGCTATTTAATATCTCATAATCTTTAGAAGATTCGAGGTTGTTGCCATTATAGACAGTGTTGTTTAATGCGTGTGATACGGTTTGAATGTCTCGTATGTTTTTGTTGGCGCTTAATTGTTTGTATAAATCGCCGTTACTATTATCGGGAACGTTTTCAGACTTCCCGTCAGAGTCGTATGTTTCGCCGATATCTGTTAGTGCGACAATGTTTCTTGTTGTATAGTTGGCGGAAGAAGAAGAGGTGTTGGTCACCCACACTTCTACTTTATTGATGATAATACCTGATTGAGGATTGGGTGCGTTTTTCGCCCATTCGTCATAGTGATCGTAGAAGTAAGAGGATAGGAAGAAGTGTTTGTTATCCTCATATTTCGTTGGAACCAATTCAAATTTTGTGGTTTGTGCGCCCTCCGTTGAGATGGTCTTCCTCTCGGATTGTTGTTGGGAGGCAATAGCAGAAATCTTGAGTTTTCCGAATTGAAGGTCTGTACGCACACCGAACAAATCGGTACTTCCGGTGATAAGGGAGGAGGAAAGCGGGAGACTAACGTTACCAGCTTCGACCCGTTGAAGGATCTCATCTTCGTTTCCTTTATAACCTAAGTTAATCAATCTTTTATCCGCATCGAAAGAGGCTTCGGTGTTATAGTTCAAGTTGAAGTTTATTTTGTCTCCGACGGATCCAGTAGCGGAAAGTTGGATTTTAGGGTCAAAGTTGAAAATGGTGTTGATGCGGTTTCTTTCGGAGATGGTTGGATTGTCTCGTTTTGAAACGGTGAACCCGAAGTCGAGGTCGACAGAACCTTGAGTTTTTAATTGAACGCCGCCAGGTCCGAATATGTCTTCACCTTTTTTGCCTAGACCGATTTGTACTTCGCTGAAAGTGAATTTGTTACCTCCATCTGTGTTGGTTTTTGCCTTTTCAGCCCAGTATTGATTCATGGATTGTTGCAAGGCATAGTTTCTATATTCGTCTTCGCTCAGAACAAATGGTGTGGCGATATCCATATCGCCCACTCTGTTGTGAAAAATATAGTAGCCAGTTGCAGGGTCATATTCCACCTCAGACGTCATGTTGACGGGGTCTTTTAGGTCGATGGAGGGTTGTTCGAGAAGGTTGTCGTAGGTGACAACTTCGGTTGATTTGACAGGGAATTTTAGTCCCTTCATGGTGTCTCTTCTGCCATCTTGAGGGGTTTCTTCTCTTTCTGCTTGGTTAGCTGATGTTTGTGAGGTTCTTGCTCGTGGATTGAGACTCATTCTTCCTGCGGGTCTTTGAGCGTAACCAGAAAGAGCTACTATACTGCATAGTAGCGCAAAAGCGATGATGATATATTTTATATTCTTTTCCAATTTGTTTAATCTATTCTTATGTATAAGAACGTTATCGAAGCCTATTTAGTGCTTCTTTGATTAATTTTTCTATTGAGATTGTTGGATTTTCTTTAACGATTGCGTCAACGACCTTGGTAGCAGCAGATTGATTATAACCTAAAACAACAAGTGCAGCCAATGCTTCTTCTTTGTTTTCGTTGAATGCTCCAGTTTCGTTTGAATCCGTTTTGTTTACCTTATCCTTTAAATCTACAATGATTCGTTCTGCTGTTTTACTTCCGATACCTTTAACACCTTTCAGTTGTTTGACATTTTCTGTGCTGATGATTGCCTCTAGTTCCTGAACAGTGTAGGCTGATAGTATCATGCGAGCGGAACTTGCACCTACTCCGGAGACTGAGATAAGGAGTAAAAAGAGATTTCGTTCTTCTTTGGTTGCAAAGCCGTAGAGGGTAAATGCATCCTCTCGTATGGATTCGTATATGTATAGGCTGACATCATCCTTCCCCTCAATTGCCGAGTATGTGTTTAGGGAAATGTTGATGGCAAACCCTATTTGCTGGGTTTCTATAATAGTTTGTGTCGGATTTAGTTCCGTTATTTTCCCTTTTATGTATTCAAGCATGATTGAATTTCTATTGCTGATTTTATAAGAAAACAAAAATTGGTGCAAATGTAAGAAAAAAATATTGCATTTAAGAGCAAACGGAGAAGGATTTTTGAAACATCAAATTTTGGTATTAAATTAATATCGTGTACCTTTGCAAGGTATTTTGTTTAAAAATGTATGCTATGCAAAAACGAATTTTATGTTTAGTCGTTTCTTTTGTGATTTGTCTTGTTTCGGCATTTGCTCAAATTTCCTTTCAGAATATAAACAGGATAAAGGTTGATGATTTGTCTGACACTCAGTTAGCACAGTTCGTTAAGAAATATACTGAACAGGGTTATACATTAGCAGATGTTGAACGTATGGCAAAGGCCAAAGAAATGCCTGCTGCTGAATTGGAGAAACTAAAGTTTAGAATTAATGCGATGGAGACATCTACGGAGTCTGCTGAACTGATAGAGTCTCCTACAATTCAGTTGCCAACGGTGACAGAGAAAAGCAAACAAAGTCGAGTTTATGGAGCATCATTGTTTGATCGTTCGAAGGTGTCGTTTGAACCTGGTCAATCCATACCTACTCCAAGAAATTATATAGTGGGGGCTAATGATGTTTTACATGTTGATGTATATGGAATGTCTGAGGCAACGTATGATTTGACAGTTTCATCAGAAGGCTCGATACGAATCCCCAATGTGGGCATGGCCCAAGTGAGTGGTTTGACAATCGAAGCTGCTGAGAATGTGATTAAGAAAAAATTGTCTGTTATCTATAATTCCATTAATTCAGGAAGAACGACGGTTGCGGTTTCTGTGAATAGAATTCGTTCAATCAAGGTATACATCATGGGCGAGGTTTACAATCCGGGAAGTTATACATTGTCATCTGTTTCCTCTGTGATAAATGCTATGAATGCATGTGGTGGTCCGTCAGAAAATGGTTCCATGCGTTCTATAAAGTTGCTGAGAAATGGGAAGGAGATTGCCAATGTGGATTTGTATGAGTTTTTGATGAAGGGGGTTATGCCTAGCGACATGACTTTGCAAGATCAGGATGTTATACATGTACCTCCATATGAGAATCGAGTAACCATAAATGGAGCGGTGAAACGTGACGGTATTTATGAGTTGAAAAATGGTGAAACATTACAAAATCTGTTAGATTATTGCGGTGGTTTCTCTGAGGATGCTTATACGGAGCGAATATCTGTCACACGCAATACGAATGGAGAAAAGAGTGTTGCCGATGTGACGAGGGATATTTTCAAAATGTTCAATCCTGCATCTGGTGATATTTATCAGGTGGATCGCATTTTGGAAAAATATACGAATAGAGTACAAATCTTAGGTAGTGTTTTCCGTCCGGGGGTATATGCTTTGGAAGAAAACATGTCGCTTCGTGATTTGGTAAACAAGGCCAATGGATTGACAGAGGATGCCTTTATGGAGAGTGCAACCGTATTGCGTCTTCAAGAAGATTTGACTCCTGAAATCGTTTCCTTTAATGTGAAAGATTTGATGGAGGGCAAATTCAATCTGTTATTACAGAAAGAGGATGTTGTGACAATTGGTGGAAAGAATGATTTTGAGCCAGAGAAGAAGGTTGCCATCTATGGTGCTGTCTTGTCACCTGGTTCATTTCCTTTTTATGAAAACATCACGCTGAGAGACATCGTCTTTTTGGCAAGAGGATTTGTTGATGAGGCAGATCCAGAACGGATTGAGGTTGTGAGAATGGTAAAAGATAATGATGTGTTGAAAACCGATGATAAAAAGACAGAAGTCTTTACATTATCTTTGTCTCGCGAGTTGTCGGGACCTGATGCGGATTTCAAATTGCAACCCAAAGATTTGGTTACGGTTCGTAAAAAAGAGGGGTATGAGTCATTGGGTACTGTTCAGGTGTTGGGAGAGGTAGTAAGACCTGGAACGTATGCCGTAACACGTAAGACGGAGAGAATTTCAGATTTAATCGCAAGATCTAGCGGATTGTCTCAGTATGCGTATGCTGAAGGTGCCTTTTTGATTCGTAGTTCTAAACGTACAGAAGCAGAACGTCGTAGAGACCTTAAGTTATTATCAATGTTGAAAGATGCTGATAATGTATCCTCTATCGAGGATATTCGTAAGGAAATAGAGTCTCGACAAGATTTGGTTGGTATAAGGTTGGAAGAAATTATCAAGAATCCTGGTTCTCAAACGGATTTGTATTTGGAAGCGGGTGATATCATTTTTGTTCCTAAGACTTTGCAAACAGTAACGATAGCAGGTGCAGTCCAAGTGCCTGGAATGGAGATTTATACTGGACCATCATTGCGTAAGTATATAAGAGGTGCAGGAGGATTTGAAAGAAAAGCAAGAAGACGAGGTGTATATGTGGCATATTCTAATGGTAAGATAGCATCTACACGTCAGGCTTTCTTATGGGCAAAGAATTATCCGATAGTAAAACCGGGATGTCATATATTTGTGCCAGAGAAGGATGAGAAAGAATCGAATGGAAAGGAGAATGCCACCTTCTTTGTCTCATTGTTTAGTTCTATTGCAACAATGGCTTCTGTGATTGTAACAGCCATATCGGTTATTGCAGATGATTAGACAAAAAAGTAAATTGTCAAATATCCTGATAAATTCAGTACTGAAATAATTGAGAATATAAAAAGTATGAGCGAATTAGAGGAATTATTTAAGTCCATGTCTGCAGAGGATACGAAAAAATCTTCTGTTTCTTTAGGAGAAGTGCTTTCCTATATAAAAAAATATTGGAACCACTTATGGAAGAAGAAATGGATAGTTGTCGCCGCAGGCATAATATGTGCAGTTTTAGGATATATTTACGTATACAATAAAACGATAAAATATAGCGCCAATTATGTTTTCACGGTAGGTGGTGATACTCCTACTACTGCGGGATTAAGTATTACTTCTTTACTTGGAATGGGTGGTAGCTCGATGAATGCTTTCTCAGGGGATAATGTGCTTGAGTTGCTAAAGTCAAGGAATATGATTGAGAACACATTGTTGTCTCCTTGTGAGTACCAGGGTGATACAATAACATTTATGGAATATCTTTTAATTTGTGATAGCGTTCGTGTAAAGTGCGCAGAGGGTAAAATAGATGCTAGCGATGAGAAACAAACTTCCATATGTGATATTTCATATCCATATGGACAAGATAGAAAGAGTTTCACCCGTGCGCAAGATAGTATTCTTATGATAGTATCATCGGGTATGATAAAAGAAAATATTTTTGTTTCAAGAAGAGATAAGAAATTGTCTTACATGGAATATCTGTATACCTATCCGAATGAAGAATTTGCCATGAGATTTTCGGCGGCTCATTTGAAGACTGTGGCAGATTTCTATACAGAGACAAAGACTAGTCTGTCGAGAAAAAATTTAGAATCATTTCAACAAAAGGCTGATTCCGTACGTAGAGAATTGGATAAAACCATTGCTAAAAGTTCTGCTTTTTATGATGGACATAGAAATGCTTCTGGCTCGTTTGTGACAGCTCAGTTGAAGAAATATGAGATAGATATTCAGGTCTTGACTACAACATATCAGGAGATTGAAAAGAATATTAAAGTGTTGGAGTTGGACTTGGCGAGAGAAACGCCATTGATTCAGATCATTGACGAACCATTCTACCCATTGCCAAATGACAAAATGAGAAAATTAAAAGGATTCATTATGGGTGGATTTCTGGGAGGATTCTTATCTTGCTTGACTCTTATTGCGATGCTCTATCTTTCTGAAATAAAGAAGAAGTTAGAGACTGAAGAGAAAGAATAATCATTCAATCGAATAGAGGTAATTAGTTAGTATGAGTTTACAGGGAAAACATATTTTGGTAGGTGTCACGGGTGGTATCGCTGCATATAAAATGGCAACGGTAATACGCGAGTTTAAAAAGAAAGGCGCTGAGGTGAAAGTTGTTATGACTCCAATGGCTAAACAATTTATCACCCCACTTACGTTGGCTACGCTTTCTCAAAACCCTATTTTGGTCGATTTCTTCGATCCGGAGAATGGGGCATGGAATAGTCACGTTTCCCTTGGAATATGGGCAGATGCATATCTGATTGCTCCTGCCACTGCAAATACTATTGGTAAAATGGCTAATGGCATTGCAGATAATTTGTTGCTGACCTCTTATCTTTCTGCAAAATGTCCTGTGTTTGTCGCTCCTGCGATGGATTTGGATATGTATGCTCATCCTGCTGTGCAAAAGAATATAGAGACATTGCGTTCTCGTGGAAATCACATCATTGATGCGGAAGAGGGATTCCTTGCTAGTGGATTGACTGGTAAAGGTCGTATGGCGGAACCTTCAACTATCGTTGATTCATTGGAACACTATTTCAATTCTATTAATGATTTGAAGGGGAAAAAAGTAATGATTACGGCAGGTCCTACATACGAAAAGATAGACCCTGTTCGTTTTATTGGTAACTATTCTTCTGGTAAGATGGGATATGCCTTGGCAGAAGAGTGTGCTTCACGTGGTGCTGATGTGATTCTGGTTTCCGGTCCAGTTTCTTTAAAACCTGTTCACCCTAATATAAAAAAGATTTCGGTAGAGTCGGCAGGTGAGATGTTTGATGCGGCAGTTGAAAATAGTTCTGATGCGGATGTTGAAATCCTATGTGCTGCAGTGGCGGATTATACACCAGCTCAACGTGCGGATAAAAAGATAAAAAGAGAAAAAACAGGAGAAATGAGCATCGACTTGATTCCTACTAAGGATATTGCAGCTCACCTGGGTAAAATAAAAAAGGAAGGTCAGTTGATGGTTGGGTTCGCTTTGGAAACAGATAATGAAGAGGTGAATGCAGTTGACAAATGTGCTCGTAAGAACTTGGACTTTATTGTGCTTAATTCATTAAACAATAAGAACACATGTTTTCAGAGTGATACCAATATGATAACTATTTTTGATAAGGATGGAAGTCGTCATCCATACGAATTCAAGCCTAAACGGGAGGTGGCAAAGGATATCGTGGATCATATAGTTGAAAAGTTATCATGATGGAATAAATATAGGATTCCTTCGTTTGTTAAATTAAAGTTTTGATATACGCTTAATAGTTTAAGATATGAATTTAAGAAATATATGCATGTCATTGTTCTTCCTTATGTGCATTGGACTCAATGCGCAGGAGATTAAATGTCATATTCAAATAAACACAGAAAAGATAGAGGGAACTAATAAGGATATTTATAATGAGTTGTCGAATGATTTGACAGAGTTTGTTAACTCACGTAGATGGACCGATGCTACCTTTACCGAAGATGAAAAGATAGAATGCACCTTTGTGATTATTTTGGAACAGACTGCAGGCGAGTCTTATTCGGGTAGATTACAAGTTCAAGCATCCCGACCTGTATTTAACTCAGGTTACAACACCACTTTGTTTAATTTCATGGATAAGAATCTTCAGTTTACTTATTCTAGATATCAACGATTGGAGTTTGATGAAAATACCTACGAATCAAACCTCCTTTCCACAATCGCTTATTATGTGAATATAATTTTAGGCCTTAATTTTGACTCCTTCAGTCGTTATGGAGGAACTAAATATTTCGAGAAGGCGGAACTGATTTGTGCTTTGGCACAGACATCTGATGATGTAGGTTGGACTGCCTTTAAAAGCGATTTAAACAGATATGCGTTGATCAGTAATTTCATGGATGATCGTTTAAAGAAATTGCGTGACATCATCTATGAGTACCATCGCTTTGGTCTTGATGAAATGGTGAATAGTGTGGAAAAGGGTAGAACAAATATCTACAACAATCTTCCTTATCTTCGTGAAATGAATAGGGCTGTTCCTTATTCGGTTGCACTGCAGACCTTTGTGGAAAACAAATTAAACGAGCTGTTGGATATGTTTAAACCTGCTACAGCGAAAGAGAAGAAAGAAGTCTACGATATTCTTCAGAGTATCTTACCGACAGAGACCACCAAATTTCAAGAGTTGTTGAATTAGAATTTCTGATATGTTACAATCTCTTTCTGTTGAAAATTATGCTTTAATCGAAAAGACTGAGATTAATTGGCGTAAGGGTTTCTCTGTTATTACTGGTGAAACGGGCTCTGGTAAATCCATCCTCTTGGGCGCTTTGGGATTGATTCAGGGCGCTCGCGCTGATATAAAAACACTGAAAGATACAGAAAAAAAATGTGTGGTTGAGGCAGAGTTTGATGTTGCCCCTTATGCTTTGCAACCGTTCTTCTCTGCTAATGAATTGGACTATGATGATATTTGCTTGATTCGTAGAGAAATAACTCCAAATGGCAAATCACGTGCTTTCGTAAACGATACTCCAGTCTCTCTTAATGTATTGCGAGAGTTGACTGCTTTTCTTATTGATATCCATTCTCAGCATGAGACATTATTGTTGAATGAGAGTTCTTTTCAAATGCATGTCTTGGATGCATTGTCTGATACCAAGTCTCTTCTGAATGAGTATGCTGCTTTGTATCGTCAGTACCAATCCTCTCAGAAAAGATTAAATGAGATGATTGCCAACTTGGAACAACAGAATGCCAATCGTGATTATTTGGAGTTTCAACTAAACCAATTGAATGAGGCAGACTTCTCTCCTAATGAGCAAAGTGAATTAGAAGAAGAATCAGATTATTTGTCTCATACAACAGAATTAAAGGATGCATTATCGAAAGTCAAATGGCTTCTCTCTGAAAAAGACGAGAATGTATGCTCGGCATTGAAGGAGATGAATGATGCGATTACTTCTGTACTCTCTGTATATACTGACTTAGAGCCTGTTGGTGAACGCTTGAATAGTGCTTGGATTGAACTGAAAGATCTGTCGAGAGAGGTGGAACAACGGTTGGCGGATGTCACTGTTGATCCTCAACGTTTGGAGTTTATCACCCAACGTTTGGACTTAATCTATACATTAGAAAAAAAACATAAAGTGAATGATCTTCCCTCTTTGTTGGAGGTGAAACAATCGTTCGAAGATCAGTTGAATGGTTTAGATTCCTCTTCTGATCAGATAGATGCTTTGAAGAAGGATATAAAGGTGTTGGAGGGTCAGTTGTCTGGCTTGGCACAACAGATCTCCCAAAAACGAAAGAGTGCGAAGCAACCTATGGAGCAGTCGGTATGTGACATATTGCGCGATTTAGGTATTGCAAATGCTAATTTTGAGGTCAAATTGGAGACGCTCCCTTCGTTTAATGAAATGGGAACGGATGCTGTGTCATTTCTCTTCTCCGCCAATAAAAATGCTCCTTTACAACCGCTTTCTTCTGTGGCTTCAGGTGGTGAAATGTCGCGTCTGATGTTGGCATTGAAGTCTATTTTGTCAAAAACAGACAATCTGCCAACCATCATTTTGGATGAGATCGATACGGGTGTCTCTGGTGAAGTGGCTGATAGAATGGGTAGATTGATGAAGTCGATGGGCGAGTACATGCAGGTGGTTAGTATCACACACTTGCCTCAAATCGCTTCCAAAGGAGCAACGCATTACAAAGTTTATAAGGAGGACAATGAGGTAAGTACCGTCTCCCATATAAAAGAGTTGACCAAAGAGGAACGTGTGATGGAGATTGCCCAAATGCTTAGTGGAAGCAATCCTTCTGAGACTGCTCAAAAGAATGCGCGCGAATTGCTATCCTACTGATTGTGATTCTATTGTTAATTCGAGGATAAATTTTGAATCAATATGCTATTGTCATATTTTAAGGAGAATGTGGTGGAAGCTGGCTGTGACGAGGCTGGACGTGGTTGCCTGGCTGGTCCTGTTTTTGCAGCCGCTGTCATTTTGCCTGCAGATTTCCAAAATGAGATATTAAATGATTCAAAACAGCTAACCGAGAAACAGAGGTATTTGTTACGCCCTGTTATTGAGGAACAAGCCTTGGCGTGGGCTGTTGGTATTGTAAGCGCACAGGAAATTGATAAGATCAATATCCTGAACGCTTCTATTTTAGCTATGCATCGTGCTCTTAGTCAACTGACAATTCCTCCGCAACATATCATTGTCGATGGTAATCGCTTTAAACCGTATGAAAAAGTGCCCTATCAGTGTGTGGTGAAAGGTGATGGAAAGTATATGTCTATCGCCGCTGCCTCCATATTAGCCAAGACTTATCGTGATGATTATATGAATAGCATTTCTGCGGATTATCCAATGTATCAATGGAATAAGAACAAAGGTTATCCAACCAAAGCACATCGTAGTGCCATCAAGGAGTATGGTCCTTGCGAACACCATCGCATGTCATTTACATTATTGGAAGACACGCAATTGGAATTCCAGTTTGAATAGTCAAAACTTACCTTATACCTTTTCGTAGCTGACAAAAGCAAATTGTTTGCTGTCGGGCGACCATGAATTAACGTTGATGGTTCCCTGTCCGCCGAATAACTCAACAATCGTTTGTGGCGTCCCTCCTTCTGCTGGCATTAGTCGAAGAGCTACATTCTTGTTTGGCAAATGCTCGTCAGGTTTCAAATCTCCTTTGTGATAGGCTATGTAAACAACTAGTTTCCCGTCGGGTGATACGTGTGCGAACCATGCGTTAAGATCTTCGTCGAAGGTCATCTGCGTTTGCTCACTACCATCTTTCTTCATTCTCCATATTTGCATCAGACCTGTCTTTACCCAGTTGAACCAGATGTATTGACCGCACGGACTGTACTCTGGTCCGTCGCTAAGTCCATCTTTCCCTTCCGTATGGGCGATTTCAACACCTGTCTCTAGATTCATTGTGTGAACCACATGAGCCTCTCCACGAAAGGCACAGTAGGCCATCTCTTTCATGTCGGGACTCCATCCATGCAGGTAACTAGGTCCATTCGGTGTGACGCATTTTGCCTCGCCTCCTTCAAACGGTAGAATGTAAATGCGGGAGTTGCCATCTTCTGCGGTGTGGTGACTGACGGCGATTTTTTTCCCATCAGAAGAAATAACATGGTCGTTGTTGCATTTCTGCGCAATGCCCGATTCGATCAGTTGTGCGTCGCCTTTGCCATCTGATGATAATCGATAAAGACGACCGTTTGAGTTGAAGACAAGCCACTTGCCGTCGGGCGACCAGTTGGGTGCCTCGATTAGGTAGGGGAATGATTTAATTACTTTATGAGTGCCTGTGACTACATCATAAATTTCCAGTTTGCTGATAATCTTTTCCATTGTGAAACATTTATGCTTTGATGATTGGTCTTATTTGTCGGAGAGTATGGAACTGACCTTCTTAGTGGCCGTCAGTGTCAGTTTATGCATGGCTCTGGTACATGCAATGTATAATAGACTGCGATCCATCTCGTTGTTGTATTCTTTTTCGGTGACAAAAGGAACCACTACTTCATCAAACTCCAAACCTTTTGCGGTATGAGCTGTGGTTACGATGATTCCGTTGGAGAAGGCGGCACTCTCACTTGACAACAAGCATACCTGATCGGTTCGTTCTGACAAGATGGTGTGGAGTTGAATCGCCTCTTTTTCTGTTTTACAGATGATGCCCACCGATCCATTGCCTTTCAGGGCGTTTCCAACATACGTATGAAGGTATTCTAATTCGTCATTAGTAGATGGAAAGGTGAGAACAGATGGTTTTTCACCATGACGTTCGATGGCAATCAAATCTGGACTTTTAGAGATCTTTTGTGCAAAGTTGGTAATCTCGTAGGATGAACGGTAGCTCTTGCAGAGTTTCATCACTTCTGCACCTGCCAAGACCCGCTGAATGTCCATGTAGTTGGTTGAACTATATGGATTGACAGATTGCAAGGCATCACCTAAGATGGTTTTGTTGCAAGGGAAGAGAAGTGAGAGCACTTTGTATTGAATAGGAGTGTAGTCCTGCATCTCATCTACCAAGAGATGTTTGATGGGAAGTTTCTCTTTCAATCCCTCCATCTTTATCTTCAGATAGAGGAGAGGTGCGACATCTGCATATTCAAGCTGTCGATTTTTCCCTTTTTTGAAAAGTTCTGGCTGACCTAACCATTCGTAGAATGACTGGTAGAGAGAAAGATCGTTATTGCCAGAAAACATCTTTTTAATCTCCGCTTTAATGTTGTTTTTGTCGGTTGTGGTCAACTCTAAGTTAGGAGCAGAGAGTTGAAGTTCGCGGATGATATCCTTCGCTATCGGTTCGAATCGACTGCGCATTGGAATACGATGATACGCTTTGAAACGTTCTTCAATGTATTCTTTAGGAACAGGAATACGTCCGATTTTGATATCCACCGCTTGAAAGCAGTTGTTCTCCACATACAGAAAGAACTTGTCCATCTTATCGATAAAGTCAACCGATGATTTAAATCGGATTCGGTTGATGAATGCTTCGTCATGTTTCTCGATGATTTCAGTCACCTGTTCGAAGAAGGTTTGGAATTTGTATTTGCTTTGTAGCTGCTTGTCCATCAACTCTTCGAATCCACACTCTTCAATGGTCTCTTCACCCAATTCAGGAAGGACGTTGGAGATGTAGTCGGCAAAGACTTTGTTAGGAGATATGATAAGGATATCTTTGGATGAGATTTCCCCTTTGAAACGGTATAAGATATAAGCAACACGGTGGAGTGCGATGGATGTTTTTCCCGAACCTGCCACACCCTGAATGATAAGTGTCTTAGCCTCTTCGTTACGGATGATCAAGTTTTGTTCCCGTTGAATGGTGGCAACGATGTTTTTCATTCGCTCATCGGATGTGCTGCTTAGTTCCTTCTGAAGTATATCGTCTTGAATGTTGATGGAACTCTCCAGCATGAATTCCATGACGGAGCGACGGATGCGGTATTGCCTTTTCAGATTGATGGTTCCGTTGATGATTCCGGATGGTGATTCGTAATGAGCCTTGCCCGTTTCGTAATCGTAGAACATGGTGGAGATAGGTGCACGCCAATCGTGTATTACGTTTTCATTCTTTTCTGTGTCGTAATAAGAGTGGATTCCGATGTAGATAGGCACGCTGTTTGCTTTCTTATCCTCTTGAAAATCGATTCTTCCGAAGTAGGGAATCTCAATCATTTTTCGGATTCGTTTCTTCCGTTCGACGATAGCTTCACTAGACAAGACGGCTTGGGTGACATTATGACGAACCGCACTCTTTTCTGCACGGTCTAACTCGGATTGGTTTTCCCACAAATAGTTCTTATACTCGCGTAGGTCTTTTACGTTATTGTTGATTACTTCATCCAGTTTGGTGATGATTTTTTCCAATCTTTTGATGATGCTCTTCATATAAGAGACTTCATCTTGCTCTGTTTGATTAAATACGGACACCGATGTATGATTTAAGATGGGTTCTCTGAATTAATTTCGTGAACTTATATGTTATGTATGAAATAGTTACATTGAAATGTGATTGTCGGACAAAAGCATTCCATTTCGCTAAACTTTCATAGAGACAAAGTTAAATAAATTCTGTCAGTGTACAAATATTCTTTATCTTTGTCATGTCATTAAAAATTCAAGTAACATGGAACAGAAAAGAACATATCAGTGTGTAGGAACATGCTCTAAGTTGATTAATGTTTCTGTGGAAGATGGCATCATAAAAAGCGTGCAATTTTTAGGAGGCTGTCATGGGAACACGCAGGGAGTGGCTGCATTAGTGAAAGGCATGAAAGTGGAGGATGCGATTTCTAGACTGAAGGGAATCGATTGTGGAGGAAGAGGAACATCATGTCCAGATCAGTTGGCGCACGCGTTAGAGGCATTCCTATAATCGAAAGGGGAGTACAAATGACTCATGTGTGGAGAAATAATATTGTACAACTCTAAAAATATGTCTAATTTTGCACTTCAATAAATTTGTATACAAATACATAATTCAATATGGTTCTATTTTTCAAAAAGGCAGATAACGGCTATCTAGCTGTGGATGCTGAAAAAAAGTTCGACGCTCAAGATATTGAAAAGCTTACATGGCTTTTCAGTGGAGCAGAATTCACTGATGAAGAGAAAATTTCTGGTTGGTTTATCGGTCCTCGTCGCGAGATGATAACCCCATGGAGTACCAATGCGGTTGAGATTACGCAAAACATGTCTCTTAAGGGAATCCGTCGTATAGAGGAGTACTTCGCGGCAAAAGGAAAGGATTCAGAGCATGACCCTATGTTGCAACGTGTTTACAATGGATTGGATCAATCTATCTTTACAATTGATAAAAAGCCAGATCCAATTGTCTATATCGATGATTTGGCAGCCTATAACCAACAAGAAGGTTTGGCTCTTAGTCAGCAGGAGATGGACTATTTGAATAGTGTAAGTGAAAAGATCGGCCGTAAGTTGACAGATAGTGAGGTGTTCGGATTCTCTCAAGTAAATTCAGAACACTGTCGTCATAAGATATTTGGTGGTCTGTTTATCATCGACGGAGAAGAGAAAGAGTCTTCTTTGTTCCAAATGATTAAGAAGACTTCTGCTGAAAATCCTAATAAGATTGTTTCTGCTTATAAAGATAATGTGGCTTTCAATGAGGGTCCTGAAATCGAACAGTTTGCACCTGCAAGTGGTGACAAACCAGACTTTTTCGAGGTGAAAAAGATAAAATCTGTAATCTCATTAAAAGCTGAAACGCATAACTTCCCTACGACAGTGGAGCCATTCAATGGCGCTGCAACAGGTACTGGTGGTGAAATCCGTGACCGTCTTGGCGGTGGTAAGGCTAGCTTGCCTATTGCTGGTACGGCTGTGTATATGACCTCCTATCCGCGTACGACTCCTGGTCGTCATTGGGAAGATATATTGGATCCTCGCAAATGGTTATATCAAACTCCAGAACAGATTTTGATTAAGGCCTCTAATGGTGCGAGTGATTTCGGTAATAAGTTTGGTCAACCATTGATTTGTGGTTCATTGCTTACCTTCGAACATGCAGAAAACAACAAGAAATACGCTTATGATAAGGTTATCATGTTGGCGGGTGGTGTTGGTTTCGCTAAACAGAAAGATAGTTTGAAGGGTAATCCAGAACCAGGAGAGAAAGTGGTTGTCATGGGTGGTGATAACTATCGTATTGGTATGGGAGGTGGAGCTGTCTCTTCTGTTGAGACAGGTCAATACTCCAATGCTATTGAGTTGAATGCCGTACAACGTGCTAATCCTGAAATGCAGAAGAGAGTCTCCAACGTGATTCGTACGTTGGCAGAATCAGATAACAACCCTATCGTTTCTATCCACGACCATGGTGCAGGTGGTCACTTAAACTGCTTGTCTGAGTTGGTTGAGGCTACGGGTGGAAAAATCGATATGGATAAATTGCCTATTGGTGACCCAACATTGTCTGACAAGGAAATCATTGGAAATGAGAGTCAGGAGCGTATGGGCTTCTTGGTAAAAGAAAAAGATATTGCCTTGATTAGTAGAATTGCAGATCGTGAACGTGCTCCTATGTATGTGGTGGGAGAAACGACCGACGATATGCAGTTCGTCTTTGAACGCGCAAATGGTGATCAACCTATCAACCTTCGTTTGGATTATATGATTGGTAAGCCACCTCGCACGGTGATTACTGACAAGACAGTAGTGGAGAAGTTCGCTCCTGTTCAAACAGATGCAAAGGATATCCATACTTATATCAATGATGTCCTTCAATTGGAGTCTGTCGCTTGTAAGGATTGGTTGACAAACAAAGTTGACCGTTCCGTAACTGGAAAAATTGCACGTCAACAGTGTGCTGGTGAGTTGCAGTTGCCATTAAATGACCTAGGTGCTGTGGCATTGGATTACAGAGGTAAGAGTGGTATTGCCACATCCATCGGACATGCACCATCTGCAGCTTTGGTAGATCCTGCAGCAGGTTCTGTTTTATCTATTGCTGAAGCTTTGACAAACATTGTATGGGCTCCATTGCAAGATGGTTTGGCAAGTGTCTCATTGAGTGCCAACTGGATGTGGCCTTGTAAGAACCCTGGTGAGGATGCTCGTTTGTATAAGGCGGTTGAGGCTTGTAGCGACTTTGCTTGCGAATTGGGTATCAACATACCAACAGGAAAAGACTCCTTGTCTATGACTCAAAAATATGGAGAAGATAAGGTCTACTCACCTGGTACGGTTATCATCTCCGCTGGTGCAGAAGTGTCTGATGTTCGTCGCATCGTCTCTCCTGTATTGGTTAATAAGAAAGATACTTGCATTTATCATATTGACTTCTCGTTTGATGCATTAAAATTGGGAGGATCAGCTTTGGCTGCTACTTTGAATAAGGTGGGTGATGAAGTGCCTACGGTTAAGGAAGCATCATATTTTGCAGATGCATTTGAGGCCATTCAAGATCTGATAAAGAAAGATTTGATTTTAGCTGGACATGATATTTCAGAAGGTGGTATGATTACTGCTTTGTTGGAGATGTGTTTCGCTAATACAAAGGGTGGTTTGAATGTTAATTTGAAAGAGATTGCAGAACCAGACTTGGTAAAAATCCTCTTCTCTGAGAATCCTGGTGTTTTGATTCAGGTGGAGAAAAAATCGGAGGTAGAGAAGATTCTTCATAATGCAGGTGTTGGCTTTGCTAAGATTGCTGTTCCTACAGATGATCGTCAGATTGTTGTTGAGAAGGATGGAAAGAAAGAGGTGTTCGACATCGATGCGTTGCGTGATGTATGGTATAAGTCTTCTTACTTGTTGGATCGTAAACAAAGTGGTGAGGTTTGTGCGAAGGAACGTTATGAGAACTATAAGAAGCAACCGCTTCAATTCCAATTCAACAGTGCGTTTACTGGTAAGCTCTCTTCTATGAAGTTGACGGCAGACCGCAAGGGACGTTCTGGTGTGAAAGCAGCTATCATCCGTGAGAAAGGTACGAATGGTGAGCGCGAGATGGCTTACTCATTGTACTTGGCTGGATTCGATGTGAAGGATGTTCACATGACTGACTTGACTTCCGGTCGTGAGACGTTGGAAGATGTGAATATGATTGTCTTCTGTGGTGGATTCTCCAATTCAGATGTGTTGGGTTCTGCTAAAGGATGGGCTGGCGGTTTCCGTTACAGCGAGAAGGCAAAAGAGACTTTGAGAAAGTTCTATGCACGAGAAGATACCTTGAGCTTGGGTATTTGTAACGGATGTCAGTTGATGGCAGAATTGGAGTTGCTATACCCAGAACATGAGAAGAAGCACAAGATGTTGCATAACAATTCACATAAGTTTGAGTCTAACTTTGTCGGACTGACAATTCCAGAGAATAACTCCGTGATGTTCGGTTCTTTGTCTGGTAGCAAGTTGGGCGTTTGGGTAGCTCACGGAGAGGGTAAGTTTGACTTCCCTTATGAAGAGAGCAAATACAATGTGATTGCTAAATATACATACGAAGGCTATCCAGCAAATCCAAATGGTTCTATGTATAATGTGGCTGGTGTTTGTTCGAAGGATGGCAGACACTTGGCAATGATGCCACACTTGGAGCGTGCTATCTTCCCTTGGCAATGGGCTTATTATCCAGCCGATCGTAAGGCTACGGATGAAGTGACACCTTGGTTGGAAGCATTTGTGAATGCTCGCAAGTGGATCGAGGCTAAAAGATGATTTATTAATTGTTTTTGATTTTTGTTCTGTAGAGACGCACGGCCGTGCGTCTCTATTTATATTCATAAAATACAAGACTAGAAACACATCCAAGGGCATGAAATACTTTATAAAATTATTTTTCACATGTTTGGTGGCAGGGTTGGTATTCGCCTCATCTGTCTCCGCTCAGTGTGATGTTCAAGCTTTTTCTTCTAAGTTAGAACGTCAATCTTGGAAAGATGCCAAGAAAATGGCAAGTACATATTTTTTAGAGCATGTAGAGGACGCTTATAAAAATCAGAATGACTGTATGCGTCTTGCAGGTAGAGTCATCACTTATGATATTCCAGAGAATGAGCAATACGTGTTGCCTGCACGATTTTTAGATGCCATACATAATCGAGAGCTAGATTTCATTTATGTAATCTATTATGCTAGGTTGTATCAAATCAAACAATCAAGCACGTCGAGTGGTAAATCGTGGACCGAATCGATGTGTTACGTGACAGATTTTTATGCAAATCATGTAGATTCTATTAAGAAACATTTGAATCTTCCTGACAATGATCGTTTTTTTCGATACATGGATAGATGCGTCAATGCTAAAAAAGAAGGAACGTTTAATGCACTTATTGGAGGTGAGTATGGAAAGAATAATAAGAAGGCATATATATTAAACAAGATGCTTTATAGAGATTCGGTTTTATCCACATGTATGCAAAATCCTAACGCAAAATTATCGTTGGAGGTGGAAATTACGGATGATGACATAAAACGAAATGATACTGAGTTCCGACGGAAGATGATTCAGTTACTAGGGTATCGATATTGTTGTAGGTTTCTTGGAAGACGTTATGAGAAAAAAGTTGATGAGATCCCTAGTTTATGGTCACGTATTTACTTTTCCAAAGTGGAAGAAAGATTGAAAGAGGAGCAAGAAATAAGGATGAAAAGGAAGAAGGAAGAGAAAAAATCGGTGGAGGTATTTGGAATATCTAAAATTAGAGGACTAATTCAAGGATTCAGTAAGGAAGAAAATCAACGATATAGTGATGGATTAGATGAGTATGTTTTGATTTATGACCTGCCTGTCCTTTCGTTGGAAGACTATTACGATTATATTGAGATATTTATTTCGGGAGAGAGAGAACGGCCTAACGCAGAGCCTTCTGATAGTTTGAAAAAACTCATGGAAATGAGTCAGAATGGCACATTGAAGGAGGAATTTGAACTAAAGAGGAGCAAATAAATAGCCCCAAATATACTATTTACTTCACATCGTCTTGTTTCACTTCGATGTCGTACAATTTTGTATCCAAAGAGGTTTGATAGAATGTTTGATATGCGGTATGGAAATCTTGCCATAAAGGTTTCCCCTCCACTTGAACGTTTTTCTTGTAGTCGAACGCAAGTAGGTGGTCGGTTCCGTGGTTGTCAATATAGTCGAGTAATGCGCGAATAGAAAGATCCTCCTGTTTGCCGATTATCCATGAGCGATAAATGTTGTTTTCTGCCTCTTCGTGTGGCTTAATCACCTTGGCTGCGACAAGCTGATTGATGATGTCTTGAAAAAGAGGATAGGGGATATTTAGTGTTTTAACAATCTCGTCGGGTTGTGTTTCCATCTTTTGTTCATGCCATTTTTTGTAGATGATGGAAGCGATGGCAACCATTAAAAAGTGCATGTATTGAGGTGTCAACTCTTTCACCTCTTTTACGAACGTATAGTTGCCTTGTCTGTCGATGGAACTTCCCATGGAAGCACTCAATAGAAAGATAATCCACATGAAGTGAACCCATGCCATGGTGATGAAGATGATGGCAAAGGTGGATCCGTAGTTCTTCAGATAAGAACCCTCTATCTTGTCGAACAAGATCATATAGCCTGTGTTCAGTACCCATAAAAGAATCATAAAGAAGAAAGTGGATGTAAAGGCACTTGCCATACTGACGTTGGTGTGTGGGAAGAACTTGAAAACCGCCAAGAAGGCGAAGAATGTCAAACTGTACAGAACCAACTTTATAACCAGTGGATTATGAATGTAGTTGAGTATGGGTAATGATACGGGCAGAGAAACACCAATGATGACGAAAATGATGGTGTAGAATCGTAAACGCTCGTCGATGGAGCGGTCTTTGGCTCCCCATATTCGATTGAGGTTGTGATTGATGCTGTAAAACAGACTGTAGGTGCACCATAACATAACGCCTAATACAATCACATTGCCTCTCCATGACGACTCTTTGATGTAGTCGTCGGCAAGAGAGAACACGTCGGTGATGGCTTTTTCCATGTATGGGAACATTCCTGTCAACGCAGAAATGATGACATCTGAATTGATGAAACCTTGCAACACACATAACATCAGCGCCAAAAAAGGAATCGTGGATGTGAAGGTGAGGAAGGTAAGAGCCGAAGCCTTCGTAGATGCCTCATGGTCTATGAATGAATGGAGAAAGATCAACGGAATCTTTTTCCATGAGAATTTATTTTGACGGAAGCAGTCGTAATCGAAGTTTAAACATTTGTTGTAATGTTTGATACCCCATTCAGTTATATTGTTAATTGCTTCTTTTATATGATTGATGAGTTTGAAAATTTTTGCCATGTTTCTTGATTGTGTTTGACATTGCAAAGATATATATATTTTTTGCTTTAGGTGGGTTCTATAAATTTTCGTTTTCAAACAAATAACACGAAATGTAGGTTGGCATCTGTGTTTGTATAAGTTTGTATAATAAAAAAGGTTCGTCGCCACATCGGACGACGAACCTTTCACCTTAAAATATTCGACTAATAACTTTTGCTTCTTCACCCTCGTAAATAAGCACGTCGGTCACTGGTTCGTAATCAATGCTCTTGAATTGTAACAACTGCATTGCGACAAACGTTCCATCCTTTGAAATACATGTTTCCAATAGGTATTGTCCATTATACGATTCCTTTAGATGGAAATCCTCGACTGCTTTTGCTAAATTCTCGGAAGATGCGCGTAGTATTCGTTGCAGTTGGACTCCGTCTTGCAGGTCCAATTGCACTCTCTTGGGTTCGATAACACTTCCTGTAGATGCACATTTTACTACGGTTTTTAAACCGAACCACGAATTGCTGATGCATACACGAGTATCAGCACAGATGTCGTTCCACATCCGTAAACTTTTTATATTTGCCATTTTTGATTAAATTTTTGTTAGGTATAATAAAATGATTTCTCTTAATGTAAAGGAAATCACACCTAACAAAGAATGCGTCTCAACGCAATGACAAAATATAAGCGAGGAGACGCACTCCTTCTTTGCACCTCAAAACAGATGCTACGAAAGGATAGATATGGGAGGTAAGAAAAACAATATGGTTGATGTGTAGTCCAATGAGTAGAAAATCTGTTGGACTTGCCACCTCCAAAAGAATGAGAACGGGTAGGACGAGAATTTCCAAACTGTTGCGAATCCTTAGCACTCAATAAAATGCCAGAAGGAAGTTGCGCCCCATCTGTTAATATGTTGGAATTCTGTTCTTCGTATGAATTGACGACACAATTCACCTCGTCTGACTTGCCTGTCGCAAGCGTTTCATCACAGAAAAGCCATGGAGCATCAGACACTCCAAGCAGTGATGCAATAGAAAGCCAAAGGTGAATGATCAAAAAAATCATATACAAACTCTGATTAATTGATGACAAAGGTATGCTTTTTTATTAAACAGAACAATATCTTAGGAAAGTAAGAGATAGGAAATACATTTTCAGAGGGAAATTGCAAATGAAGAGGTAGAGGTTAGTGAAAAATTGTTGTGGTGAAAAATAAAAGCCTCAATGCGTATCTGTTGACATTGAGGCTTTTAGTTGTCGTTTTCTGTCTGATCCATAAAAAGTTTTTTTTAGGTGGGATCTATAAATCCACAATTCATACTAATTTTTGTTTAAGCGGTGAATTTATTGGAATCGACTTAATAGTTGTTCTTCAAGTCTTTTGATTCCATGTAAATTCTAGTTACTACTGAAAACGCCAACACTACTGAAAAAAATAATCCTAGTACCATAGTTGTAAATTTTAAAAAGTGAAACATCTTCGTTTTTAATAACAAGACAAATATACGCATTATTTTCAAAATGACAAATAAAAATAAGAAAAAATTGAATATAGTAAGCAAAAATATTGAAACAGCTGACAAAATGATAGTTTATATAAGGTGACATAAGAAAAAAGTAATATTAGAATTTAGGGGAAAATAGATAGAATTGTCATGTGCATTGAATCTTCATGAGCCTCCAACAGGGTAAAAGGGAAGAGTTTTTTTGCCCACATGTTTTTCGTGGAGGTTTGATTTTTCGTATCTTTGTAAAACAAAACAAAGAATCATGAAAAATAAGACTCTACTTTTTATCCTAATAGTTTGTATCATCTCATGGATCGCTTCGACAGTGTTCTACTTGCTCGGCGGTGACATGCAAGATATCAGCGGTATCGTCTTCTGCACAGGACTAATGTTCATTCCCCTGCTCTCGGTGATCATCACACAATTCATCTTCCACGAACCTATTCTGAAGAATCTTGGCATCTCCTTCCGATTCAACCGATGGTTTGTGGTGGCGGCATTGTTGCCTATAGCCATCAACCTCGTAGCATTAGCGGTGTCGGCAGCATTCCCTTCGATGCGTTTTTCCACCGAGACACCCATCTTACAAAATGCGTTAGAGAAAATGTCGGAACAGATTCCGGGAATTAACGCTTACGGACTACTGGGCATCTCCCTTCTGTCGGGACTCTTCTCAAGCCTTACGATCAATGCTGTTGTTGCCTTTGGCGAGGAAATAGCATGGCGGGGCTGGTTGCTTAAACAGTTCGAAGGCGTCAGCTTCCTGAAGACAGCACTGGTGATCGGTGTCATCTGGGGCATCTGGCACGCACCAATCATCCTTATGGGGCACAACTATCCTCAACACCCTGCGGCAGGAGCAGCAATGATGGTGTTGTTCTGCATAATGATCACACCCGTGATGCAATACATCCGCATCAAGGCCCATTCTATGATTCCCGCAGCCATCTTCCATGGGGCAATCAATGCCGGTGTGGGGCTATCGATGATGTACATCGACGGATTCAACGACCTGCTGGGCGGACTGCCAGGCGTGGCTGGGTTCATCACACTGCTTATCGTCAACCTAATCCTGTTTGCCATAGATAAGTGGGTGACGAAAGAGAATATATATACGGGACAAATAAAGATGCTTTGATAAGGAACAGTTCTTACTGAAGATTTTTGCCATAAAATCATCGGCTGATTTCTTATGTCATTCCAACTTGAGGTCACAATTTGCGACCTCAAAGAAGGACAACCGATTTCAGACTGCTCTTATTTAGTCAGTTGAAACATTTCACATCATCTTCGCCAGAATATCAGGGATGAAGTTTGCGTCAAATAGGTCGAAGGCGAAACATTTCTTTCCCAAGTCCTTGAGCGATGCGCCAACATGATATAGAATGCTGTTGTCGATGATCAGAAATCGGTCGTGCATTTGTGAAGTGTATTTTACTGTCAATGTGGGGTACTGGGCATTGAAGGTTCGAATATCCTGTGCGGTCAGTCTTGTGTTGGGCAAGGTGTAGATGGTGACATCCACGCCGCTGTTTTTGGTCGCCAGTCTTTCAAGCACAGATAGGTCCACATAATTGTCTATCAATATAATCTCCTTCTGAGCCTGACTAATAAAGCTCTGGAATTTAGCGTACGCATCGAATATCTGGCCTTGGAAGAAGATACCTTGGGTGTCTTTTACTTTGTATTTGTCCATCAATGAAAACAATTCGGCAATTTGCTTGTCGTGTTCTTTATGATGAATGTCAGAATCTATGAGATGCTTTTGTATGTTGTCGATTTCTGCGAATAGACTGGCGTTGTTTTGCAAAAAATTTCTCATTTCACGGAAAGCTCGCATTATAAAAATGCTTTGTTGGTCAGCAAGGTCACCACGTAAAACTGTAGCAAGCATATAAATTCCCTGTTCTGTAAAAACATTCGGTAGCTTCCTTATGCCTCCCCAACTTGAAGTCACAATTTGTGACTTCAAGTTTAAATCTCCACATTGTGATTTTACCAAATCCAATTCTTCTCGTGTCAGTTGAAACATAAAATCTGGAGGAAAACGATTTATATTCCTTTTGACTTGTTGATTGAGAGTTTTCACTTCATATCCATAAATCTCAGCCAAATCACTATCAAGTATCACTTGGATTCCACGAATCGTGTAGATTTTTCCTTTGAAATCATCTACGTTGTGTATTGCTAATTCTTTCTTTTTCATCATAGATTTTTTTTATTTATTATATCACTTTAGCCAAAATATCAGGTATGAACCCTGCATCAAACAGTTCGAAGGCGAAGCATTTCCTGCCAAGGTCTTTAAGCGAGGCACCGAGGTGGTAGAGGATAGTGTTATCGATAATCAGAAAGCGATCATGCATTGATGTGGTGTGTCTTACCGTAAGTGTAGGATACTGCGCATTGAAACTGCGTACATCCTGCGTTGTCAGTCTCGTGTTGGGCAAGGTGTAGATGGTAACATCCACACCATTGTTTTTGGTTGAAAGACGTTCGAGTACCGTGATGTCCACGTAATTATCTATCAAGATGATTTCTTTTTGTGCTTGGCTAATAAAGTTTTGAAACTTAGCGTATGCATCAAATATCTGACCTTGAAAGAAGATGCCTTGGGTGTCATCAATTTTATATCGGTCCATTCGTGTGAATAGTTCGTCAATACGCTTGTCGGATTCTATGCGATGAATTTCAAGCGAATCGAGTCGCTGAAAGATCTGCGCATTCGACAAAAGGAATTTGCGCATGGCGATGAAAGCGTCCATTATCTTGACACTTACTTGAATGGCTGTTGGACTACGCAACACTGATGATAACATTGCAACACCTTGCTCTGTGAAAGCATAAGACAAATACTTAGAATGTTTGCCTCTTAAATTCACCGTATCATTCTTTAAGGTCACAAATTGTGACCTTAAAGATGAAGAATCGATTTCAGACTGTTCTTCTTTGGTCAATTGAAACATAAATCTATCAGGAAACCTTTCGGCATTTCTTTTTACCGCTTGGTTCAAGACTTTGGTCTCCACTCCATATAATTCAGCAATGTCTCGGTCTATCATAACCTGTTGGTTACGAATCAGTAAAATTTTGTTTTGGATGGTTGTTACTTCTATTGGCATCATTTTTCTTATGGGTTTTTAGTTAAACTTTGTCTAAAATATCAGATATGAAACTCGCATCAAACAGTTCGAAGGCGAAGCATTTCCTACCAAGGTCT
>CACZUS010000004.1 GCA_902784425.1 uncultured Bacteroidales bacterium
TGCTTCTATTGGATCCTATGCATTCCGTAGTATAGATACTCTCTATTTCGCAGGGAGTGTCACTGGTAGTCCATGGGGAGCGAAGTTATGGGTTCGGGGAACTGTTATCGATGGAGATTTCGTCTATTCCGATGAACAAAAGGAAAATTTAGTCTTCTACAGAGGAAACGATTCAGTTGTAATTATCTCCGACCAAGTGAAAGTCATCGATGAATATGCATTCTATAACAAAACAAAACTAAGTAATGTTATCTTCCCAGATTCTCTCACATCCATCAAAGACTATGCGTTTTATGATTGTGTACTTCTATCCTCCGTCTCCGTTCCAAATGACGTCAATGCCATCGGAACTTACGCATTTCGTGGTGCGGACACCCTCTATTATGGAGGAAACGCCACAGGTAGCCCTTGGGGGGCGAGACGACACATCAAAGGAGTAGTTTATGATGGAGACTTCGTCTATTCTGATAAACAAAAGACGATGAATATGCTTTCTATAACAAAACAAAATTAAGTAATGTCATCTTCCCGGATTCTCTCACTGCCATCAAAGACTATGCGTTTGATAATTGTGTACTTCTGTCTTCCGTCTCTGTTCCAAATGACGTCAATGCCATCGGAACTTACGCATTTCGTGGTACGGATACCCTCTTTTATGGAGGAAACGCCACAGGTAGCCCATGGGGTGCGAGACGATACATCAAAGGTGTAGTTTATGATGGAGACTTCGTCTATTCTGACGAACAAAAGACAATATTGGATGCATACCTTGGCAACGACAGTGTTGTTACTATTCCCGATCAAGTGAAAGTTATCGATGAATATGCTTTCTATAACAAAACAAAACTAAGTAATGTCATCTTCCCGGATTCTCTTACCACCATCAAAAACTATGCGTTTGATGGATGTGATCATCTGTCTCTCGTCATCGTTCCAAACACCGTCAATACTATCGGAACCTACGCATTCCGTGGAACGGATATACTCTGTTATGGGGGAAATGCTGTAGGTGCTTCATGGGGCGCAAAACGCTATCTTAAAGAAATCTTTATAGATGGAGGCATCGTCTATGCGGACGAAGGAAGAACAAATATAATAGCATACGTAGGCACTGCTTCTGTTGTCGTCATTCCTAACTCCGTCACCTCCATTGATGCGAACACTTTCTTTGGAATTGAGACGATCTATTACGCAGGAACGGCCACGGGTAGTCCATGGGGCGCAAAACGGCATAAAAGAGGTCTTGTCGATGGAGACTTCATCTACGCGGATGAAGGGAAAACGAAATTAATCGCATATGCGGGGATGGACTCTGTTGTTGTTATTCCTAAGCAAGTGAAAACCATCGGTGACAGCGCATTCTACGGAAACACAAAAATAACCGCCGTTACCTTCTCGGACTCTGTCTCCGTCATCGGAGTTGCAACATTCAAGAATTGCACAAGCCTATCATCGTTGATTGTTCCAAATTCAGTTACCAAAATCGGAACAGATGCATTTAGTGGTATTGACACTGTATGTTATCTGATGGGAACTGACACCATCCTCATCATCAAAGATTTCTATGTCATCCACAACCTGCAAGAATTCTTGACATATAGGGATATAAACAACAAAGAATACCACCCGAACGGAAGGCTTGACGCCGACATCGACCTCAGTCCAGTCTGCGGCGTCATCAACGGAGAGTCAATCAGTTGGGAGCCTATATACCTCGGCAATACCACGTTCGATGGTGGAAACCATACCGTCTCCAACCTCTATATCAATCAACCAGACAAGAGTAATATGGGATTATTCTATGGTGGCAATTATGGCATTATTAAGAACCTAAAAGTAACGAATGCATACGTGAAGGGGAAGGATTATGTGGCAGGTATAGCATCTGGATCTGTCGGCCCTGACTTTCTTAACTGCCATTTCGAAGGGATTGTCATTGGAATGGGATACCACACAAGAGGTGTAGGTGAGTTGAGATGCCACGCATATAACTGCAGCAATTATGGCCTAATCGTTTCGTCCAAATACTCATACGGAGTAGCGGGCGGCGACATACTCAATTGCTACAACAGAGGCAGAATCATTGGTGATATAATCGCAAATGGTCTTGAATATAGTAATAATAATTGCTATAATGCTGGAGCTATTATTGCGGGAAGAGATGTTTATTCTATATACTCCCAAAATAAGAAGGATGATTGTACGAATTTATTCAACCTAAAGATAGAAGGCATCAGCCTGAATGATGAGGACAACATCCAACAATTGGATTCCAGCGCATTCCTTTCAGGTGCGGTGACCGATTCGCTGAACAAGTATGTCGCACAAAATCCGAAGACATATGTCGGGTGGATCCTTAAGGATTCCATTCCATTGCTACCCTGGGTGCAGGGTGAGGACGGATTCCCTCGCTTCGAAGGGGTGAATTTGCAACCGACGCAGGGCTATGCCGTACGCTTCACAGGTGCGGTGAACGACATCGAGGTCTCAAGGGATGGCACAATCGCCTTGCCTGTCAGCCCAGACGGATACACCTATATTTTCGCAAATGACTTCGACGGAAAGAACATCGTGAGCGACACCACCGTCGCCGTTTCGCAAATAATAGATCCGAACTTCCTGGAGCGGGACGATGATGGCTTCTACCTCATCCACAACGGGGCGGAACTGGCGAAATTCCGCGATGTGGTGAACGAAGGAGCAGTAGCCATCAATGGACGTCTGGCGAACGACATCGACCTCAGCCAAGAATGCAAGGATAGCGTTTGGATTCCTATCGGAGTCTATAAAAACGGGAGAGAATATATTCATATGGCTTACGAGGGAGTTTTTGATGGTGCCGGACATTCGATCGAGCATTTATATGACATAACAGATTCACCAGAAGAATGGGTGTCCACCCATTGGCATAGAGGATTGTTCGGGAATACAAAAAATGCCACCATACAGAATGTCGTGGTGAAGAATTCCCGTATCACTGGTTTCTGCGTTTCCGCCATTGTGGCCTCGGCCGAGAATACAACCATCCTGAACTGCGGAAGTGAAGCGGAACTGTATGGCTATTCCGATTATGGGGCGGCATCAATATGCGCAATATCAGAGGGCTGTAGAATATTGAACTGCTACAACATTGGAGATGTAAAATGCGAATTCAATGCATTGGGATTTACTAATGGTGGAGAAGAGATAATAAACTGCTATACGTCCTGTGTAGTTCTCTCTGAAGGCGGAAGCTCTAGTAGATTCGGAGACGGCAGGGTTGTTTATCGTTGTTTCGCAGATACTGTGTTGTCGTCTGGAAAATATGACTATGAAAATAAGCTGGTTACTATGACCTCGACGGACTACATCAAATCGGATGCCTTCCTGGCGGACATGAACGCTTGGGTGGACTCCATGAACGCAGCACAGTCTGAGATCGTCTTCGCCCGTTGGGTGCGCGACGAGGTGGACGGATATCCTAAACTGACGCCTACTTCTTCTTTATCTGATATCTACAACGTTTCTCTTGAACATAACGATGACGTGATGGTGTACGCAGAGGAAGGTGTCATCTATATACAGGCGAAGAACGCAGGAAAAACCACCCTTTATGACCTACAAGGTAGAGTGGTTGCAAGTGTTGCCTACACGGAGGGGCTCACCACGGTGGATGGCCTACGGGAAGGCGTGTACATCGTGTGCGGGGTTAAGGTGATCGTCCGTAGAGGCAAATAATGAACCGGACGGGCATTGAACCGGATGGAAATTCATAAATTCCATAGACGCACGGCCGTTGTAGAGACGCACGGCCGTGCGTCTCTACGATGAACCGGATGGGCATTCAAAATTGACTACGTCGAACTATCGTTTCATAATTCCCATAAACATTGGTTAGAACATGAAAAATTATTATAAAACTATTTATCCTTCGGGAGATTTAAAGGCCATAGCTAATTATCTTGATTCCATACAACGTAGTTTGACCTTCAGTGGTTATAGTTGTTATTGGGTATGGAAGTCAGAGCAAGGAAAAAAGGAAAAGATACCTTGCGCGCTAGATTTAGAAGGAAGGTCGGGTGTGCCACTTTATGTGGAAACCCGTCTTGGTAGAAATGTGATGGATGTTTACATTTCCAATTCATCATCCGGCCAACTTATTGTGGAATGTTTTTACTGCGCATTTGACCGTTTCCTCATCGCTTTCACCACATTGATGTTTTTATTTATTGGTCTTTATTTGGGTGAGGACTTCTTATCAGTTCTGAAAGTAGTGTTGATTATATTTGCTGTGATGAAATTATTGGTACATTTATTTTTTATGAAGGATAAAAACAAGTTTATGAAACATTTAAATGGGTTTTTAAATGAAGAGCCTGTTCAGTCCGTCTCTTCTTGGAAATTGAAGCTTTGAGAAACCTCAAAAAGGTTTTTATCGCGTTCGTTCAATCTGACAGGAAAATTTATTTGAGAAACCTCTCGCATTCTCTTTCATTAAGTACAGCTCTCACACTCAATCCTTTACATCTGCTTATGGAACTCACATTCATTTCGTTTGGATTGAATGTGAGTGCATACGCTTCATCATTATTCTTCTCATCGATTTCTGACGCCCAATAATAACCATTATCATTGTTATCAAACTGATAGCTGACCATATCATTTATGGGTAAAAATATCACATTGTTGTTTGTCTTTGATATGCCTACTTTTCCACATGCTTTTGATCCGTTAAAACTATTAGCCCACTTCCAATAACATCCTTCCATCAATTCCTCAAAGTCTTTCTTTGTGGGCATCTTCCATAGATTGGACCAATTTGTTGCGGCATCATCGGAAGTCTCTAGTGCGCTTTTGTGATCGAGCTGATATTCGTGTCCTTCGCAATGTGCAATATAGATGGGTTCTCCCATTGAATCAAATTTTATGGGATCGTCATGCCATAATGGAGTGGTTGAGTACTTGATAAGATACTCCAATGCCCCTGGATATACGCATTGTGCCCATTTGTAATTGCTGAAACAATACTCATTACTTCTGGTGATCTTTTCCCCCCAAGCAAAATAGTTACCTTGTTGGGTGGGAATGGATGCTCCTATATTGCAGGTTGCCCATAATCGACCACTCGGCAGACCAAGGTTTACATAATCATGTTTGAACTCTTCGCCTGAAATGGTGGGCTTTTGAAGGTTCGCATTTAGGTTTAATATATTTAATATATTTTCAATCATATTCTTATCGATTCAATGTTATCGTTACAAATATAGTTAAAATCTTGTTTTTTGAATGATTCAAATGATAGTACCGTCAGGTTTTAAACTCACAATAATAGTAATCGGACAATAAATCTTCTAAATTTGCGTTGATGTTTTAAGAGGAGGATCCCTCTGATAAGGATCCTTCTTCGATATATAGTATTCATAATCTTTAGGTAATGATGAATTCAATAACAAAAATAATATCTCTAATTTTTCTGTTTGTCACATTCTCCGTGTCGATTTATGCGGAAGAGACAAATCAAACACAAGCACAACAGCAACGCTATGTGAAGGAGATCGCTGATGTCTCAAAAATTCATCAAAAGGCGGAAGAGGCGAAATCATTCATAAAGAAGAATGGTATGAACTCTGATTGGTGTATTTTAATCGATTTCTCCTATGATTTATATACCAAAAGAATGTTTATATATGATTTGAAAAATAATAAAATTTTAACGACGGCTTTGGTGAGTCATGGCTTTGGAGAGAATAATACTGTTGATTATGTAGAGTTTAGCAATGTGCCAGGCAGTCTTTGCTCATCAGAAGGAAAATATCGAATAGGTATTCGCTCTTACAGCAATTGGGGTTTGCATTTCCATTATAAATTACATGGTTTGGAAAAGACCAACAACAATGCATTCAAACGTCTTGTGGTGCTCCACTCATACGAATATGCGTATTGCGACTGGCCAACCACAGCAAGTGCTGGTTGCCCTGTTGTGTGTGATGAAGTATTGTCTTATATTGATTCCAAAATAAAAGCATCCACCAATAAAAATATTTTGTTGTGGATATTCAAATAGAACCTTCTCTTTATTGTTTACGAGAAATCAAAATCACCAATAATATCTGTTCCGACAACTTCTCCTTTATATTCTTGAACGCTGATTCTTTGTGCTGTTGCAGTCACCTCTTTTTCAATGAGTTCGTCTGGTAAGGAGTTGAAGAAGTAGAGTTTCTCTGACTCGTCTTCGCTCGATTCGTCTACATGGATGGAATGTATGTTTCTGTAGACATATAGTTCGTCTTTTGCGCGGGTTAGTGCGACATACAAGCATCGTCTCTCTTCCTCGATGGCCTCTTCTCCATTCTCGATGGCCCTTGGTGTGGGGTATGAAGCGGGTGAAGCCTTCACCAGATAGCAGTATTTGGCTTCCAAGCCCTTGGCAGAATGGATGGTCGTCAGTATGCAGGCATCTTTAGGTCCGTTCTCGCCCTCTTTTACTGTTGTTTCTAATTTAGGATCCAATACATATTCCGAGATAAACTCTTGTATACCGCCCGTGTTGAGTGCCACTTCTTGGAGTACTTCAAAATCTTGTTTTCTCCATTTCCATTCCTCTTTATACAATTCCTTCAGTCTGTTTTCCATCGTTTCCAATGTCTTGGCTATGGCTTGTGATGGGGAAAACTGCATTCGACTGATGTTTTTCAGCGTGAGTGAGATTTCTTCCTGTAGCCCTTGTCCCGATAGCTTGTCGAGACATTTATCCAACGTTTCTTCCTCAATCACATTGTTGATGATTCTTGAGGCGGATACTTCTCCGATACCTTTCCACAAGAGCAGATAGCGCATCCATGCCAATTCGTCTTTGTAGTTGGCTACGATTCGCATGGGGGATACGACGTCTCGTACATGCTTTGATTGCATCAGTGTCGTGCCTCCGAATATGATGTAGGGAATATGCTTGGCAATGCATTGCGACTCGACGGTTCGTAGTCCGTATAGCGAACGCGATAGCACCATGTTGTCTTCCCATTTGGCACCTTTCTCTGGTCCGCTGTGTAGTATCTTCTCCGTCACGTCGTTTGCTTCATCCCATTCGTTGTCGCAGGTGATGAAGAGCGGTTTTTTGCCGTTTCCTCTGGCTGCTACCAGTTTCTTTTGGTAGTTGAGTGATGATTTAGATAATACCCAATTGGATAGATCCAGAATCTCTTGTGTGGATCGATAATTGATGGTTAGATCGATTCGTTTTGAGTCGGGAACAATCTCGGTAAACCGATGCATGGTTTTGAAATCTGCACCTCTGAATGCGTAAATACTTTGTGCGTCATCACCCACACAGAATAGGTGACTGGTTTCGTAAAAGGAACTGAGCAGTTCGTATTGAAGTGGATTGGTGTCTTGCATCTCATCCACCAAGATATGATCGTAACGGAGAGCAATGAACTTGCGTGCCTCTTCATTCTTTTTCAATCCCTTGGCAACCACGTTGAGAATATCGTCATAGTCCATGTATTTATGCACGGTCTTATAAGCGATATATCGTTTGATGGCATCCTCATACACGGGTCGGTTCAGCTCGATGCTATTGTTCACTTTTACATCATTGGGTGATGCATTGTCGTAGATCTTCATGCGAATGGCATCCGAGAGTTTACAACACGCATTGATGGCGTAGGAGTAGACGTCGATGACACTGTTTGGATTGATGACGTGGTTCTCTTTGTCTTTGAATTTCTTGCCACATAACAACTTCATACAACTCTCTCGATCATCTTCATCGAGTAGGGTGTATTCATGGTGCATGAAGACTTTCGGATTGTTCATGATAATGTCCATACACCAAGAGTGGAAGGTTTGACCTCTAAGTCCATCAATCGTCATACCTCCAATTTCATTTTTGATGCGTTCGACAATCTCTCGTGCTGATTTACGTGTGAAACTAAGAATTAAAATGCGGTTGGCGGGTACTCCATGTTGTATCAGATATTTGGCTCTTGCAATGATGGTACGGGTCTTACCTGTACCTGCTCCTGCTACTACCAATAGGTGTTTCCCGTCATATTCTACAGCTCGTTGCTGTTGCTCGTTTAATTCTTCGATCATAGAGTCCATGCCTTATTTTGTTCGTCGCAAAAATAATGAAATCGGCGTTTTGAAAAGTCGTTTGACGGGATAAGTTATTAACTTTTTTATCGAGAGTTCCCTTTGATGGAGTTTGCTATGAGATGCAGATCGTCGCTCCCTTTTAGATAAATGGCTCCTTGTTGTGCAAGAAGTTTGTTCCCTTGTGTGATGATTGCATTTCGTGTGACTTCGTCGTTGAAGTGACAAACGAATAGCTTTTTACCTGCATTCAGCGTGGCATTGGCTACATGCATAGTGCCCCCCTCTGTGCCCGTCTGAATGACAATGGTGGCGAGTGACATTCCGGCTTGCAGGCGATCCCGACTGATGAAGTTGTATTTGCTGAAAGGGGTGCCAATGGGGTATTCTGAAAGTAACAGGCCTTTGTTGTTAATTATGTTTTGGGCTATCCTTCTGTTCTCGGGAGGGAATATGGTGTCTAATCCGTGCGCTAAAAAGGCAATGGTGCGACCACCTACGCTTAATGCCCCTTGGTGTCCGTAGGAGTCGCATCCAAGGGCAAGACCAGAAACTATACACAACTCCTCTTTGGCAAATTGCTCTGCCAGATAGTAGCTGGCTCTCTTCCCTTGCACTGTTGGGTGACGTGTACCGACGATGGCAACGCATGGATAGTGGAGCGCGGAAAGGTCTCCTTTGTAATAGAGTAGGAAAGGATGGTCGGGCTCTCCCTTTATGTTTGTAATCATTTTCAGCGAGGTTGGAAAATTGTCGTCGTAATAGGAGAGAAGAAGGATGTTTTGTGTCTGACTCTGTTGAAGAATCCACTCTGCCTGTTGCTCCGCTTGTGAGATATGACGTTGCTCAATGGGAATGTTACGTCCGTTCTCTTTTATGAAAACATGGCAGGCTGAGAGTCGTTGCAAAAGGGTGTCGCCCTGCTGCTTCTCCACCTGATATAATAGTTTACTGCCGACACCGAAAAGCTGGTTTAACGTGATGATTTCTTTGATAGAAAATGACATAGCATGATGTGTGGTTATGAAAAATAGATTTGGTGTTTTTGTATGTGCAAAAATACGATAATTCTGTCAACATTCAATGGATTGATGAATTTTTGACACCGTAGAGACGCACGGTCGTGTGTCTCTACAAATTTTTCCGTATGTAATTCGATTGAGTGAATTATTTTATTCATATATTTGCAGATATGACTCTGCAAATCGAAAGTTTGTTGTGTTGAAAAGAAACATTGTATGATATGAAGATAAATAAAGATTGTGTTGTCAATTCAGACGGTTTTTTGTTCAATCCCCATAGCGGTGAGAGTTTTTCAGTGAACGATACGGCTATGGATCTTCTGTCATTGTTGAAGGATGAGCGTACGGAACAAGAGTTGTTTGAACATCTCAAAGCCTCGTATGAGGTAGATGAATTTACGTTAAAGGCAGATTTGAATGATTTCCTTTTTTTGTTAAGGATAAAAGGTGTAGTGGATGAGTGATCATTTGACCATAGCCGTCAGTGGCTTGAATGCGATTGATAATCCGGGTCCTGGTGTACCCGTTTTGCGCAGCTTAAGAGAGTCCGTTTTCAAGAACGCACGTCTTGTGGGATTCTGTTATGGTGCATTGGAACCAGGTGCTTACATGAAGGATTTGGTGGATGTCTGTTACCAAATGCCTTATCCGAGTGAGGGGGCAGATGTTCTGATGAACAGACTTTCCTACATTCATTCTATCGACCCCATAGATGTGATCATCCCAAATTTCGATTCGGAATTGCAACCCTATTTGAAATTACAATCTCGGTTGCAGTCAGAGTTGGGTATCCGTATGGTATTGCCAACAGCCGAACAGTTTGAAATGCGGCAAAAAAGTGCTTTGCCACAGTTCGGTGAGAAGGCTTCTATCACAGTGCCTCAAAGTAAGGTTTATCACTCACTGAATGAGGTGGAGTCAGACATGAAGCATTTTGAGTATCCGTTGGTGGTGAAGGGCAGGTATTATGATGCTTTGATATGCTACAATGGAGAACAGATGTTATCCGCCTTTAATAAAATCTCGTTGAATTGGGGTTTCCCCATCATCATTCAACAGTTTGTGTCGGGTACGGAGTTTAATTTGATTGGTGTGGGGGATGGACATGGAAATTTGTTGTCATCCGTCTCTATGCGTAAGATGTTTATCACGGATAAAGGAAAAGCATGGGCGGGTATCACGGTCGAAGATGAAGCTTTGTCTGATGTGGCGAAACGATTTGTGATGACCTCTCAGTGGAGAGGCGCCTTTGAGTTGGAACTGATGAAGTCTAACGAGGGTGTATATCACTTGTTGGAGGTGAATCCAAGAATTCCTGCATGGGTCTATTTGTCGACAGCCGCAGGACAGAATATACCGGAACTAATCGTGAAGATGGCATTGAAACATGCTGTTACACCACTGTCTTCCTATCAGATAGGAAAATTGTTTATTCGTTATTCATGGGATATGATAGTAGAATATTCGGAGTTTGGTTCTTTTTCTGTGAAAGGAGAAAAAACGAATGTTAAATAGATGAACATGAGTGAGAAAAGAAAATATGAAAGACCATTGTTGAAGACCATAGAGCCTTCAATGCCAAGTAAGACGGGATCGATGACCTCCGTGTCGCAGATTTCGGAGATTGATGGCATGTCGTTAGAATTGTTGGCAGCAAAGGAGGGTACACCTTTGTTCGTCTTCTCTGAACAGCAGATTAGAACGAACACTCGAAATGCCAAACGGGCTTTTTCTACACGTTACCCTTCCGTCAATTTTGCATGGTCTTACAAAACGAATTATATCTCCTCCATCTGTAAAGTCTTTCATGAAGAAGGTAGCTGGGCAGAGGTGGTTTCTGGTCTTGAGTACCAGAAGGCATTGAACAATGGTTGCGACCCTAAAAAGATTATCTTCAATGGTCCATCGAAGACAGTCGAAGACTTGCGACAGGCTGTGATGAATGATTCTTTGATTCATATTGATAACACACATGAATTGTGCAGACTTTTGTCGGTGACGGAGGAACTGAATCAGCAAGCAAGAGTGGCTGTTCGCATCAATATGAATGTGGGTACCTATCCTCAGTGGGACAGATTTGGCTTCAATTTAGAGGATGGGTCGGCTTGGCATACAATCACTCAGGTGATGCATGAGAAAAGACTTACTTTGACAGGAATCCATTGTCACATTGGAACCTTTATATTATCTGCAGATATCTATAAAAAGGCAACCATGAAAATGGTGGCTCTGGCTTGCCGATTGGAGTCGGAGTTCTCTTTCTCTCTGCAATATATTGATTTGGGTGGAGGATTCGCATCGAAAAACACCCTGAAAGGTTCATACGTGAATGGTGCGGAGTTGACCCCTTCCATGGATGATTATGCAGAAGCTATCACATCAGTCTTGCTGAAAACACAATTTCCAAGCGGACAAAGACCTATGTTGATATTGGAGACGGGTAGGGCCTTGATTGACGATGCAGGTTATCTGTTGACATCCGTCTTGAACCATAAACGTCTGGCGAATGGCGTTTCTAACACGGTGGTGGATGCGGGCGTGAATTTGCTCTTCACCTCTTTTTGGTATAATCACAAGGTTTCTGTGGTCCAGACATCAGGATCCTTTGTTGAGGAGACTCGTCTGACGGGTCCATTATGCATGAACATCGATGTGATTCGTGAACGAGTGGCATTGCCAATACTCAATCCAGGTGATCTCCTTTTGATTCATCATGTGGGAGCTTATAATGTAACGCAGTGGATGCAATTCATTGAATATCGTCCTTCCGTTGTGATGATTGCTGATGGTAAGATGAAGGTGATTCGACGACGGGAGGATTATGATTATGTGACGTCTTTAGAAAGTTGAAAAACTAATGAAAGATAATTTGAAACTATTTGTAAGGAGTATTATTAACAGTTATTCGGCCATTTTCTTCTCACGAAGTAGATGGTTCGGAATTGTTTTGTTGCTTCTTACTTTTCTGTATCCTTCACAAGGTGTCTGCGGACTTATCTGCTGTATGTTGGTGAATGCCATCTCTATCTCATTGAATCTGAATCGATATAAGATTGAAACGGGACTTTATGGCTTCAATGCGGTGTTGGTGGGAATTGCCTTGGGTGCGATTTTCAGTTATAGCTTTGTTTTGATTGGATTGATATTTGCCCTCTCCGTATTAGTTCTGTTGTTGACGGTATGGTTGGATGGTTGCCTGCAGAAGTATGGATTGCCCTATTTAGCTCTTCCGTTCCTGCTTTGCCTTTGGATTGCACAGCTGGTCTTTCAGCAAACAGATGGTTTTGCAGGCGTAGATATCTTTATGTTGGTATCTCAGCACTCCCTTTCAATAGGATCTTTCTCCGTTGAGGCTATCTCCTCTGCACCAATATGGAATCACTTGCCTAACCCGATATTACTTTATTTATCAAGTATCGGGTTTGTTTTCTTTCAGTCTGATTTACTGACGGGATTGATTTTGTCGATTGTTTTACTCTGTTATTCTCGAATAGCCTTTTCTGCCTCATTCGTAAGTTTCCTTGTTGCCTATTTTTGCTTCGAATGGTTCGGATTTGATATCTTCCATCTGCCTTTTGTCTATGTCGGTTTCAACTTTATCTTTACTGCTTTGGCATTGGGAGGATGTTATCTTGTACCATCGCTGAAAACCTTTATGTGGGTACTGTTGTTGATACCCGCACAGTTTATGGTGATATTTTCGTCGACGAGACTCCTTTCCTATTTCATGCTGCCAACCTTCTCTTTGGCATTCTGTTCTGTGAGTATTCTTTTCCTTTATCTGATGAAACGCAGAGAAAGAGTTTCGGCACCTTATGTCTCATATTTTTTGGAATCTACCCCTGAGAATAATATCTATTATCACTTGGTGAACAAAAATCGATTCGAATATTTGAATTACCTTCCTATCTCGCTTCCTTTTATGGGTGAGTGGAAGGTGACACAAGCATATAACGGACAATATACACACAAGGATGCATGGTGTCATGCTCATGATTTCCAAATAGAATTTGACGGAAAGCTCTATAAAGACAATGGGTTCATGCTTACTGACTATTTCTGTTATGGTAAGCCTGTTGTGGCAGCCTATTCGGGCGAGGTGGTTGCTCTGCAAAACGATGTGGAGGATAATCCTGTAGGAAAGGAAAATAAAGTGCAGAACTGGGGTAATTATGTGTTGCTGAAACATTCAGAACAATTATATTCGTTGGTGGCGCATCTGAAGATTGGTTCAGTCTGCTGTAAGGTGGGGGATGTGGTTCGAAAAGGAGACATGCTGGGCTTGTGTGGTAATTCAGGACTTTCCCCTTATCCACATTTGCATTTCCAATTCCAGTTGGCTCCTTATGTGGGTGCACCTACAATTGAGTATAAATTATCTTCCTATCTGAGCAGGGAAGGAGATGACGAATATAAACCATCTCTTGTGGGCATCCCACAGGAAAATGAGGTGGTGGTAAATATGTCTTATGACATGTTGATGGCAACTCGGTATAGCTTTGTTGTCGGTACACGAATAGCATCCAAATCAGAACGATATGGGAATGAAACGTGGGAGGTTTGTTATGAATATGGATACTATTTCTTCCGTTCCGTTCAGACGGGTGCTAAGGCTTGGTTCTCTTATCGAGAGAGCGATTTTTGCTTCCAACGATATGAAGGAGATGTGCATTCAAATCTGTATTACTTCTTCCTATCAAATTACAGAGTGTTGTTCCTGACCGAACAATGTGAATTGAAGGAAAACATGCCTCTGACGTTAACGAAACATAGTCCGTTGGGATGGTTGCAAGACCTTTGTGCTCCATTCTTTACATTTATGAACTATTCTTATCAGGTTTTACCATCGAAAGAGAATCATCAGATTAAGACCATGATGGTAAAAACCGTTTTGAATAAGACAAAAGCCACTGTGTCATTTGAGACGAATTATGAATCCAATCGGATTGTCTCGATAAAGGTGATAGAACCAGATAAAGAGCCTTGGCTCATTCAAATTCAGTAATGCCGTATGAAAAGAAGGATTGTCACATATCTATTGATCATCATCTCATTCGCTGTAAAAGCAAATGAGATGGTCGACTCATTGTATTGGCAATCGAATGTCTATAGTTTGGATCTTGAGTTTGAAGAGGCCAAAAGAATCGGACATACATGGTTTGATAGAGGTAATTACGCACGATCATATTACTATCTGACGAAGGCGTATGAACGTTATCCATTTGATACGACTGTGAATACTCTTTTGCCTCAGGCGGCTATGTATTTGAATCGTAAATCTGTGATTCCTCCTCTCTATAAAAAATATGAATTATATGCAGAGGCTTCCTGGTTACATCAGTCGAATGAATCGGAAGGAAACAAAATGTGTATCTATTCAGAGTATTACAATGAAAATGATGGATTTTCACTGCGAGGAACACTCAATCATGATGTGGAGAATGTGAATGTTTCGCATTCCATTGGTTTCGTGAATCAGTCTTATGATAGTGAGTTGGATGTGATGTATAAAAATCTGTTCAAGGAGAAAATGAGTTACATCTCGGTGGATTATGCGGCTGAAGCATCGACTATCTTGCCTAAAGGATGGAAGGTCTCTCTCTTTGGTCGGTTTATATACTCCAATCAGAAAACTGTCAGGTATGATTTCGACTCCATAGCATTTAAAAATGATAACAATAATTCGTCGACGACAAAAAAAGGAGTCTTGAAAAATGGCGAGAGCGATTATGACAATACAGAGAACAACCAAGGGTACAATCCATGGTGGACAGATCCTTCATTGTATGATTACTGGGGAAATCAAAATCAAGGACAGAATGTTGGCGGACTCCCAAGTGACAATAATGAGAAGACAAATGAATTCAGGGAGAATCCGACGAACGACAATAATCAGAATTTGAATGGTAATCAAATAACTGGTGGAGATAATAACCAAAATAACAATCAAAACAACAATAACAATCAGAATTGGTGGGAAAATAGTCAAGGCTGGTGGAATCAAGATTGGTGGAATCAACAAGGGTGGAATAACACTTATTACGGATGGTTCAATCCCTATTGGTTTAATCCCGAATATAACCCGTACTACAATCCGTATTACGACTATTTGATAACCGATTATGAGCAATATTATAATAGTGGAGGAGAAGAGTATGCGGAGAGATTGAAAAACTTCTATATCAAGGAGTACGATCGCATCAAACACATGTCATTTCTTTTTGGAGCTTCGGTCACTAAGTATTACAAAGAGCATGAGTTTAGTTTTAGAACCTCTTTCTTGGCTAATTGGCGCTATAATGTAGGCCAAATAGGAAGTAGCTATATATGGTATCCGAAAGGATCTTTGGATCTATTTTTCAAGGCACGCTTATTCTATTTGTGGCGTAAACAGAAACAGAAAATTAATTTGAAGTTGGTGGATAGATTGGATAAAAGAACTGAAAAATGCCCACTAATAGAGGTGTCTGCAGGTGTGAAACTCTTCCCAAGAGTATGGGTGGAAGGAGCATTTTTGTATGGGGATTTGAAAGGATGTGAGGATTCTGATATAAATTTTGTATATTTGCCATCAGATGATACTCGTTTTAGAGCATCTTTTCAAGCGGTAGTCCCTATAGATAGGGGAATTAATTTGTATTTAAGTTATCGTCTTACAGATAGGATAGCATCCACGCTAAGTTCTGATGTGAACACTTTTTATGCGGAATCTGCTGACGTATATGATCACGTATTATCTTTGGGTGTAAAATGGAGCTTTTTAGAAAAATAATTATTACAGCGGTACTCATGTCATACGCGATGTTTGGTATGGCGCAGGAGTATAGAACGGAGGCTTTTCGTAAAAGTTACGCATACGAAGAGTCGAAACAGTATGCTAATGCCATTAATGAGTTGTTATCCATTAAAACAGATATTTACGCAGTTGATCTGAGACTGGGATGGCTCTATTATTTGAATGGCGATTATAAGAATTCTCTCCTTTATTATGCTAAAAGTATCCAATTGCGTCCGACTTCCATTGAGGCTCGTTTCGGATATGTCCTCCCTGCTGCTAAATTAAAAGCATGGGATAAGGTGGTTGCTCAGTATGATGCAATTATAAAACTAGACCCGAACAATAGCAAGGCCAATTATTACAGAGGATTGATGTACTATAATGTGGGTGAATATGCGAAAGCAGCTCCCTATTTTGATAGAATAGAAAGCTTGTATCCTTTTGACTATGACATTGTGATCTTGTCTGCGTGGAATTGTTATTATCTGAAAAAGATTGAAAAAGCCAAATTGTTATTTAATCAGGCTTTGCTGATTCAACCTAGTAGCGCATCTGCACTTCAAGGTTTGAATGCTTGCAAATAAATTGAAGCATCCATTTAATAATTGGAACGTGATGTCTCGCATCCGTTCTGTCGATTTTGTTTACTGAATTTATAGAATATACAGCTACTTCACATAGGATAGCTGAATGCGTTTTCTTTCTAAATCTACATCCAATACTTTTACGGTGATATGCTGATGTAAGCTTACTACATCTGCAGGATTGCTGACGAAATGGTCGGATAGTTGAGAGACGTGAATAAGTCCGTTCACTTTAATTCCTAAATCAGCAAAGACTCCAAAGTTGGTGATGTTTGTGACAATGGCAGGGTATTCAACACCCACCTTTACATCCTCTATGGTTCTTAATGTTGGGTCAAATTCAAACACTTTTATGGTCTGTCGACAGTCTCTTCCTGGCTTCTCCAACTCTGTCATGATGTCCTTTAGTGTTGGAAGTCCAATAGTGTCTGTAATGTATTGATTTAAATCTATTTGGCTTCTGATTTCTTTGTTGCGAAGTAGCTCGCTGACTGTGCAGTGAAGGTTATTCGCCATCTTTTTGACGATTCCATAGCTCTCTGGGTGGACTGCTGTATTGTCTAATGGATTTTCTGCATCAGTGATTCGTAAGAACCCTGCACATTGTTCGTAAGCTTTGCTTCCAAGACGTGGCACTTTCTTTAATTCATCACGACTTTTGAATGCTCCATTTTCAGCTCGGTACTCAACAATGTTTTGAGCCAATTGTGGTCCCAGTCCGGAGATGTAAGTCAAAAGATGTTTGCTTGCCGTATTGAGGTTGACGCCAACTTGGTTAACGCTATTGATGACGGTTTGGTCTAGCGACTTCTTCAGTTTTGTTTGGTCCACGTCGTGCTGATATTGTCCCACACCAATGGATTTCGGATCGATCTTAACTAGTTCAGCCAAAGGATCCATCAGTCTTCGTCCGATAGAAACAGCTCCACGTACGGTTACATCGTAGTCGGGAAACTCTTCACGGGCAATGGCAGATGCAGAATAGACGGAGGCTCCGCTTTCGCTCACCACGAAGACCTGAACAGGGTGGTCGAATTTTATGCTCTGAATAAACTGTTCTGTTTCTCTTCCTGCCGTTCCGTTACCAATGGCAATGGCCTCCACTTTGTAGGCTTCCACCAGTTTGGCGATTTTGCTCATGGATTGAGCATACTCGTTTTGTGGTGGGTGAGGGTAGATGGTTTCGTTATGAAGCAGGTTGCCTTGTGCATCGAGGCAAACCACTTTGCAACCTGTGCGATAACCGGGGTCGATAGACAAGACTCTTTTTTCTCCCAACGGAGAAGCCAGTAGTAATTGCCGCAGATTCTCAGCGAACACTTTGATGGCCTCCTCGTCCGCTTTTTCTTTGCTTGAATTAGCAAATTCTGTCTCAATGGAAGGCTTTAGCAAACGTTTGTAGGCATCTTCTATGGCCTCCTCCACTAATTGAGAGGAGAGCGTGTGCCCTTTCACATATTGACGTTTGATGCGTTCTAAAGCGTTCTCTTCGTCAGGTGCGATGTTGATTCGAAGGAATCCCTCTTTCTCACCTCTACGCATAGCTAGAAGACGATGGGAGGTGCAACGGCGTAAGGGCTCTTCCGTATCAAAATAGTTCTGATATTTCTCCGCCTCTTTTTCTTTCCCTTTGACAAGTTTGGAGGATATCTGAGCCTCGTGTTGAAAACACTTGCGGACGCGGTCGCGAGTCTGTTCGTTTTCATTCACCCATTCAGCAATAATATCTTTGGCACCTTGAAGCGCTTCTTCGACGGTGTTCACATCCCCTTTAACGAAGCCTAAGGCTCTGTTCTCAGGGTCGCGTTCTTCCTGTCGCATCAGGATCTTTGCTAATGGCTCCAATCCCTTTTCGCGAGCGATCTCCGCACGAGTACGTCTTTTGGGTTTGTAAGGAAGGTAGATGTCTTCCACTTCTGTGAGTGACTGACACTCTTGAATCCGTTTCTTTAACTCAGGGGTCAGTTTGCCTTGTTCCTCAATGCTTTTGAGGATGGCTTCTTTCCTTTTCTCTAATTCGGTTAGTTTCTCAAACTGAATCTGAATTTCTTGTATTTCCACTTCATTCAGTTCGCCGGTCATCTCTTTCCTGTATCGACTGATGAAGGGTATTGTAGCACCATCAGAGAGCAGCCTGAGGGTGTTAGCCACTTGCTGCTCTCTGAGATTTAGATTCTTAGCTATTAAAGCATTGAATAACATAACGTATGTTTAATTACTTATATGGTTCATCTATGATTATGTATCCTCCGTTGACTGGCTCAAACCAGGTGTCACCACCGAACCAATATAATTTACCATCTACGATAACACGTTTACTACCTGCAGGTAATTCCTGAACGAAGTTTGTTACATCTACTTCATCATAGCTTTCAGCGTTGTCAACCAAGACGTAACCACCTTTTACAGGTAAGAACAAGTTGTTCTCTCCAGAGTAGTATGTGGTGTTTTTGATTACTACCTTTTGGCAGGTGAATGGAAGTGTTTGGATAAAGATCTCTGTGTTAGCAGCCAAAGGTCTGTTGATGATTACATATCCACCTCTTTGAACACCGAACCATACACCGTCGCTATACCAGTAAGGAGTTGAGTTCACATATACCTTTACACAAGTGAAAGGAAGTGTGTGGAAGAACAATCCAATAGGGCGAGCGACCAACTCATATCCAAGTGTTGCATGCCAGTGATAGAAGTGACCATTGTACACATAGTAGCGGTTGTGACCGTGCTCGAAGTGATGAGCGTGTGCGTGGATTCTATCGTAGTAGGTATGACCGTTCACAACGTGTGGGTGACCGATGTGTCCTACTGGATGCAATGTGGCGAAATCATGTGGACGAGGAGCCGTACGAGTACGGAAAGAACCTTCATTCTTTTTAGCAGGAGTAGGACCTGGCTTTACAGAAGATTTAGGTCTTATAGTCGTAGTGCTTTTATTGCCACTTCTGGTTTCACCTTGATTGCCAGAACGAACAGAGCTCTGATTTCTAATTGGAGTGGTTGACTGTGAACTTCTCGTACTAGCGTTGTTAGAACCTCTTGAACCTAGGTTGTTAGAACTTCTTGTGCTAGAGTTGTTAGAACTTCTCGTGCCTAGATTGCTGGAACTTCTTGTAGTTGAATTCACAGAAGAACCTCTTGAATTGGTATTGGCAGAACTTCTGCTGTTGTTTAAGTTGCCACTTCTAGAAGAACTTTGAGTTGATGATTGTTGTCTAGAAGAATAGCTTGGAGCAGAGCTGCCTCTGTTAGAAGAAGCATTGTTGTAGCTAGAACTTCTTGTGCTAGAAGGAGTGCTGCTGCTTCTAGGTGAAGAATAAGAAGAACTAGAACGAGTGCTGCTTGCAGGACTACTATAGCTGCCACGAGTAGAAGAACTGTTGCTTTGACTACCAATAGAGCTTTGTCTTGTACTGCTAGACGATTGACGAACAGAACTTGAACTTCTCGTTGAACTGCTATTGTTTTGACCACGGCTCATCTCAGTACGTGCTCCACCTCTTCCGTTGCTTGAACCGCCGCCTCTCTGAGCATTTGCTGTTGCGCACATCATTACTAACATGGTAATGAACATTGCTAAAAATTTATTCGTTTTCATATCTGTAAGTTTTTTACTATTCGACATCCGTTTATTTGCTAAAAATAGTCCAAATCCTATGCCAAAAAATCGTCGTTTTCCCTTGTTGGGTGACATTTGGGTACGGTTGAGCAAATTGCAACGATTAACCTCTCAAATGTATCGACGAAGTGGTGCGTGAGGACTTCTCTATAGCTGTGTTTTTATTAGTTATTTTATGTTATTAAACATTCTTTTGCGTTTGTTGATTCTAGTTTTTGTCTTTTGGCATCGTCCAAAATGAAAAAATAGAGTGAAAAATCAGCGAGATGTTAGGTGCATAATGCATATAAATCTTTCCTTGGATTGATTACCATGACAGGAATTGTACATTTGGTTATTACCTTCTGTTCTTTTGGTCCAAATATGATATCATCCATGCCGTAGTCGCGAGAGGCGGAGATCAGGAGGAGAGTCGCATTCACCTCTTCCACTTTCTTCATTGCTTCTAATTCAACTTTGAAACTATCTTTCTCGGCTGTGATGAATTGGTAGGGAAGTGATTGCTTGTCCATAAGCGCTTGAATCGCTTCGGTGTTTTGTTTTGCCCTCGAACCATAGTCGTTGGCTGTCATTAATAGGATTTCTGAGTTGTATATTCTTCCCATACCGCTACAGAACACTCCCTTTTCTCTCTCTTCGACAAGGAAACCAATGGGAACCAATACTCTTTTGAAACTAGGAGTTTGATTATCTTTTATGAAATAGTAAGGAATCCGTAGTCCCCTACATATATTTAATGCATTTTTGCACTCCTTGTTCATTCCTTTTTCACTCAATTCGAAAACGATGGCAGCAGCTTCATTCCGTTCCATGAAATCGGTGAAGTCATCATCGTCTTCCATGATATGATAGGTTGCACTGCATTTGAGTTTGTCTTGCTGTTGGGAACACCACAAAGAGAGAGAACCATTTGCCTTCTCAATGTCGTCTTTCCCCTTTGTTATATACAAGAAGCAAACATTTTTCTCATGAGCATTGGCAATCTGAGAAGCCAAGTCAAAGCCCTTTTCAGGAAAATGATTGGGATCAGATACTATATATATTTGTTCTTTTGTTATTGTATTTTCTGCCATTACTGTTATGTTTGCAATTTTAGGACTCACCATAGGTGTATTTTATGGAATTCACCTATATGCAAATATAGGTTGATTTGTTCATTAATCCTAAATAAATTGTCATAAAAATAGGTCTGGATATCGTAAATTCTTGCTATCTTTGCAAAGATAGTAGGTGGGTTTGTCGCTGGCACTCTGTGTCAGAGGAAAGTCCGGGCAACATAGAGCACCATGCTTCCTAACGGGAAGTCGCTCGTGAGAGTGAACGAACGCAGAAGAAAATAACCGCCAGCTTCGGTTGGTAAGGGTGAGAAGGTGAGGTAAGAGCTCACCAGAGTCGATAGTAATATCGATTGCTGTGCGTGTCATGGGTTGTAAGATCAAATATACCGACGTATGTAGGGTTGCTCGTCCGATGTCGGGGGGTAGATTGCTTGAGGCTTATGGTGACATAAGTCCTAGATAAATGACAAACCGTCTTTTTTAAGATGACAGAACTCGGCTTATACACCTACTATTTTTTGTCAGTTTCGTATAGAGGAGAGATATCCAGGTCATCTCCGATATTTGAGTTCTATCATAGAAATATATCAGAAGTTTAAAATGAGGTCCATCGTAAATTTTTTTAATTGGTTTAAGGGTGCGATTGAATCGGAGTCGGTCGAGTATGAGAACGATTCCAAATTGATGCGTCCGGTATGGTACTTCTTCCGTCTGATACGATTAATATGTAAATACTTCATAGAGAAAAGAATACACGTAAGGGCTGCAGCATTAACCTATTATTCGGCTTTTGCGATTGTTCCTATTATGGCTTTTATATTGGCCATATCCAGAGGATTTGGCTTTGATTCATATATTCAAAAGTTGTTGATTACTCGTTTTCAGACTCATGCTGATATTGTGATGACATTTTTGAAATATGCGGATAATTATTTGGGTCAGGCAAAAGGTGGTGCATTGGTGGGGGTAGGTATCGCCATGTTACTATGGTCTGTCTTCCGTATGTTTAATCAGATAGAACGTGTGTTCAATGATATATGGGCCATAGAGATAAGACGTCCATGGAAGTATCGAATCCCTAACTATATTGCCATCGTTTTCTTTGTGCCTATCATGATTCTCATTACGGGAGGTGTCTCTTTGTATTTCAAATATGCTATTCAATATTTTCATGACTCTATACTGATTTCTCCATCCCTGAAGTTGTTGCTGTTTTTTATGCCAATGATTGTGACGTGGCTGACGTTTACTTTGCTCTATTGGTTTGTGCCTAATACTCAGGTGAAATTTCGTTATGCGGCTGTGGCGGGACTGCTTTTTGGTGGAGCCTTTTATCTGTTCAAATTCCTCTATTTCCACGTTCAGTCTTGGATGACCACCTATAATGCTGTGTATGGCGCTTTGGCTGCTATTCCGTTCTTCTTGCTCTTCATTCAGTTCTCTTGGGTGCTGGTATTGGTAGGCTGCTCTTTCGTCTTTACCACTCAGTGTCTTCGCCGATTTGAACATGCAGAGGATGTGAAGAAGATGAGTCATAAGTATTATGAATTTGCTGCATTGGTGGTGACAAAGATGTGCGTGGAGAAGTGGAACAAAGGAAAGGAGTATATCACGTTGGTTGAAATTGCAGAAAAAATGCCATATCGTATGGCTAAACTTTGTGTGGATAAACTATGTCGTGCCGGTATATTGGATAAAGTGTTGTCTGTTAATGATGAATTGGTTGGTTATAGACCTAAGGATGATCTTTCCGAACTGTCGATTTCAAAGTTCTATTTGAAATTGGATGGAGAGGGTACCTCAGATGACAGATTTAAGCTTCATATCAATTCAGAGTATGAGTATCTGTGGGAGTTTGTGGATTCCATTCGTAAAAATATGCTCAAGACAGACGATCGATTAATAAAATACTTGGAACATGACTATACTATCGAACCCTAAATTATTGTGTTGCGCGATGCTGTGTGGCGCTTTAATTGCTACTTCTTGTGATAATAATAAAAATATGGAAAATAATAATGTGTTTTTTCAGGAGTATAACACTCCGTATGCAACAATCCCTTTTGATAAAATAAAATTGTCTGATTATCTTCCTGCCATGCGTGAAGGTATAAAAAGACATGATGCTGAGATTGATGCGATTGTTAATAATCAGGAAACTCCTACGTTTGAGAATACAATCGTGGCATTGGAACGATCTGGCGAGTTTCTTTCTCGTGTGCAGTATGCTTTTTATAATCTGTTGAGTGCGGAGACTTGCGACGAAATGGATAGCATTGCGAATGAGATTTCGCCAGAAGAGACAGAACACAATAATAATGTCTCTTTGAATGAAGCTTTGTTTAAACGCGTGAAATATGTTTATGATCGCAGAGATTCTCTTACCTTAACGGAAGAACAAAAGACATTATTAAAAAATACATATGATTCCTTTGTGGATCATGGTGCCAATTTGGAAGGTGAGGCTCGTGAACGTTATCGTGAATTGAGTCAGAAACTCTCGTTGTTAGAGTTGCAATACGGACAAAACGTGTTGAATGCTACCAACCAATATAAGATGGTGATAACGGATTCTGCACAATTGGCTGGTCTTCCTGCTATGATCATAGATGCTGCGAAAGAACGTGCGAAACAAAAAGAGGTGGAGGGTTGGTGTTTCGACCTGACAGCCCCTAGTTATGTGCCATTCATGAAATATGCAGATAATCGTGCCCTGCGTCAGCAGCTTTACATGGCTTACAATACGAAGGCCGTGGGTGGTGACTACGATAACCTTCCAGTTGTGAAAGAGCTGGTTAACTGTCGTTTGGCATTGGCTCAATTATTGGGTTATAAAAATTATGCTGAATATGAGTTGAAAGATCGCATGGCGGAGAATAAGGAGAATGTCTACCGCTTATTGAATGATCTGGTAGTTGCCTTTAAACCTACATCAAAGAAAGAGATTGATGAGGTGCAGCAATATGCGAATGCTCATGGCGCAGATTTCACCATTATGCCATGGGATTGGTCGTACTATTCTGAGAAATTGAAGGATGAAAAATATAGTGTCAACGACGAATTGTTGCGTCCGTATTTCGAGTTGGAAAAGGTAAAGAAAGGTGTGTTTGGTCTGGCTACGAAGATGTATGGCTTGACCTTTAAGAAGAACCCTCAGATCCCAGTCTATCATCCGGAAGTGGATGCTTATGAGGTATATGACAAGGACGGCTCTTTTTTGGCTGTTTTCTACGCTGATTTCTTCCCTCGTCCTGGTAAGAGAGGTGGCGCGTGGATGACGGAGTACCTTTGTCAACATATCAATGAGAAGGGTGAGAATATTCGTCCGCATATCTCTATCGTAACTAATTTCACGCGTCCGACAGATTCTACGCCTTCCTTGCTCACTTTCGATGAGTTAACCACATTCATTCATGAGTTCGGACACTCTATCCATGGCATGGTAGCTAATACCACCTATTCAAGTTTGGCGGGTACGAATGTATACCGTGATTTTGTGGAGTTGCCATCTCAGATGATGGAAAATTGGGCGTTTGAAAAAGAATATTTGGATGGATTTGCCGTTCATTATCAGACGGGAGAACCGATACCAGCAGAGTTGATAGAACGCATACGCCGTTCGGCTAACTTTAATACGGGATATGCTACATTGCGCCAAGTGAGCTTCGGACTATTGGATATGGCATGGCACACAATCGAGAAGCCTTTTGACGGTGATGTAATGGCATTCGAACGAGAAGCATGGAAAGAGGCACAGACACTGCCATCGGTGGATGGAACCTTGATGAGTGCTCAGTTCAACCATATCTTTTCAGGTGGCTATTCGGCTGGATATTATAGCTATAAATGGGCGGAAGTTTTGGATGCAGATGCCTTTGCTGTTTTCAAAAAGGAGGGAATCTTTAATCAGGAGACTGCTAGTCGTTTCCGTAAGGAGGTTTTGGAAAAAGGAGGAAGTGAACATCCTATGAAGCTATATAAACGTTTCAGCGGACATGAACCGACGGTAGAGCCTTTGTTGAGACGTTGTGGTGTGATTGAATAACCTCGAATAAGGGGTTCTATGACAAAATGTCATGTTTTCCCCTTTGGCAAATGTTTTGTAGTTTTGTAGATAGATAAATATGTTTAACAAAAAATAGAAAAAAATATGTACTTGATTATTTTTATAGGAATTGCAATAGCTAGTTTTATAGTATCAAAAATGGTGGAGAGCCGTTTTGATAAGTATTCAAAAACGCCTATCGCAATGACAGGAAAAGAGGTGGCAGAGCAAATGTTACGTGATAGTGGAATCGATGATGTGACAGTTTGCTGTGTGAAAGGTAAATTGACAGATCATTATAACCCTATGAACAAAACACTGAATTTGAGTGAAAGTGTATATGATTGTGCCAATATTGCTGCAGCTGCTGTGGCTGCACATGAGTGTGGACATGCAGTGCAACATGCGAGAGGATATGCCTTCTTGAAAATGCGTTCTGCCATGGTTCCCGCAGTTAGCTTTTCAAGCAAGTATGTATCATGGATATTGTTGGGAGGAATCCTCCTTATCAATGTTTTCCCTCAACTATTGTTGATTGGTATTTGCCTTTTTGCGGTTACTACATTGTTCAGTTTTGTCACATTACCAGTGGAGATAGATGCAAGTTCTCGCGCATTAGCATGGTTGAAAAACTCTGGTGTCAGCACCTTCTCTAATCATCAAATGGCTGTTAAGGCACTTCGCTCCGCTGCTTATACATACGTGGTGGCTGCACTTAGCTCCCTTGCTACATTGATGTATTACGTTATGATTTATTTGGGACGTAGAGACTGATATTCGGTGAGTTCACAAATTCACCATTTAAAATATAAATTCACATAAAAGAAAATGGGTTTAACAGAGAAATTACAGAAAAAAAAGGAAGCACTAGAAGAGGAAGTACGTAATAGAGTAGAAGAGTTCAACTCGCTCATTCGTGTCTATTTGCAGGCTACAATGGCGGTAAACTTAGGTATCGTGGACTTTCGTATGTTGCCAGATTTGAAGTTGTTGAAACAGAAGTTTAAAATACCTACTCAGGGACGTTTGGGTGTGGCAGAGAAGGCTTATGTAAGCAAATTGATGATCAATGAGTATGGTATGACGGAATCCTTCTTTAATGAGATTGATGCTTCGGCAAAAAAAGTTTGCAAGCGTCAACAAGATTTCCCTAATTACTTCTATTTGTTTCAAGGATTCTCTCAACAGTTATTCATGGCACTGGCTTCTGAAATGCAATGGACACTTCGTTTGCCATCTATTTTCCGTTCGCTAATAAAAAAATCTACGAAGGATTCTATTCGTAAGATATTAACTGAGAATAATTTTAAAGCTGCAGATGCTAGAAGAGCCGCATTGGATGTTCGTACGTTGAAAGAAAAATTAAACTTGAGCGAGGATTGGATGTATCAGTATGCTTATCCAGTCTTAATGATTTCAAAAGGTGCTAAGGTGAAATAATACCTTTCACTCATTTATAAAGTCACTCATACTTAAGTGCTCAATTCTTTCTATGTGCAAGGATCTAAAATTAAAATTCGATAAGATTGTTAATTCGCCAGAACTTTCTCTGACGGAGACGGAGTTTAACTCCTTGAATGATTCTTATGAACGCCTCTTCTCACAAGAAGATAAAACAGATTTTGATGGTGTTGAACGCACTTTGGCGGTCGCTTCCATCTTGATGGAAGAGGCTAATATTGGTAAAATACCTGTTGTCAGCGTACTTGTCTACTGTGTGGTGAAACAAGAGATCTTGTCTATGGATGAGGTCTCTTCTCTTTATGGTGGTCAGGTGGAGGGTATAGTGAAAGGTTTGTTCAAATCGATTGAAATCTACAAGAAAAACCCTTCTGTTGAATCGGAGAACTTTAGAAAATTGTTGATGTCCATTGTGGAGGATATCCGTGTCATCATCATTTTGATATGTGAACAACTCTATTTGATGCGAATCATTATGCGTTTCGATGAGGAACGTAGAAACAAGATTGCGCAGGAGTCTTCCTATTTGTATGCTCCTTTGGCGCATCGCTTGGGCTTGTATCGTATCAAATCGGAATTGGAGGACCTCTCTTTGCGACAGACCAATCCTGCTATCTATCGTGAAATTGCTATCAAACTGGAAAAGACGGCAGCTGATCGTGATCGTTATATTCAGTCGTTTATCGAACCTCTGAAACAACAGTTGGAAAAAGAGGGTTTCAAATTCATCATTAAAGGTCGAACAAAATCCATCTATTCAATCTGGAATAAGATGCGGAAACAAAATACGGAGTTTGAAAATGTATATGATCTTTTTGCAATCCGTATTATTCTTTCCACTCCGTTAGAAAAAGAAAAATCGGAGTGTTGGCAAGTATATTCCATCGTTACCGATAAATATCAACCTAATCCTAAACGATTGCGCGATTGGTTGTCCATTCCTAAATCCAATGGTTATGAGTCTCTGCATACCACAGTGATGGGACCAGAAGGTAAGTGGGTCGAGGTGCAAATCCGCACGGAACGAATGGATGAGATTGCAGAGAAAGGTTTCGCAGCTCACTTTAAATATAAGGGCGTCAAAGCAGAGTCTGGTTTTGACTCGTGGTTGGCGAATGTTCGTGAATTGTTGGAAAATCCACAGGCGGACAATGTGGAGTGTATGGACGACTTCAAATTAAGCCTCTATCGAAAAGAGGTGTTCGTCTTTACGCCAAAAGGTGATTTGCGTAAGTTGCCTCAAGGTGCCACATTGTTGGATTTCGCCTTTGAAATTCATTCTAACTTGGGTTCTCATTGCGTGGGAGGCCGAGTGAATGGTAAAGCTGTTCCGATTCGTGCTGAACTGCACAATGGTGATCAGGTGGAGATTGTGACCAATCCTAACCAGTTTCCTCATAAAGAGTGGTTGTCGTTTGTTCAGACCTCCAAGGCGAAGACGCATATTAAGCAGTTCTTGCGTGAGCAGGATGCTGTCAATATGGAAGAAGGAAAAGAGATGATTAAACGCCGACTGAAGAATTGGAAGTTGGTGTATGATGAAAGTATTGTCTTCCGTATGGCTCAAAAATGTGGTTATAAAGCTATCCAAGACTTTTATCAAGCATTGGTTGATGATAAGTTGGATGTGCAGAAACTGAAAGACCTTTATATCGCTTGCTCTGAAAAGGATACTTCGAACGATACACAAAAGAGTGTTGAGAATTACACGAAGAAGACAGAATTAGAGACTTTGTCCTCGCAAGAAGATGTGCTTGTCATTGATGATCATTTGAAGGGAATCGAATATTCATTGTCTAAATGTTGTAATCCAATATATGGCGATGATATCTTTGGCTTTGTCTCCATCCGAAATGGTATCAAAGTGCATCGAACAGATTGCCCGAATGCTCCTCAACTGATGTCTCGTTTCGGTTATCGATTTATCAAAGCACGTTGGGCAGGTAAATCGGGCGCGATGTATGCTTGTACGCTTCATGTGATTGGTAATGATGATATTGGTATTGTGACCAATATTACCTCCTTGATACAAAAGGAGACGAATGTCTCTTTGCGTTCCATCTCGGTCGATTCTGTGGATGGTTTGTTTCAAGGTAAAATCACAGTGAATGTGTTGGATATGAAACAGTTGGAACAATTGATAAAGAAAATCAAAAGCATCAAAGGTGTGAAGTCAGTGAATCGAACCTGATGACCTAGATTCTGTTCCTTCTCATAAACAAGGTGAGATTTCACCATTATAACTAATCAGGGGATCACCATGATTCCCGTAATTTTGAATGATATGTTTTCAGGAATTGTAGAGACGACAGGAAAGGTTGTTTCCATCATAAAAGAGGACGAGAATGTCCATTTAACGCTGTCATGTCCCTTTGTGGACGAGTTGAAAATTGACCAAAGTGTGGCGCACAATGGTGTCTGTCTGACTGTGGTAAGCAAGGATAAGGATACTTATACGGTAACGGCCATACAGGAGACGCTTCGACGCTCTAATCTAGGTTTGTTGAAAGTGGGTAGTTTGGTTAATTTGGAGCGTAGCATGATGATGAACGGACGTTTGGACGGTCATATTGTGCAAGGACATGTGGATCAGGTGGCGAAATGCATAGAGAAGAAGAGTATGGATGGTAGTTGGTATTTTACCTTCCAATACGAGAATGACCCAGTGATGGCAAAAAAAGGTTATGTAACGGTAGAGAAGGGGTCAGTGACAGTGAATGGAACAAGTCTTACTGTTTGTGATTCTCAAACAGATCGATTCTCTGTTGCCATCATCCCATATACTTACGAACACACCAACTTCTGCCAAATTGAAGTTGGTACAATTGTCAATATCGAATTTGATATTATTGGAAAATATTTGAGTAGAATGATGTCGTTATAAGACATCATTCTATTTCACAACCAGGGAATCCCTCTTTTGCCGCCATTTCAGGAGATGCACAGAAGTAGATGAGCGTTCCTTGAGTACAGACTTCTCCCTCTTTGTTCAGTAGTTCTGCATCGATATAGGCGATGTTGCGCATTTGCTTGTTGAGTTTGGCGCGAACCAAAATCTCCCCTTCGTTGGTTTTTACCGGTTTGATGTATTTAATCTCCATTTTGGAGGTGACGCCCGTGGTCTGTAGTTTGCGTGTTACCACCCATCCTGCCACTTCATCAATCAGTAATGATTGTACACCTCCATGTAGAGTGTTAATCCAGCTCTGATGGTTTTGTGTAGGGTTCCAGCGTGTGAGAATATAGTCACCCTCCTCATAAAAGTCTAAGTGAAATCCGATAGGGTTGTTAGGCGAACAGGCAATACAGTTGTAACCAGGAGTGCCTGTCCATAGGTTTTTTATTTTGTTCATGATTTTTTATGATAAAAGGAAGGAAGACTCTGAAAGCCTTCCTCTCTTGATTACTGAATTTTTTCCAATGTGCGTACAACATGACGCCAATAACGTTCAACACTAGAGATACTGCACTTCTCGGCAGGTGAGTGGTTGTCAAAAATATCCGGACCGATAGATATCATATCCAAATCAGGGTATTTCTCTAGGAATAAACCACATTCAAGTCCGGCATGGATAGCCGTAACGATAGGTTCTTTGTTGTATAATTCAACAAAGGCGTTTACGACAATCTCTTTTATCTTTGAATTCATGTTAGGCTTCCAGCCTGGGTATCCGTCGCTATGTTTGATTTCATCTGCGTGAGACAAAGCGAAGACGGCTTCCACGCGGTCTTTAATGTCGTGTTTTTTACTCTCAATGGAGCTGCGTTGACTGGTGGAAATGATGATAGTATTAGCATCAGGCATTTTGACGGATGCTAGATTGGTGGAGGTCTCAGGCAGACCTGCAATCTCTCTGCTCATGTCGCTAACACCATGCGGACAAGCATATAATGCGTTGAGAATGTCGTCTGTTTTAGCTTTGCACAATACATTGTTACGAGAGTCGGTAGAACTAAGATCTATGAGAAGATTTGTCTCATTCGGATATTCCTTCTCAACGGTAGCCACATATTGATTGAGTGCAACGCGTATGTTCTCTTTCTCTTTGAATGGAATGGCGATGATGGCAGAAGCCTCTCTTGGAATAGCGTTGTGGAGGTTTCCTCCCAAGATGGAATGAAAGTAGACAGGATATTTCTTGTTTTCATTCCAGAGGAAACGAGACAATAGTTTGATGGCATTTCCTCTACCTTTGTTGATATCATCGCCCGAATGACCACCATGGAGTCCGGAGACCTTTATTTCAATAAAGATTTGGTTGTCCGGAGTCTTTTCTGTTTGCAAGTGATAAGTAGCCACTGTATCGATACCACCGGCGCATCCGATGCAGAAACGACCGTCGTCTTCCGAGTCGAGGTTGATAAGCATTTTAGATTTGAGCCATCCCGCTTCTACATGTTGAGCGCCAGTAAGTCCGCGTTCCTCATCAACGGTGATAAGGCATTCCAGAGCGGGGTGTTTGATGGTTTTAGAATCGAGTATGGCGAGCATGGTAGCGACACCGATACCGTCATCAGCACCCAATGTGGTTCCTTTTGCCTTTACCCAATCACCATCGATATATGGTTGGATTGGATCTGTGTCAAAATTGTGATTGACGTTAGAATTCTTCTCGCAGACCATATCCATGTGAGCTTGAAGAATGATGGATGGAGCCGATTCATATCCAGCGGAAGCTTTTTGTCGGATAAGGACATTGCCCACTTTATCCATGCTGCATTCCAGGTTTCTTTGTTTGGCAAAATTCATCAGATAAGCACCGATTTTTTCCTCTTTGCCAGAAGGGTGGGGTATGTTACATATTTCATTGAAATAGAACCATAGTTCTTTGGGTTCTAAGTCTAAAATTGAATTCATAATTTGCGAATTTTATTCGTGTGGTATATTAATTCGTATAGCAGGGACGTGGCGAGCCTCGTCCTCATCATTAAACAGAAACGAATGGAGATCCAGAGGAAATCCATTCGTTATAAGTCACATTTTCTTTTAAATCAGATTACGATTGTAGTGCGGCAGCACCGCCGACAATATCTAACAATTCACTGGTGATTGCCTGTTGACGAGTCTTGTTGTATAAGACTGTTAACTCATTAATCAGTTCATTTGCGTTATCCGTTGCGACTTGCATAGCCACGACGCGAGCTCCATGTTCAGAAGCGTTAGAGTCGAGTAGGCAAGCATACATCTTCGTACGCAATGCTTTAGGCAACAGAGCTTCCAAAACCTCAGCCTTGCTTGGTTCCACGATATAGTCGCCACTCAGATTCTTAGCAGCGTCCTTTTTGGATTCAAGTTTGATAGGCAGGAATGTTTCTGTTGTCAATTTTTGAACAGCAGTGTTTTTAAGGTGGTGATAAATTAGAACGACCTTATCCAACTCTTTGTTCAAAAATTTGGTCATCAGTTCATTTGTGATTGTACTAATACCATCGAATGACGGGTGGTCAGAAAGAGCGACATCGATATCTACTTTTTCGACGTCAGTCATTTTATTGACAGCTTCTTTCACCTTTTTACCGATAGGGTAGACGGTGATTTCGATACCATTTGCCAACTCTTTTTTAATCAATCCGTTCAGTTCTTTAATAACATTTGAATTGAATGCACCACAAAGGCTTGAATTAGAAGAAAAGACCACGATGGCCATCTTTTTTACTTCTCTGACAGCAGAGAAATCCGATTGGAAATCGGACTCTGTTGCGAGGAAGTTTTCCAAGATGCCATTCAGACGGTTCTGGTAGGGCAAAATATTTTCGATAGCCATTTGGGCTTTCTTCAATTTTGCTGAGGAAACCATCTTCATCGCTCCCGTAATCTTCTTGGTAGAATTTACGGATCCGATTCTTGCTTTAACTTCTTTTAATGATGCCATTTATTAAGCCTTTTTTTGGATATCTTTAATGACGAATTCAGCTTCGCTTTTCAGTATAGCTTTGATGTTATCGTCAATCTTTCCTTGTTTCAAATTATTCAAGACATCCTCTTTGTGGAGGTGTTCCAAACGTTCGATGAACAATTTTTCGAACGTGTGAACGTGTTCTACTGGCAATACATTCAAGATACCTTGAGTACCGCAATAGATTACAGCAATCTGATGTTCAACTGGGTATGGAGTATACTGAGGTTGTTTCAACAACTCGGTGTTACGCACACCTTTGTCGATGGTCATCTTAGTAACGGCATCCATATCACCACCGAATTTGGTGAATGACTCCAACTCACGATATTGAGCTTGGTCTGTCTTCAATGTACCGGCGATAGACTTCATGGCCTTTACCTGAGCACTACCACCCACACGAGATACGGAGATACCTACGTTGATTGCTGGACGGATACCTGCGTTGAACATGTTTGTCTCCAAGAAGATCTGACCATCAGTGATGGAGATTACGTTGGTAGGAATGTACGCAGAAACGTCACCAGCTTGTGTCTCGATGATAGGAAGGGCAGTCAACGAACCACCACCTTTAACTCTACCCTTAAGGGAAGCAGGAAGGTCGTTCATTTGAGAAGCCACGTTGTCGTTGCTAATAATCTTAGCTGCACGTTCCAACAAACGAGAGTGCAAATAGAACACATCACCAGGGTAAGCCTCACGACCAGAAGGACGTTTCAAGATCAAGGAAACCTCACGGTAGGCAACGGCTTGTTTAGACAAGTCATCGTATACAACCAATGCATGTTTACCTTGGTCACGGAAATACTCACCGATAGCAGCACCTGCAAATGGTGCATAATATTGCATAGCAGCAGGGTCAGAAGCTGTGGCAGATACGATGATGGTATAATCCATAGCTCCATATTCCTTCAATGTGTTTACAATATTTGCTACAGTAGAACCCTTTTGACCTACGGCAACGTAGATACAATAAACAGGGTTTCCTGATAAATAAGCCTCTTTTTGGTTGATGATGGTATCAATAGCAATTGCAGTCTTACCAGTCTGACGGTCACCGATGATCAACTCACGTTGTCCACGTCCGATAGGAATCATGGCATCGATAGCTTTCAAACCTGTTTGCAATGGCTGTTTTACCGGTTCACGATAGATAACGCCCGGAGCTTTACGTTCCAATGGCATTTCAATCAATTCACCTTTGATAGGACCCAATCCATCGATTGGATTACCGATGGAGTTTACAACTCTTCCAACCATGCCTTCACCTGTCATGATGGATGCGATTCTCTTAGTACGTTTCACTGTGTCGCCTTCTTTTACTTGGTCTGTTGGACCTAACAACACAGCACCCACGTTATCCTCTTCCAAGTTCATGACAACGGCGTTCATACCGTTTTCGAACTCCAAAAGTTCTCCTGCCTCAGCATTCTGTAGTCCGTAAATACGAACCACACCATCGCTGACCTGCAATACGGTACCAACTTCTTCAAACTTGACTTTTGTGTCTAAGTCTTGAAGTTGCATTTTTAGCACGTCGGATACTTCACTTGCTTTTATAGCCATAGTAATAATTTCTTTTTTAATTTACGAATACTGATAAATAGTTAGGCATCTGCCGCATTCTTGTTTAAGAGCGTATCATGGACAGTTCTAAGTTGACTCTTAATACTAGCGTCTAACTGGTATGTTTCAACATTTAGAATAAATCCACCAATGATGTCTGGGTCTATCTCCTTATGGAACTCTATGGTTCCGTCTGTGACAGATTCCACTGCCTTTCTCATTCTAGCTTCCTCAGCTTCGGAGAGTGGGGCTGCGGTGACAAGCGTACTGGTGATGATGTTTTTCTTGTCGCGATACATGTCTTGAAATACTAAGCAGATACTCTGGAAGTATTCCTCTCGTTTATGCTCGATGACCAAATCAACAAAGCGGTTGAATTCGGCACATACTTGGGTACCTGCAGCAGTGATAAGCAACTCTTTCTTTTTCTGTTTGGAGATGGTTGGATTACCCAACGCTTCTTTTAACTGTGGAACCTCCGTGAAACTTTTGGAAAGTGTTTTCACGTTGTTGTACACAGACTCTTCTTGTTTGTTTTCTTCTGCAAACATGAAAAGTGCTTTTGCATATCTTGCTGAAATTTTACCTGTATTCATCAGCTATTACGATTTAGCGATATTAACCTCATCCAACAACTTATTGATCATGTCGATTTGGCTTTCGTTGCTCTTAAGTTCGCCTCTGATAATTCTCTCTGCAATGTTTACAGAAAGCTCAGCTACTTGTGAACGAATCTCTTTCACGGCATTATCTTTTTCTAGTTGGATGCTTTCCTTTGCATTTTCGATAATCTTGTTTGCTTCAGCTGTAGCTTGTGTTTTAGCATCCTCGATTATCTTCTCTTTTAGTCTGGAGGCTTCTCTCAACATCTCAACTCTCTCATTCTTTGCTTCTGCGGCCAATCTTTCGTTTTCAGCTTTAATTCCAGCTAAAGCAGCATTTGCCTCATCAGCTTTTTTAAGAGATTCTTCAATGTAGTTGCCTCGTTCCTCTATCATTCCGACGATAGCAGGCCACGCCCACTTTCCAAGAATGAAGGCTACAATGAGGAAGCATAAAAGCATCCAGAATAATAGTCCGGGATCTGGTGTCAGTAATGACATAACGTTTGATTTTAAGTGTTAATTACATAACTAATGCCAAGATAGCAACGATGATAGCCAAGAATGCCACACCTTCGACAAGGGCTGCAGCCACGATCATGTTGCTTCGAATGTCACTAGATACTTCTGGTTGACGTCCGATAGCCTCCATTGCAGATCCTCCGATCTTACCAATACCAATACCTGCACCGATTGCTGCGATACCTGCTCCGATTGCTGCGCCTAATTTTGCAGTTGCTACTTCTGCTGCTACTGCTTGTAATAAAATACTCAACATAGTCTTTAAATTTTAATTGTTATTTAATAATTTTTGTTTTTTATTCTTTTTTCTTATTGTTTGCTTTTTTCTTTTACTCTTCTTCCTCTTCAACTTGTGCCATTCCTATGAATAGGGCTGACAAAGTCGTGAATACATAAGCTTGGATGAAACAAACCAAACACTCCAATAGTGACATGAACACAACGAGTAGTACAGAAACGACTGAGAATCCCAATCCTGCACCTACATTCAATTGTGAAAATACGAATATCAAACCAACTAATACCAATACCATCACGTGTCCTGCGAACATGTTTGCGAAGAGACGTATGCAGAGTGCGATAGGTTTCGTGAAGACGCCTAAGAACTCGATGAACTGCATGATTGGTAATGGCGCTTTCAACAATGTTGGTACTTTTGGCCATACTATATCAAGGAAGTAGGCTTTCGTACCAAAAATGTTGGTCAATAAGAAGGTGATGGCTGCCAATACAAGTGTTATGGCTATGTTACCTGTCAGGTTTGCTCCACCAGGGAATATTGGGATGATACCCAATAAGTTGTTGATGAAGATAAAGAAGAAGACGGTTAACAGATACCATGTGAATTTTTTGTAATTCTTGCCAACACTTGGTTTGATGATGTCGTCGTTTAGTGAGACAATAAGAGGCTCCAAGATGGCCTGCAATCCTGTTGGCTTGCAGAATCCGTTGCTCTTGTACTTCTTTGCAATGGACAAGAAAATAATCAATAGAAGTGCACAACTAATCAACAAAGAAACTACGTTCTTAGTGATGGAGAAGTCCCATGGACGGTTTCCAGTTGCCACTTCAACGATTTTTCCTGCGTAATTTCCCTCTTCTGCAATTTTATAGCCATTGTACTCGGTGTAGTGACCTTCATGTCCTAATCTTGAAGAACTGAAAACATCTAAACCGTTCTGACCGTAGACTATACATGGCAAAGAGATGGAAACGTGCTTGTCTCCAATGGTCGTGATATGCCAATTATAGGCATCTTGCACGTGACCGAAGATCATCTCTTTAATGTTTAGCTCCTTCTCTTTATCCGAATGAAAGACAAAAGCTGCCACACCCAAGAAACCCAGTATCACGAGTAAGATTCCGAAGACAATCTTCCCAATTTTCCCGACTTTGTTAGTATCTATGGACTGACTCATTTTTGTAAATCCTTATTTAAGTTTTGTGAGGGCAATAGCCTCAAATACTGTATATATCACATAATAGACTACGATCGTAACGAGAAAGGGTAGGGCCATCTCTTTGTTGAAGAACACATAGAAGATTACGCCCGCCAGTGTTAAAAATAGTTTGATTGCTTTTAACACAAGAAATGTTCTAGAATAATCTTTCGCATCTCCTTTCTTCTGACCCAATGTGATGAATGTTACTATGCCGTAAAGTGTGAAAAATGCACTGACGCAGCAGACAGCGGAATCGATACTTGCATATTCGGGGAAAAATGTTTTGATAACATAGACCGAAAGGACACTAAGTATAGTCATCAAGACTATTAGTATAGATATTGCTATTGTTGTAGCGCGATTCATGCTTTTATTTCACTTTTTTACTCAAGAACGTTTTCAACACAAACGGATATTACGTCGTTTTTTACCTCGGCAAAACCGCCATCCACTTTAAGAACGGTTTGCTCATCTCCTGAACGAAAGATGATTTCTCCCGCTTTTAGTGACGAAATTAGTGCCGTGTGTCGTGGTAATACAGTGAATTTTCCCGCACTTCCCGGTAGATTCACTGAGTCAACCTCTCCCGTAAAAACTAATTTGTCTGGTGATATGATTTCTAATTTCATACTGCCGATTTTAGTCTGTTATTGAACTGCTTGAGAAAGCAACTTCTTACCTTTCTCAATAGCGTCGTCGATGGTTCCGACATTCAAGAATGCCTGTTCTGGAAGATCATCCACTTCACCATTGATAATCATATTGAATCCTTTGATTGTCTCCTCGATAGGAACCATCACACCAGGAAGACCTGTAAACTGTGATGCTACGTGGAATGGTTGAGACAAGAAACGTTGGATACGACGTGCACGTGCTACAACTAGCTTGTCAGCCTCAGACAACTCTTCCATACCTAGGATGGCAATGATATCTTGCAACTCTTTGTATTTCTGAAGGATCTGTTTAACATTTTGAGCACAATCATAGTGTGCATTTCCAATCACATTTGGATCCAAGATACGTGAAGTAGAGTCCAATGGATCTACGGCAGGGTAGATACCCAACTCTGCGATCTTACGGCTCAACACGGTTGTTGCATCCAAGTGAGAGAATGTCGTTGCTGGTGCAGGGTCGGTCAAGTCATCTGCTGGCACATAGACTGCCTCTACGGCTGTAATAGAACCATGCTTGGTTGACGTGATACGCTCTTGCATCTGACCCATTTCGGTTGCCAAGGTTGGTTGGTATCCTACGGCTGATGGCATACGACCTAACAACGCTGATACCTCAGAACCTGCTTGTGTGAAACGGAAGATATTATCCACGAAGAACAAGATATCTTTACCGCCTTGTCCAGAGTCACGGAATGTCTCAGCAACGGTCAAACCAGACAATGCCACAGAAGAACGTGCTCCAGGTGGCTCATTCATCTGACCATACACCAAGGTTGCTTGAGATTTAGCCAACTCGTTGTAATCGATTTTGCTCAAATCCCAATCTCCTTTTTCCATTGCCTCCTTGAAGGCATCTCCATAACGTACGATGTTTGATTCAATCATTTCTCGAAGCAAGTCGTTACCCTCACGAGTACGCTCACCTACACCGGCAAATACGGAATATCCGTTGTATCCTTTGGCGATGTTGTTGATCAACTCCATAATCAACACGGTTTTTCCTACTCCGGCTCCACCGAACAATCCAATTTTACCTCCTTTTAGGTATGGAACCAAAAGGTCGATGACCTTGATACCTGTGAACAAAATCTCTTTGGATGTTGCGAGTTCGTCAAACTTAGGAGCTTGTCTGTGGATTGGAGATACATCTGCTCTGTCGAATGCTTTCATTCCATCAATAGGCTCTCCTACGACGTTCAACATTCTTCCCTTGATTTGTTCTCCTCTAGGTACTGCAATTGCTCGTCCTAAAGCCTCCACTTTCATTCCTCTTTTCAAACCATCTGTGGAATCCATCGCAATCGTTCGAATCGAATTCTCTCCGATGTGCTGCTGACATTCGATGATTAGATTACTTTGCCCTTCACGCTCAATCTCTAGCGCATCATGAATCTGCGGTAGCGATTCTTGTATGTCAGGGAAACTTACGTCAACAACAGGTCCGATGACCTGTATGACTTCACCAACTACTTTTGCCATATTAGCTATTGTTTAATGGTATTAATTATTTATTTATGTTTTTTCTTTTTCGTGTGATAGACTTACGTGTTTTTCATCGCCATAAAGAACAGTTATAAAGTAAGCCGAATGCAAATATATGTTTTTTTTGTTCTAATTAAGATTTTATAACAAATTTTTTTGAAAAATGTATTTTTTTTTCTGTCCGTGCGTTTTTCTATAAAATAATGGAACTTCTGTATGTTTTTTGAAGATTGAAAATTCTCAAATAAAGTTCTGTGAATATTTTATAATTAGCTAAAAAATGAGAAGATATGAGTAAATTAAAATTTTTAATGGCAACAATAACGGGTTGTTTTTGTGTCACTTTATTAGTAGGTTGCATGAGGACAAATGATGCATCATCTAGAAATAATATTACTGATGATTCTCATTTTTCGTCACATACTACGGTTGTAAAAGATTCGATTCAGATTGAAACAGTTCCTGTTGATTCTTTTGAAAATGATAGAATTTCTATGTTTCCTCGTCTTTCTGCCAAGAAATCTGACGTGAAGGAAGCGGATTGTATTAGAATGACCAGTTTGTCTGTTAATGTTGAAGTGCGTGGGAAAATTGCAGTTACAACATTTGATATGATTTTTGAAAATAGTTGTGAGCGTGTGATGGAAGGCGAACTTGAATTTCCATTAGGAGATGGGCAAACGGTTTCTCGTTATGCGTTGGATGTGAATGGAAAAATGAGAGAGGGTGTTGTTGTTGATAAAAGTAAAGCTCGTCGTACGTTCGAAAGTATTGTTCGGAAAAGTGTGGATCCTGGATTGGTTGAAAAAACAAAAGGTAATAATTTTAAAACACGAATTTATCCATTGCAAAAAGGTTCACCTCGTCATGTTATTATTGGATATGAACAGGAAATTAAATCTTGTGATGGTGTAGAGTTGTATAATTTACCACTCTTTTCAGAATATCAATTGGATCGATTCTCTTTGAATGTGGATTTTGTTCAATCCACATCATCTCCTAAAATACAGACCTCCTTATTGAATTTTTCTTCTTCCTCTTATTCGGAAGGTACAAGAATCTCATTTTCTGCGGAGAATGTAAAATTGAATGATTTCGTACGTGTTCAGGTCCCTGTTTCAAATAAACAAGATTTAGTTACAGAAGATGAAGGAACAAATACATTTTTCTATCTTTCGCCTAATATTAAGGGAAAAAAGGATAAGGTGAAACCAAAATCGATAGCGGTTGTTTTTGATGTTTCTTCTTCTGCAAAAAATAGAAATACAGAAAAAGAATATGCTTTGCTAAGTGATTATTTGTCTTATTTAGGAAAAGTGAACGTTCGTTTAGTTACATTTAGTGATAGAGTCTATTTGGATAAAATAATTCCTAGTGCCACATATAATGATATTAAACAAAATATGAGTACACAGCCTTTTGATGGAGGAACACAGTTTGGTGCATTAAATTTTGCGAAGTATGATGTGGATGAAATATTATTGTTCTCTGATGGTGTGTCGAATTTCGGATTAAAAAATCCCACACAACCGGAAGTGCCTTTGTATGCAATAAATTCTTGTATGCGTTCTGATTATTCGTTTTTATCCCATCTAACTACGAAAGGAGGATCTTATATTAATTTGAATGAAATGTCGCAAAAAGAAGCCTTGAATCATTTGATTCATCAGTATATTCGTTTAATCAGTGTCTCTTATAATCAATCGGAAATGAAGGATGTTTATCCTAAGACTGGGGTTGAAGTGAATGAAAATTTGTCAATTGTAGGATGCATGTCTGCTAAGACTGCTGTGTTGAAATTGAATTTAGGTTATGGTGACAAGGTGGAGAAGACGCTAGAGTATACTATTTCATCACTGTCGGATAATTTAGGTGCTAATGTAAAACGTATATGGGCGCAGAAAAAAGTGTCTGAATTAGAACAAAATTCGAAAGAGAATAAAGATGAGATAAAAGAGCTGTGTATGAAATATGGTTTGGTGAGTGATTATACGTCACTTATTGTGTTGGAGACTGTATGGGATTATATTCAATATGAAATAGAACCGCCTGTAGAATTAAGGGAAGAGTATGATCGTATAAGGAAAGGGAAAAAGAGTAGAGTTGAGCCTGCGGATAACTCAATGCATATTGTTGAGGAAGAACGTTGGACGGCGATGTCGGTAGACGCGGAATTATCACAGGTAGATGCTCGTAGCGACTATAGAGTTGAACAACCGTTGATGTTGAGTGCTGTTGAAGATCAAGCTGTTGAAAGTGAGGCTTATTCAGTAGAAACAGATGATGCAGAAAATGATGAGGATGAAATCTATACAATGGTAGAAAAAAAAGCTGAATTTCAAGGTGGTATAAATGCACTAAAAGAATATTTAAGGCGTAATCTTCATTATCCGGAATTAGCAAGGAATTCAGGTTTGCAAGGTAGAGTTATTGTTAGTTTTGTTGTTAATACAGATAGTACCATATCAAATGTCCAAATTGTCCGTGGCGTTGATCCTCTGTTAGATAATGAAGCAATTCGTGTTGTGTCATCAATGCCTAAATGGATTCCTGGAGAGAATAATGGAAGAAAGGTGCGGACTTTGTTTAGATTACCAATCTTTTTTAGATTGTCAGATGCAGAAACATATAGTAATGATACAACATCGGTTCATCGTAATGATGCAACAAATGAGGTGAGAACAGTACATCAAACGCCTCAGAGAGTGCGCAATAATTTACCTTCGGGAAATTTCAGAGAGGCACGAACTTCCATTCCGTCTTATTTGTCAGAACTAAAACGTGTGCCAAAAAGTGCGATGTATGACAAGTATTTGAAATTGAAAGAATCAAATGCTGATGATATCCTTTTCTATATAGATGTGGCAGATTATTTTTATTCAGAGGGGCTGAATAGTTTAGCAGTTCGTATTATTTCAAATTTGGCAGAAATGAAAATGGAAGAGTCTGAAATATTACGAACATTGGGAGGAAAATTGATGGAGTATGGAGAAAACCGTTTAGCGTTAGAAACGTATAAAGATGTGGAGAAGGTGAGAAATGAAGAACCACAAACATATCGAGATTTAGCTTTTGCATATCGAGCATGTGGAAATTATGTAAAGGCGTATGAAATGTTTGAAAAGGTAGTGTCAGGAAAGTGGGATCGATTTAATGGTATTAATTATATTGTTCAACATGAGATGAATGAATTGGTGGCATTACATTCTGAAGCATTGAAAGGGAAACATGTTGAAGATAAATATTTTGGATATGATTTGCGTGTTGTAATATCATGGAATACGGATAATTGTGATATAGATTTATGGGTAACTGATCCTAATAAAGAATCGTGTGGCTATAATCATAAAAAGACATATATAGGAGGTTCTATTTCTGAAGATTTCACACGAGGATATGGCCCGGAAGAGTTTCTTTTGAAAAAGGCGATAAAGGGAACCTATTCGGTGAATATTCATTATTATGGTACAACGTCGCAAAAACAGTTGCAACCAGTTATTGTAAAGGTTTCTGTGTTTAGAAATTATGGAAGGAAAAACCAAACTTGTGAAGAAAAGATGATTGTATTGGATAATGTAAAAGGAATGGTGAAATTGGATGAGTTTGAAATAAAATAGGTTGTGTTTTAGTTACAGAGGGAGAGAGTTAGTTTTCTCCCTTTGTTTTTATATGTGTATTTGATTGAACTTCTTTACATTTTTCACAAAGGCCATAGATTACGAGAGAGTAGTGGGTCATGTCGAATTTTTTATAATGCTTTGTTTGAATGTTACGTCTGATGTTTACATCTGTAAATTCACGTATCTCGCCACAATTGGTGCATACAAGATGATGATGCACTTTACAGTTGTAACATTTTTCATATTCGGCAGTCTCTTTACCAAAATGATGCTTTAAAACCAGATTGCATTCGAGAAGCAGTTCCACGGTATTATATAGTGTGGCACGACTAACATGGTAATTTTTTTCATTCAAAAGAGAATAGAGAGAATCGATGGTGAAATGTCCGTCGATCTGATAAATTTCATCCAAGATGGCAAATCGTTCAGGGGTTTTACGAAGTTTCTTCTTCTCAATTAGCTCTGAAAGAATTTGTCGTGCAGTTGGTTTGTTTTTGTTGCTATTTTCCATTCGTTTTTTGCTTTGGTGGACAAAGTTAACCTAATTTTTTCTTTTGCTCCTATATTTTTATTATTTTTGTACGTTGAAAGTTGCATCGAAACTTTCTGTTTGAAGAAGATAATTAATTTAAGAAAGATGAATATATCATACAATTGGTTGAAAAGGTATTTAAACCTTGATATTGAACCAGAAGAAGTATCAAAGATTTTAACTTCCATAGGTCTTGAGGTAGATGGAGTGGAAGAGGTTGAATCAATAAAAGGTGGCTTGGAAGGCTTAGTAGTTGGTGAAGTTTTGCAATGCGAGAATCATCCGGATTCAGACCATTTACATGTTGCAATTGTTAATGTGGGGTCGGGCGAACCGCTTCAGATTGTTTGTGGAGCAGCTAATTGCCGTGCAGGATTAAAAACCATTGTTGCTACGATCGGCACAAAATTGTATGATGGAGATCAGACCTTTACAATTAAGCGTTCTAAATTGCGTGGTGTAGAGTCTTTCGGAATGCTATGCGCAGAGGATGAAATTGGTATTGGAACAAGTCATGAGGGAATCATCGAATTGCCTGCTGATTGCAAGGTGGGTACTTTAGCTAAGGATTATTATAAGATTGAAAAAGATTATGTGATTGAGGTGGATATCACTCCAAATCGTATTGATGCGGCATCTCATTATGGTGTGGCGAGAGATTTGGCGGCTTACTTTGCATTACATAATAATAAGTATAAATTGACATTGCCAGATGTCTCTGCTTTCAAGGTGGAGAACAATAATTATCCTGTAAAGGTCACTGTTGAAAATGAAAAGGCTTGTCCTCGCTACTCTGGTGTTGTTGTTGCAGGTGTTACGGTTAAGGAATCGCCAGAATGGATGCAGAAGTTGTTGAAGACCATTGGTGTACGTCCGATCAATAATGTGGTGGATGTGACGAACTTCATGCTTCATGCCATGGGACAACCATTGCATGCTTTTGATGTGGATAAGATGGATGGCAGACACATCATCGTGAAGAATTTGGCAGAAGGCACTAAATTCGTAACATTGGATGGCGTTGAAAGGAAATTGAGTGCTGATGATTTGATGATATGTGATGAAAAGGGTGGCGCTTGTATCGCAGGTGTGTTTGGTGGTTTGCATTCTGGTGTCACAGAACAGACAAAGAACATTTTTATAGAAAGTGCATACTTTAATCCTGTTTCTGTTAGAAAAACAGCTCGTCGTCATGGCTTGAATACGGATGCTTCTTTCCGTTATGAGAGAGGTTGCGATCCAAATAATACATTATATATATTGAAATTGGCTGCCTTACTTGTTAAGGAAGTGGCAGGTGGAACCATCTCTTCTGAGGTATTTGACAACTATCCTATTCCTGTAGCTCCATATCCAGTTAACTTGACGTTTGAGAAGATCAATTCGTTGGTAGGACAGGAAATCTCTAAGCAGGATGTGAAAACCATACTGAAAGGATTGGAAATTGAGATAAAGAATGAGACAGAGACCACCATGCAGTTGGCTGTACCTACTTATCGTGTGGATGTACAGCGTGATGTGGATGTGATTGAGGATATCCTTCGTATCTACGGATATGATAATGTAGAGGAGGGAACGACTCTTCATTCGTCTATTGCATATTCTCCAAAACCTAACTCATTGAAACTTCAAAACATGATCTCTGATCAGTTGAGTGGCTGTGGATTCCATGAGATATTGAATAACTCACTGACAAAACTTTCCTATTATGCAGATGGAGAGAAATATACAGCTGATACGACCATTAATGTGATGAATCCGTTGAGTGCTGATTTGGGTTGTATGCGTCAGACTTTGTTGTTCGGCGGATTGGAGAGCATCTCTTACAACATCAATCGTAAAAATGGCGATGTGAAGTTCTATGAGTTTGGTAATTGCTATCATAAGAATCCGTCAAAGGAATCAACTATTGAGCAACCGTTGAAACCTTATTCTGAGGATTTCCATTTGGGCATTTGGTTGGCAGGTAACAAGACGCTTGCAAGTTGGGTGCAGAAACAGGATAAGACATCCTTCTATCAGTTGTCTGCTTATGTGGATAATATATTTGCACGTTTGGGTGTGGAGAAGAAAGGTTTGGTGATTGGTGAATATTCAGACGATTTGTTGTCGGACGGTCTGACGATGTTGACCCCTGCAGGTAAGTTGTTGGCAACGTTAGGTGTCGTTTCTAAAAAGGTGACGAAGAAGTTTGATATTGATACGGATGTATATTTCGCTGATTTAGAATGGAATAATATATTATCTGAGTTGAAGAAACATAAAGTGTCTTACACGGATATTTCTAAGTTCCCAGAGGTTAAGCGTGATTTGGCGTTGTTGCTGGATACGAACACTACATTTGCGGATGTGGCTAAGATAGCAAATGAGACAGAGCGCAAGTTGTTGAAAGATATGTATTTGTTTGATGTCTATGAGGGTAAAAACTTGCCATCTGGAAAGAAGTCTTATGCAGTAACATTCATCTTGCAAGATATGGCTAAAACGCTTACAGATACGCAGATTGATGGTATAATGAATAGACTGATTAAAAATTTCGAAGATAAATTGGGTGCAAAGATTCGATAATTTTATTACATTTGCACTCGTTGTATTTGAAAAAAACTTTGGGGTTGCTGAAAACCGAGTAAAAGAGTAAGCGTAATTTTATTGAATAAAACGATGAAGAAAATTCTTATAGCACTTGGAACTGTCGCATTTTCATTGGGATTATTCTCATGTACGAAAAACGATTGTCATTGTACGTATTACGATGAAGAGGGTAACGAAGTGCCTAGTTATAGCTACGATTACGAAGAGATGTCAGTCTCTGATTGCTCAGAGTTGAACACATACGGTGTCAACGGATCTCCAAAGGGATTTGTATGCCAATAAAGAAATGAACCCGATATAGTTGAGGGTGTATCAATAATAACGAGCCCCGAAGGTTTTTCCAACTTTCGGGGCTTGTTGTGTTATAGGATCAACTTTTTTTGAAGATTTTATGGGGAATAATTATATCACGACCGATGGTTCTTATTGAGGGTATATTGATTCTACAGTTTTAATTTGGGGTATGTTGTACTAAAAAAAATGATTAAATAAAATTAATTATTTACTTGATGTTTGTTGTGTGTTAATAAAATAATTGTCTAACTGATAATTAGTTGAGTGTTTTTTAGTATAAAACTTTATGAAAATTTTGTTTGTTAATAAAATAATTTTTTATTTTGTGATGAAATATGTTTATTGCTATTTTACAAGATTATTTATTCTTATAAATGTGAAAACAGATACTATATATTATTCGTCAATTATATTGAATTTTAGGTAGTTTGGTTCTTAGACACAAAATTTGAAAACAATACACTAATTATATATCTGTGTCTTGGGATTTGATTAAAAAATTCAAAGATAGATATTTACATGATAAAGAAAATATTGAGTTCTTATGCTGAGAAGATGAATCAGTATATAGAAAGAAGTCTCCCTCAACAGGAGGGTTGTGCAGAAGTCGGTTTTATTGGAAATGGCGTTGAAGCACGTCCAAACAAAATTCGGATATTCTTATATTCGATTGAACGCGAGTCTGTCCCTAGTCGCGGAAATACAATTCGTTCAGCTGGTGAAGCCAAGGGGTTTGGTTATCCTGATTTGATTATGAATATGAATGTCTTGGTTGCCGCTGTATTTGAAGAAAAAAAATACACGGAATCTTTATCATTTTTCAGTGAAGCTTTGGGTTTTATACAATCATGTCCATTCTTTTCTGTGGATGGTGTTCAATATACGGTGGAATTAGTCTCTTTGGGTTTACAAGAAACAAATAATGTTTGGTCTTGTATGGGGTCTCAATGTTTTCCGTCTGTCATGTGTAAAATCAGAAGGTTGTTGATTAGTAGTGGAAATGTTGCCAAGGTTAAGCCAGTTAACAAAGGTTATCAATTAAAGGATTAGAAGATGCCGTCATTAAAAGAGTTGATAGTAATTAGAGTGGAACATGAATATTTTGATGGTTGTAATTCAAAATATTATGATTTTGTGTTGACAGAGGAATCCAAAAAGATTATGCATAGAAGAGGAGTTGTGATGAAGGAGAAAAACGACAATTCAATTTCGTTACTTGCAGAAGAAAATAATTTTGGTTTTTTCGATGATGATTTACTGCAGTTGGAGTTTCGTGTGAAGGATAATCAATTCTTATTGTACACTGAGATGGGGGAATTGGATATGTTTAGTCAATATACATTACGATGTAAGTCGGGAATTAATGACGTTGAAAAATCTCTTATTGGTATGGGACAGAAGCGGACTGCAGGTTTATTTCTCATAGAAATTCCGTTGAATGTCAATTATTCCAAGGTGGTGGTATTGCGTTTCAAGACGAAGTCAGTGAAATGGGGGTATCTAATTATGGATGAGGGTAATAAGAAAGATGACTTAACTTATCATATTGATGCTAATGATGATTCAATTATTTTTCTGCATCCTATGCCTATAGATATTCCTTGGGAGTCTGGGGGAAAAGGGTTGTTAATTACGTCATCAAGAAAAATCCCTTTAAAAGCTCGAAATAGTCAGAAAATGACATTGTTTGAGATTGACAAGCAGCGACCGAATCACAAAAGGATTATACAAAAGAATATTGATCCACCAGTTGTTGGAGATGTTTTGACTAAGAATATTTCTAAAGATGTGATAGTTAGGTTATTATATGTATGATTTTTCTATTTAATTATCAAATAATTTAAAATTTTTAATTTATGGGTACAATGAAAACCCCTGGAGTTTATATCGTAGAAAAGAATGCATTTGGCAATTCGACAGTTGAAGTTGCTACTGCAGTTCCAGCTTTTATCGGTTATACGGAAAGGGCATTAAACGGTAACGTTTCATTATTGAAAAAGCCATTTAAGATTACATCAATGGCTGAGTTTAGAACTTATTTTGGTGGGGCACCGAGTGTGAAGTTTACAATCAGCGAAGCTTCTGATTCTGATGTGAATCCATTAGTATGTGGAAGCAAAAAGGTGGTTGTGAATCGTGATAGTGAAAAGTATCTGCTTTATTATCAAATGCAGATGTTTTTTGCGAATGGAGGTGGCGCCTGTTATATTGTTTCTGTTGGTAGCTATAATGATGATATTGATAGCAAGCAATTAAAAGAAGGTGTTATTACTCTTTTAAAGGAACAGGAACCGACGATGGTAATATGTCCAGAAGCTGTTAGTCTGAAAAATGCTGCAGATTGTGCTTCTGTCCAGACGTCAATTTTGGAGCATTGCGGACAAAAGATGCGAAATAGAATAGCCATTCTTGATGTATATGATGGTTACAAAGATAGAAATGATCCGTCTGGTAATGTGATTGATGATTTTAGAGAAAAGATAGGAAGTGATTATTTAGATTTTGCTGCAGCTTATTATCCTTGGGTAAATACGTCAATCGTACAAGAGAGAGATTTGTCTTTTGAAAATATTGATGAAACAGGTTTAAAGGATTTGCTTATAGAAGAGTTACAAAGTAAGCCTGAATCTACGCAAACAGCATTGTTGGCATTGTATGAACAGGATTTTTCTAAGTTATCTGACAATGATAAGGCTACAATGCATAAGACATTAAATCAGGTTAGTTTGATTTATCAAGCTGTTATTGCTGAAATGTGTCGCCAGATTAATCTTCTTGCACCTTCTGCTGCGATGGCAGGAGTGTACACTCGAGTTGATAATTCAAGAGGTGTATGGAAGGCTCCGGCAAATTTATCTATTAACTCAGTAATCTCACCTGCTGTTAATTTAACTAACGAAGATCAGGAAGACTTAAACGTTCCGTTGAATGGAAAGGCATTGAATGCTATTCGTTTCTTTGTCGGCGATGGTGTGAAAGTATGGGGTGCACGTACATTGGATGGAAATTCTCTTGACTGGAGATATGTAAACGTACGTCGTACAATGATTATGCTTGAAGAATCCATTAAGAATGCAGCAAAAACGTATGTTTTTGAGCCTAATGAATTTAACACATGGTTGAATGTTCGTACCATGATTCAAAACTTTCTGAATGGAATTTGGAAAAGAGGTGGTTTAGCTGGCGCAACACCTGATGAGGCTTTCAATGTACATGTGGGATTGGGGGATACGATGACACCAGAAGATGTGTTGGAAGGTATTATGAGAGTATCTGTTCAGGTGGCAATAACACGTCCGGCAGAGTTCATTGAAATTACATTCCAGCAGAAGATGCAGGAGTCATAAAAACAGAATAATTATTTACTAAATATAAAAGGAATTAATATATGGCAGGAGAAGTTCAAGATAACGTGTGGCCATTGCCCGTGTTTTATTTCAAAGTCGAAATTGAAGATTTGGGAGAAATTGCTGTAAAAGAGGTTTCTGGATTGAATACTGAGGTTCAGGTTATAGAGTATAGACATGGAAATAGTCCAGAGTTCTCTACAATTAAGATGCCTGGAATCAAGAAAAACAGTGATGTGGAACTAAAGAAAGGAGTGTTTGTTCATGATAATAAGTTTTTTGATTGGTTTAATGAAATCAAAATGAATACCATAAAGAGACGAAGTGTGACAATCAGCCTTTTGGATGAGCAGGGTAATGCCACTATGGTTTGGAAGTTGAAGAATGCATGGCCTTCAAAGGTCACAGGACTTACGCTTAAATCAGATGGCAATGAAGCTGCTGTAGAGGGAATCACTCTAGTTCATGAAGGTCTTGTTATTGAAAATAAATAATTTTTGATTTATGCTGGACTTGTGGTCTTATCCTGTCTCTTTCTATTTTGATGTGCAGATGCTTGGAATTAGTCTTCGGTTTCACGAAGTTTCTGGCTTGAATCAGCAGATTGAACTTGTTCATATTCCAGAGGGTGGTGGAGTCGGTTATGAAGTTCCTAAGGAATTAAAGCATGGCAACCTTGTTCTTAAAAGAGCTATCAATCCTATTGTTAGAGATATTTTTGATAATTGGGTGAGCTGTACCTTCGAAGATGAAAAGAACGTTACGACGATGGATCTGATGATTTCTTTGTTGGATTCAGATGGAAACAAACAGTGTATGTGGTATATTTCTGATGCATATCCAGTAAAATGGGATGTGGGAAATTTTTCCGCGAAGAATGGAGAATTGGTGATGGAGACAACTGAGTTAGCATTTTATAGAATTACAAGATATTTATAATGTCTATTGTTATCAAGGAAATAATTGTTAAGACTACTGTAGAGTCTAATCCGAAATGGTCTGAAAAATTAGAAGATGTCGTAAAAGAGGTTAAACAACAGGTACTTTGTGACCTTGAACTGAATTACGGTATAGAGATAAGTTCTTCAGACAGAATGATAAAGCACGATAGATAAATCAGTAGGTTCTTTGATTATACTTCTATTAGATGGCGGAGTGAAAATATTTAAAATTCAATACATTGAGCGCTTTAAAAAAACTGGAGATAATATCTTATACAGATTGTAAGTATAGCTCGGAACAAGGACGTTTTTCGATGCTGGTCAATCCTGTTGAGTACTCGGAAAATAGTGGAATTACATATAACAATCCTCAAAGTGTAGGCGAGAAATCGCCTACATTCAAAGGATTAGAAGGGAAAAAATTCTCTATGAAATTCTATTTAGACAATACGGGTGTTATAATAGGGTCAAATTCTATTGACGATAGCATAAAAAAGCTTGAAAAGGTTTGTGAAAAATATGTTGGTAAGACACATGAAACTCCGTTTTTAAAAGTTGTTTGGGGTACATTGAATTTTAAGGGACGTTTAAGTAGTAAGAGCGTTAAATATACGTTGTTTGCTGCTGACGGAGAACCTTTGCGGGCAGAAGTTGATTTGCAAATATCTCAGTTTGTTGATGTGGAGACGGAAGAGAAAGAAAAAAACACGAGTTCCCCAGATCTTTCTCACCTCTTTACTGTCAAGGCTGGGGATACGTTGCCTCAGTTATGTAAAGAAGTCTATGGTTCTATCGGATATGTAACTGATGTCGCTCGTGTGAATGGTTTGTCTGGGTTCAGGCATCTTGCTCCTGGCACGAAACTTTTTTTTCCTCCTTTGTCGGATAAAAATTAGATTGTGATTATGAAGACAACGATTGATAATTTCGGTAAGTCAGTTACGTACGAAATTCGTAGCGATGGGACTGTGTTGAGTCAAAAACTTCGATATCGACAGATAAAAGTTGTTCATGAAGTGAATCGTATAGGTTATGCTGAAATTCAGGTTTATTGTGGCGATATGCCTAAATCTAATATACCGGAAAGTGCGGCATCTTACTTCATGATTGGTTCTAAAATTGATATCCTTTTGGGTTTTGAGAGTGATAACAAAAAAGTTTTCAGTGGGGTGGTTACATCGCAGCGTATCCGTATGTTAAATGATATGTCTGGTCCTATGTTGCTTCTTGTTACTTGTAAGAGTCATGCGATTAAAGCAACAATCCAAAGGAAAAACAGAGTTTTTATTAAAAAGTCTGATAAGGAAATAATTTCTGAAGTCTTGAGCTCGAATGGCCTATCCGTGAAATCTGATGTGACACAGGTTAAACATGAGCAGATGGTGCAATACTATTGTACAGATTGGGATTTTGCTCTTTCCAGAGCTGATGCTTGTGGTTTGTTGTTGACAACCAAAGACAAGACAGTCGAAGCTGTTGCTCCTGATTTTTCAAAGAAGGAGGTGCTGACGGTTAAATATGGTCATGATATGTATTCTTTTGATGCAGAATTGATAGCAGAGAATCAAGTCTCTTCTGCACAGTGTGTTGGGTGGAGTCCGAAAGAGCAAAGATTGCTTTTTTCTGAGGTGAATTCTTCGAAAGAGAATAATCAAGGAAATGTTACTTCTTCACAATTGTCAGGTTTTATGGGTTCTCAGAAGCTCTTTTTGCAAAATGAGGCTTGTAATGATAATGCTGTTCTTAAAGACTGGGGAGCATCACAGTTGATGAGGTCTAATTTGTCTAGATACAGAGGTAAGTTTTCTTTCTGTGGTTGTGCTGATGTGGAACCTTGTTGCATGATCAAATTAGAGGGAATGGGCGATCGGTTTAACGGAAATGTTTTTGTTGGAAGTGTTACGCATATTTATCAACCAGGGTCATGGATAACGGAAGTGGGTATGGGTGTGTCATCTTTCAATATAACAGAACAAACTGATGTGATGGCTCCTGCTGCATCTGGATTTTTGCCGGGAATAGAAGGATTACATATCGGTGTGGTACAGAAGTTGAGTGGTGATCCCATGTCTGAATTTAGAGTACAAGTGAAACTACCATTGCATAATGATAATGAAGGGTGTGTATGGGCTCGACTTTCTCAGATGTTGGCTTCCGATGGCTCTGGCTGTCATTTCGTTCCTTTGGTTGGCGATGAAGTTATTCTAGGTTTTGTCAATAATGACCCGACGATGGCAATCATTTTAGGCTCTTTGTATAGTTCTAAAAATAATGCTTTGTTTCAGTATGATGATCAGAATTTCAAAAGAGCTATTGTATCACCTAAAAAATTGACTTTTTTGATGGATGATGAAAATCAATCCATTAAGATAGGTACTCCAGGTGGTAATGAAATACTGATTTGTGAAAAGGAAAAGAAAGTCACAGTCGTAGATCAAAATGCCAATAAATTGGAGATGACAGGTGATGGTATTGCTATCAGTACAAAAAAAACACTTACGATTGATGCGACAGATATAAAGATGTCAGCAAAGAAAAACATTCAGATGTCAACTAGTACTGGAGACTTGAAGATGGAAGCTAAAAATATAGAGTTGAAGGCCAAAATAAATGCCAAGGTTAATTCATCATTAGCAACAGAGGTTTCTTCTTCTGTGAATACTACAATTAAAGGTGCGTTAGTGAAAATTAATTAAAGAGATAGATTATGGGATTAGCAGCTAGAGTAACAGATATGCACGTGTGTCCTATGCAAACACCAGGTACGCCTCCTGTTCCTCATGTGGGCGGACCTATTATTGGACCTGGAGTGCCAACAGTCCTGATTGGTGGATTGCCAGCTTCTGTGGTAGGGGATACGTGTACGTGTGTTGGCCCTCCTGATACGATTGTAACGGGATCCTCTACCGTTTTTATTGGAAATAGACCCGCGGCAAGAGTAGGGGATACAACTGCTCATGGAGGAACTATTGTCCTTGGATGCCCAACTGTGCTAATTGGATAAAAACATGAGTTTTTTTCTGTACGTGTAAAAGATTTATTGTTAAGATATAAATATCAAAAAATGTCATCTTTTTTAGGTCAAGGGTGGTCTTTCCCACCGTCATTTGATAAAGCACATACACCAACGAGAATGGTGTCAGAAGAGGAGGATATTCGACAGAGCCTTATCGTGTTGATGAGTACGCGTAAGGGTGAAAGGTTTTTGCAGCCAGAATATGGCATCGGTATTTATGACATGATTTGTCATAATATGGATTTGACAACAAGAACTCAGTTGAAAGCGGCTATCGAAGAGGCTGTGTTATACTTTGAACCTAGAATAACGCTTAACGATATATTTTTAGATATGACGGATGAGTATAATGGTGTATTACGAATAGAATTACGTTATACCATTCGGTTGACAAATGTTAGAAGTAATTTGGTATTCCCGTATTACTATGAGGAGCATTTATAATATAAGAGGAACTGCGCGGTCTAATAGAACGCGTAAGACTTGTTCAAACATAACTTTTTTAGATGCAGATTTTAATAGGTTATTATGTAAAGCCATGAAGTCAGCTGCTCAAAAAAAGTTTATGCTTCCGAATGGAATTTGTGAGTCTTTGGCTGATATATATAAATATCAGCCAATCTCCGTTTGTACAGAAATCATGTCTTGCGATATGTCTGACATTCAGCCATTACTCCATTCTATCGGTACAAATCCTTCCGTGGAGGATTTAATAAAAAGGGAAATTAAAACCAAGTTGACCTGTATTGAAGATTGGAGAAAACGAATGGAGTGGGCCTCTATTCAAGAGTCTTATTCTTATCTTCTTTTAACTGATTTAAATGAATATATAAAAGATAAATGGTCTGCTATTTATCAGGAGATGTGCAGACTTTTTCCAACGTTAGAATTTGAAAATCTAGAGGGGATATGGAAATGTGCTATGATAAATGATATATCATTGTCATCTGCACATGATTTTCTGTTCAGAACTGGACATCAACTTGTTGCCTTAATAGAATCTTTACAGTCGAAAATACCGGTCTATCTGCAAGAGATAATGCATAGTGGGAACATGGATCCATCATTGTCCTTGATGGTTTATTTCCTTTCTAAATATGCAAAAATGACAGAATCTTTCAATTGTAGATTGCAAGGCATTAATGATTTTTATTATGATAAGATTTTAGGAGTTAAGTGTCGAGAAGAACAAAATGGTAAATTTTGGGTTTCTGCAAAAATTGCACATGGAATACCTTCGTTTACTCTTCCTGCTAACACTCGAATCTGGATTAATCATGAAGGTAAAACGATTTGTGGTAGAACTCTTTCTGATTTGGTTTTGACAACGGTTGAATTAAATAGTTTGTCATGGTTGGAAATAGGAAAGACAAAAGAACGGCACCCCGAATCGGATTTAAATTATGTGACGAATCTAACCTTGTCTTCTTTTGTTCCAAAGGATGATGATCGTGATAAGAAATTAGGAATTGGATTGAGAAGCTCAATATTCAAGTTGGAGGGTGGACATAGACACATTGATGTCCATTATGTGCTTACAGAGGATTCTGTGTCTTATTTTAGGGATATGATCAGACAAGTTAGTCAATGTCAGCGGATTAGTGAGAAAGAGGCTCAAAATAAGGTTTTGAACGAAGGAACTTTCCGTATTTTTTTGAGTACTTCTATGGGCTTAATAGAAACGGAAAACTTTTTAATGGATTTTTATGAAACGAATACGGAAGGAGGCTTATCTATTTCTATTGATGTAGATTCAAATTTTCCAGCTTTAGTTGCCTTAGAGGAATGCTCAAATCCAGAAATACGGATGATGGTGTCAACCAGAGCTTGGTTATATTCATATAGCTGGTGTCGAGTGATTAAATTGAAAAAAGTAAAGGTGTCAGTGTCTGTTGATGGATTAAAAAACTTTCAGTTGCATAACGATTTAGGACAGGTTGATGTAACACAACCTTTCAGTCCATTCGGAAGTAGTGCTATGTTAGGTTCTTGGTTTGTTGTTGGTAGCGAAGAGATGATGAATAAGAGGGTATCTCAAGTGGATCTTTCTTTCTCATGGAGAGGCTTGCCAAGTGATAGATGTGGAATGAAGGAATACTATTCTTCGTATGTGTCTAATGATTCTGAAATTATAGATAATACGTCATTTAGGGTTAAAGGAGAGTATTTGAGTGGGTATTCATGGAAACCTTCCTTGAATAACGATGAACAATATATGTTTAGAACATCATTAGACGAGAAACCTACGCCTGATGGAACTCTTGTGGAGAGGTCATTTTTCTCTTTGTCGTTACCTGCAATATCCGATAAACATCTTGAAAATTTTGAGTTTGAATATGGTAGTGTGCCATGCGGCTTTTATAGGTTTGTATTCTCTTCTCCTTCCATGGGTTTCGGAGAATCCCTCTACCATAAAATCTTTGCAGAAACGATGTTGTTAAACAGCAAAATAAAACACCCGTTACCTATACCGAAACAACCCGTGACACCTATGGTTGATAGCATTAGTCTTGGATATAAGGCTGAAGCAGAAACTGAATTCATTGCAGGGGGAGCATCAGAAATCGATGTTTCTTATTTGCAACCAGCATTCGGATTTTCAGACAGAAAAGATAACTTCATGAGCCCCATTCCGCTTATTAATGGAATGGAGGAGGGTGGTAGATTGGTTATTTCTCTAACCGGAACTTTGGGCGTCTCTGTCTTGAATTTTTATCTTGAATTAAATGATATGATGGTTGAGATGTGGAATATTCCTAAAATAACTTGGTCATATCGAACTGAAGAAGGCTGGATAAATTTCCCTGATTCAAATGTGTTGTCGGACACTACAAATGGACTATTGGAGAGCGGTTATGTCTCATTGTTAATGCCTGAGATGGTTTTCTCGGATATGCTTGATGCTAATGGTTGTTTATGGATTTCTGCATTGGTGGAAAAAGATTATAAAAGGTGTGCTAAAGCAAAGATGGTTTATACGAATGTTGTTCAGGTAGAAACAGAAGAGACCGATGAAGAATTTAGTTCTATTGTTGGAATAGAATCGTTCACACAAGTATCTCCGATTAAAGGACGAAGGGAAAATGAATCATCAGATGAGATGCAGATAAGAATCAAAGAGAGAATATCTCATAGAAATAGAGCATTACTGGCAGACGATTATGAAAAGTTGATTTTACAGAATTTTTTACAAATCGATAGAGTGGTGTGTCTACCTCATATTGATGTAAAAAAAACAGGAAGACATCCTCTTGTCACTTTGGTTGTTCTTAAAAAAAAGGAGACGATTGAAACGGTGCCTTTGTGTACTGATTCCGAGTTACGAGAAATGGAGGTATGTCTTAAAAATTATATTTCTCCTTTTGTTTTTGTTGATGTGATTAATCCGGAATATGAGTATGTGACTTTGTTCTGTGGAGTGAAAACACAAGGAGGAGTCTCTTCTGGTAGTGTTGTGAATCAAGTTCGTAAGGCGTTGGAGTTGTGCGTGTCTCCATGGTTGAGTGGAAATGTGTCTCCGGTGTTGGGGCACTCCTTTTCTGTCATGGATTTACAAAATGCTATTCGTACAATTCGTGGAGTTTCTTTAGTGTATGGATTTAAAGTCATACATGTATATTCTACATCTGAGAATTGTTATGAGCGCGATATTTATGAGTGGTCATTAGATGATGTCGAAGAATTTAGAATCGCTCCTTCGAAAAAATGGGCTGTCTTATGTATCGAGGATGTGTATGTGAAACCACTTGTTAGTGAAGCAGAATGGAATGGTGTTTCTGGAATTGGTGATTTCGAAATTGGTGATACATTCGTTATTGAAGCACCTAAATTTGATATTAATGAAACGTTGGACTGCTAAATAACTGCAAATATGGCAAAAACAAATAGACGTACGTTAAAAGAGTATTTTATGCCAGGTAAGAAACCTGATAGTACTCAGTTTGCTGATTTAATTGATTCGATGCTTAATATTGTTGATGATGGGTTGGTAAAGACTTCGGAAGGGGGACTTGTCCTTTCTCCGACCAATGGTAGTCGAGCAGGCAATGTTATGGAAATTCGTCAAGATATTTTGGATGGTGAGGCTGCTTGGCGCTTCTCTGTCAATGATAAGGGGACAATTTGTATAAAAAGAGGTGAAACAGATGATTCTGTTATTGAACTACATCAAAATGGGTTAGTTTCACTATCTTCTGAACTTAGGGTTGAGGGTAATGTTTCTGCAATGTCGTATCGAGGTCAGATGATAGAGGTGCGTGCGAATGGTCAGTGGCATGATATTAGTGATTATGATTATGCGTGTTCTGCTTATTATATTGTGGCTAAGGCATGTGGAAAGAAAGGCTCAGGTTTGTATGCTATGTGTGAAGCTTCGGCAATGAATTGTTTTGGGAAACATAAGAAGGTGGTGTATTTGTGTAATTCGTGGTTCGGCTCATGGTTTAATAAAATACAAATCCGATGGCATAAAAGAAAGAGTGATAATGGACAGAATGTTCATGGACTACAGATACGTACACGCTCTGATTTTGGAGAAGGAGCGAAGATAACTTTTTACATTCAGGAAAAATAGAGGCGAGAAAATTAATTAATAGAATGAAGCATATATCGATAGAGCGTAATCAGCAGGAGAAAAATTCTTTTGAAATTCTTCAAGAGGAGTCTATCTCTCAGTTGCAGGAACTGTCAGGTAATATATGGACAGATTATAACCTGCATGATCCTGGAGTGACCATTCTTGAACAGATGAATTATGCTCTATGGGAACTGGATTATAGACTAAATTTTGATTTACAAGATTATTTTACTTCTGGCGAGACGTTTGATCCGAGGAAATCAATGATGTATTCGCCCGAGGAGGTCTTTACAACTATACCTGTCACACCAACAGATTATCGTTTGTTGATTTTGTCTTCGATTGAAGATGTGTCAGATGTAAAAGTAATTGTAAACAAAGATGCTTGCTCGTATGATTTTGTATTAGATACTTATTCGAATACACTTGATTCCCATAAACAGGATATTGTTGCTCGTGTTGAACAACTTTTTCATGCAAACAGAAATCTATGCGAGATCCTTAATAAGGTGGTTTTTTCTCAATCCATAGAGCTTCTACTTCATGCGAATGTTGAAATAAATATGGAAACGTATGCCGAACGATTGTTGGCAGATATCTATTATCAGACTCAGATATTCCTTAGTTCTGGTGCATCGTATATATCTGTTGATGAGGAAATGAATCGGGGAAAAATGGTAGATGAACTCTATGATGGTCCAAGTCAACGAAAATTGATAGATCCATCATCATTAACGAACCAAGACGGTTGTTTTGTTATATCTGATTTGTATTCAGTCGTTAATAAAATTGATGGAGTGAAGAGAGTGTCAAATCTCTTCTTTTCAGATGGAAAACGTCGTTATGTTGATAAACTTTATGTGCCTGATTTTTATCATTCTTATGTCATTAAATCTTTTGACGAGGATTTGAATTCTATTTGTCTTTGGAGAAATGGACAAAGGGTTCCTGTAGATGTTGATGAGGTATATAAACTTCTTCAGAATTATCGATATATGAAAATGGACTCACCTAATTTCAGTGCGCAAGACAAAGAGAATGGCACTCTATTGACGGGTGTGGATCATGGTAAATTACAGCACACTCCATTGTCCGATGGACTCCCTGATTGCTATGGCGTGAATGGAAGAGCTATCTCTATCAATAGATCGACCACTTCGACCATGGATGATGCTGGACAATTAAAGGTTTATCTTTCTTGGTTTGATGATTTTTTTGAAGAGGTGTTAGATAAATTAAATAACATTCATTCTTTATTAAATGGAGAATATGGAATAGCATCTGGTTGGATCGATATGATAGAAAGCCTTTATGGAGAGTATAGCAAGTTAGGAGGTGTTAATTTCCATGGTACGCGCAAACCTGATGCTCGTCTGACTTTCGCAAAATATTTAGCTTCTTATGGTAAGGAGAGGGGAAAGGCTATGAATTTATTGGAACCATCTTTCGACAAATGTTCCGGTGTGGAAAATTATTTAAAGCTTTTACTTGGAATTGATGAACAAAAATTTGATTTTTTTATTGTTGAACACCCTCTTTTGTCTTATTCTCAATCTATGGAGATCCCAGAAGAGGATATGTTTACAATCTCTGTTATATTTTTTGCTTCCGATGAGTTACTACAGGATAAGCATTTTTGTAATTGCTGTTTCTTTTTGTTAAAGAAAAGAATACCAGCACATATTGCTGTTCGGTATATAAAATGGTTCCCAATTTCAACAAGGAATGCGTTCAAGGCTGATTTCGATTTTTGGAAGTATATGCTTTCCACTCAGCGAAAATTGGGTGCGGATGTGCTGTCAACAAAATTGTTAGAATGGTTGAAAAAATGAATTTTATGAATGTCGATACTTGCCGTTTTTTATTGAATTCTTCGACAGAGAATTTTGCCAGAGAACTCTACCAGAGGTGGAATGAGTTCTTCCGAAATTCTTTTGAAAGAGTATTCGAAGAGGAATGGTCTGTCTTTGATAATGAAGACGATATTATTGAAATAGAAAAACTTGAATTGGATCTTGGAACCATATCAGAAAAACGTTTTGATCAGGAGTTTTCTGCGAGATTGAGAGAAAAATTGCAATCGTTGAAATTACAGTTGTCAAACGCTCATACTCCTGTCGAATGTGGAAATTTGAAAGTGAATGTTTGCCGAAAAACAAAGTCTTTGTCGGCATGTGAACATTTGATTTATTTCCTTCTTCATGGCTGTTTGTTATCGGGTATTGATGAGAAATTTTTAGATATAAGTTGTCTGTTACGAATGACTCTTGAATCTTCTTCTTCAGCGCTTCGTTCATTTCTGGAAAGCTATGGCCATTATGATTTTATTCTTCAACGTCTTTCTCAACAATTTAACGATGAGGATTTAGAACTGCTAGTTCAAACATTACACCCGGATGAATCTAATTATGTGTGTCTTTATGTTAGATTGCACATGGCGGAATACAAGAGTTATTCTCATAAACTTCAGATGTCTAGCGTTGATGATAATACATATCGTAATGTCTTATGGCAGGTGGTTCTTAGCTACTTATATACGGAAGGAAAGACATGGTTCTCGAAGAAAGAGTTTGTCGCTTATACGCTCAAACGATTATCGGCACATTATAACTTGGAATTTTCGTTGTTGGTAAGGTGGATTGTTGTTGCCTTGAATGAGATGGAGGCTTTTAGTGCTTACAGACTGGAATTTACGGAATTGTTGGTAGAGATAGTGAAAGAAAACTCATCTCTCTCGTTTGATACTACTGATGCTGATACTATTGTTTCTGTTTCCCAGACGAAAGATAAGAATCCATTGTTCAAGGATTTCCTGATGTCAAGAGATAATTTGGTCTTTGTATTGTCGGATGAAAACAAATTACGCAGAATGGTCTCTGTATTGCCTGAACAGGAGATTAGAAACATTATCTCTATTCTATTCCCTCAGGATGCCGGTTTTATCTTTTGTTTTGACAATCGAATTGAAAGTCACAAGAATAAAGGTGTTTTGTCAGGCAAATGTGGTAATGAGTATAGTCAAATCAAGTGGCAGTTCATGTTACGGGTTGCCGTTGGTATGCCTGAACTTAGCTTTGCCAGATTGATGTTCGTACAGTCTGTTATTAGAGAAATGTCTAATCATTATAATGTTTCTATTGTTGATTTATTAAGACTGTTTCTCGAAGGAACGCATGATGATTCAACTCCTATGGCTGCTAACTTGTCCTCTATATTAAGTGATCTCCAACGATTATATGATGATGGTTCTCCAAAGCAAGCAGTATCGGATGAGAACTCATCTGCAATCGTTAATACCAATGCCTTGATGTCGATTGTCCAGGATTATATTCTGTTCCAAAAATTCTATTCTCAGCATACAGAGATCGAATTGGAACAGTTGATCGCTTCGTTACATCCTGCAGATGGTTCATTTATCGTCCTTTATGCTCGTAATCTTAGTCAACATGGTGGAGCTCTGGGGGAAGGAAAAGTGAATGACGACTTCTCTTTACTAAAATGGAGACTTCTTTTTTCTTGCTTACTAATTCCTCAAGGGGCTATTTATTCTAGAAAGCTGTATGTCTTGAAAGTTCTGAAAGAACTCTCTTCTCATTATAATCTTTCTCTTTCGGATGTCTTAAGGACGTATGGGTTGATGTTAAAAGCAAACGAAAATTCTGGGGATAAGAAGACGATTGAACTGCTTGCCATTGTCGAAGATTTGTTTATGGAGCTTGTTCAAGGACAGAGCTCTATGACGGAAAGTGAAACCCGACAGATGCTTGTATTATCGTTTGGTAGGAATAACGTTCCTGTTGAGTATCAGAAGAAATCATTGGATTTCGCCATGCGTTCCTATCCTCAAATGTTGGCTTCTTTATGGAAAGCTGGTGATTTGTCGGTGTATGAGATTCTGGTTTGTCTGAAGAATGATCCAGACAAGATGTTCTTATTCTTGAATTGTATATCGGATAGTCGGATAAATATAGTGTTGAATGAACTGAAACATCTTTATCATCAGCTTGCAACATATGGTGTCTCAGCATCTATTCTGAACGAATCGTCTGAGCAGTTTTTGTCCCGACTGATTCTATTATCTTCTAAATCATACTTCTCATGGTCGCTTAAAGAAATCAAGGAATGTTTGAAGGAGATGATTGATTTGAGCAGCTTGAAACAAGAACTTAGAAGTAAAATGTTGTCTCATGCTGATGAATCAAATGATAAGGATGCGAATATGATAGAACATGGAGAGACGAATCTGGGAAAAGAATTGTATGAACAGTTGGATACGTATCAGAAAAAAAATGATATAGAGGATCTTCTTGAATCGGAAGTTATAAAAGAAAAACAAATATGGACGATAGAGAATGCTGGTCTTGTGTTGTTGGCTCCTTTCCTGCCACGACTCTTCCAATATGTGGGGTATTTGAACTCAGAAGGGAAGGATTTCTTGAATGATGAGAATCGAATAAGAGCCATCTTCCTTCTACAATATATTGTATATGGAGAGGAACGGAATCATAAGGAGTCCGATTTGTTCTTGAATAGAATTTTAGTGGGACTTAAGTGTGTTAGCCCGGTACCTCTTTTTTGTAAACTGACAGAGAAAGAAATCCAATTGGCAGATAGTATGTTAGGGGCTGTAAAACAACAATGGGAGAAAGTTAAGAATACGTCAGATGGCGGTTTTCGAGTCTCCTTTCTACAGAGATCTGCTGATTTGAGGTGTGATAATGAACAACAAACGTGGCAGATGAAGGTACATGAGCGTGGTTATGATGTTCTGTTGGAAATGGTTCCGTGGACTTTCAAGATGATTAAACATAGTTGGATGGAGAAAATGATTGTTGTGGAATGGAAATAAAAATCATTAATTAAATAGAAAAATTCATGAGTCAGATGATTACAATTCGTTATATAGAATGGTTTCATAAAATCCTTGAAACAGCAATCGCTCTGTATTTTAAAAACGAGAGTGCGTATGCTAGACTAGAGGATATTGAATATCCTGTAAATCCGCAATTGAATAAGATGATGGGGATAGATCACATGACATTAGATGAGTTTGTTGTGGTTATGTTGGCTCTTATGCCACATATCTCTCCTCAGTCTCTTGATATTTTCTTTTCTTCGAATAGTAACACCGGTCGTCCTTATACTGAATTTGGTGGATGGAAGGGAATGTCTCATGGAGGGTTCCTTCCTACGGGCGAAACAGCTGCATTTATATTGGCAGGTGATAATGTAGAGAAAAGGGGAGATGTGATGTCTCTATTTACTGAAGACCATTGGTTTTATAAAAATAATATTTTAGGGTTGGAGGGAGCTGGCAGAGGAGAACCGTTCCTTAGTGGACAGTTAAAGGTATCCGATGAGTTTTTGTCTAAAGTATTGTTTGATAGAGAGTTTAAACCGACCTATGGCTCTGGATTCCCTGCTAAACTGATTGAGACAGAGTTGAATTGGGAGGATCTGGTGGTGGATTATAAAGTTGAAGAAGCGCTTGAGGATATTAATACATGGATTGCAGGTCATCATACAATCATGGAAGAGTGGGGATTGAAAAAATACTTGAAAAAAGGATACCGCACATTGTTCTATGGTCCTCCTGGTACGGGTAAGACATTGGCTGCCACATTGTTAGGTAAACGTAATAATATGGATGTTTATCGGGTGGATTTATCCATGATCGTTTCCAAATATATAGGTGAGACAGAGAAGAACTTGGCTAAGGTATTTGATTTAGCAGAAAGTCGGAATTGGATTCTGTTTTTTGATGAGGCTGATGCACTATTTGGAAAAAGGACATCAGGCAATACCTCTAATGATCGTCATGCGAACCAAGAGGTGGCCTTCCTCTTGCAACGAATGGAGGATTATGATGGAATCATCATATTGGCGACGAATCTGAAATCCAATATAGATGAAGCTTTTGCTCGAAGATTTCAGTCGATGGTCTATTTCCCAATTCCAGATGAACAGCAAAGGAAAAAACTTTGGGATAATATGTTGCCAGACAATTGGTTGGATGCTGATAAAGAAGAAATCCTTAGTCTTGCAGTTCAGAATGAGATCTCGGGCGGAAATATAGCAAATCTGATACGTAAATGTGCTATCCATCTGTATTCAACTAACAATAAAAAATTAACAAAAGAAATATTTCATAGAATAATCAATGAGAGATTGTAGATTTAAAATAGTTGTTTTGTGCGTATGCATGCTGTTGCCTTCGCTTAATTGGGCGGGTGATTTTGGTAGCGCCTTCAGCAGATACTATCCATTCTCTTCTCAAACGGTAGAGGGATGGAATTATATACGTGAGCATTATTCCGAGTTTCAGCTTCCATCTCCTGAAATCGTTGTTCCAGAAGAGATAGAGGAAAAAAAGGACTCTGTGGAGTTTGTTAGTATAATGTCTGAAGAAACAGAATACTTGACCATCGAAGTGGGAGAATACATGCCAACAGAAGATACGACGGATGAAGAGCCAGAAAAGAAGGAGCCAGTTAAGGAACCAGAAAAACCTATTGTTGAGACGAGTGAGACAAAGACTGATTCTTTACCTGCCTATCTTCGGTATGAAGTGGATTCACTTACAAAAGTGATAGACAGCTATGATCGCAAGAAATTGTCTTTTTTTATAGTTCCTTATTGGATGAGTGATGTATATAAACATTTGGATCGACATTCGAATACGTATTTAGATAATCATGAATCATATTTAGGGTATGTTGTAGATCCGATGACAGGCGGTTCGCTTGTGGAGACTAATTTTCGTACATACATCAACGATACGACACAGAATTGGGAAGAAAAGGAACAGACAGAGTTGCTTGTTATGTTCTCAGGAGATCTTTATACAGAGCATTTTTTGTTGTCAGACTCATCACAAAAGAGATTGATACTGAACTTGTTTGGAGACTCTATGAGTGTTCTTCGACATGAACACGTCAGTGGCGTTAATTTTTATTTTCCAGATTATCGATTTGATAGACCCAGAGAGATGGCGAAGTTTGTTAAGACGATAAGTTTGGTGGTGGATAGCTTAGTGGATAAGGCAGACGGATGTTATGTATATGGAGCCAAGGAACCATCGCACAAAAATTTGGATTTGAACTTGATGTTCAATTATGAGGAGAAGGCGAAGCACTATAATTATATCTCAGGGTTACAATGCTTTGTGGATGCTATCTATTTTGCTGATTTTGATGAGTTTGGACTACCAGTTCGGATGATCAAAGACAATGGTTCGGTTGATACGGCATCGATATTATCTCGAATAATCAATCCTTTTTATTTGTTTCATTTCAAGACAAACGAAGTGGATGAAAGCTCTAGAACAGAGGTAGAAAAACTGATATTGTGTGATTATAACTCAGGTATGTGTGGATTGTTTTTAATCATTGAGATTGTTTTATTCCTTCTTATCATTGTATATCTCTTTCTTTGTTTCACGTCAACCGAAATGAATTTGTGGAAGTCTGTTTATCCCACGTTATTTGTCTTAGTGCCGATAATGTTGGTTTCGGAGTTTATTGTGTTCTTTTTCTGTTTCATAGAAGCCTTATCGCCCCAAATCATTTTTGTTAAGATAGAGAATAGTTATACAGAAGTATTCAAATTAATGTTTTTACCTATTATTCCGATTGTTATATATCTTGTATATCA